>DASRNI010000017.1:0-23560 GCA_035647455.1 Bacilli bacterium | reverse complement strand
ATTGCTAAGTAACTCGCACTCGCACCGTTACGGTTTTCGTAACCAAGCGAATTACTCCAGACGATGTCACCTTTGTTAAACGCGCTATTATTTGCGTCGATTACAATACCGACGACATCTCTTCCAAGTAAAAATGGCATCGGTGCATCAATTGGATATAAACCTTTTCTAATCATGATATCGACGTTATTAATTGTTGTTGCGAGTGTTTTAATTAAAACTTCACCAGCCTTAACGCTAGGTTTATCAAGTTGACCAACAATAATCTTACTCGCGTCACCAAATTCTTTAATATATACAGCGTTCATAATTACTCCTTCCGTTGACGTTCTTAATTCGTTAACTTTAGCTTACTATAATTTACCTGCTTTACTTAAAGAAAAACTACCAATAAAGGTAGTTTAGTTCGTTTGTGTGGCGTCCCGGGAGCGATTCGAACGCCCGACCCACAGCTTAGAAGGCTGTTGCTCTATCCAACTGAGCTACCGAGACACTTGTTTTATATTACTATAAAAAATCTAAAAGTTAAAGTGTTAAATGTCAAATATGGTCGTTATAAATTATCGCTTTTTTATAGTTCAACGCTACTTAAAGCTTCGTAAAGTGCTTTCGCGACTTCAAGGGGAATAAGTTGCGCGAGTTCTTCGACTGTTGCGGTTTGCATTGCGTTGAGCGTTTTATAAGTTTGCAGTAAGATTCTTTGCCGCTTTGGTCCAAGCCCCTTAACGTCATCAAGGAGTGTTTTGTACATCCCTTTTTTCCGTTTATGTTGATGCGTTGTAATAGCGTAGCGGTGAACTTCTTCTTGCATGCTTGCGAGAAAGTGCAGTAGTTCACGCGGTAAGACGACTTCTTCACCGCTTTCATTAAGTAAAGCGCGTGTTTGGTGTCTTTCGTTTTTAACAAGCGCGAAAACAGGGAACGCTAAGCTTAATGCTTCCTTAACTTCGAGCGCCTTATTTAAGTGGCCAAGCCCGCCATCAACGAACAGCAAATCGGGGATATTGTTTTTTTCAGCAAGTTTTCGATTATAGTGACGCATCAGTACTTCACTTAAACTTTGATAGTCATCACTATCTTTGCTCGTCTTAATATTGTACTTGCGGTAAAGCTTTTTAAACGGCCGTCCATTTTTAAACGTCGTCACGACACCGACAGCATCACTCCCAGCAAGATGCGCAATATCGACAAAATCGATTTGGGCCGGGTAATTAATACTGAGTAATTCGCTAAACTTCGTTAAAAGTTTTTCCGCATCTAAATCAATTTGGCGATATAACAGTTCTTTACTTAAAAGTTCAGTCGCGTTAACGTAAGCGTTATTCAGTAGTTCTAAGTAAATCCCCGCTTTCGGGACATGCAGTTTAGTTTCAAGGACAAGACTAAGCGCATGCGCGACTTCGCTTGAGCCAATAATAATTTGTGGTGGAATCATTTTCTTTTCGTAATATTGTAAAAGTAACGTTGTTAAGAGCTCCGTTACTTCCCCAAAGAGTGTGACCGTTTCAAAAACTTGGGCTTGGCGAATGCCGCGGCGATAGTTAACGATTAAAATACTCAGTAAGTCGTCACTTTGGGCAAAACTAATTACATCAAGATCTTGCTTGCGTTTAAGTTCAATCTTTTGGTCGCTTAAAATATGCTGAATACTTTTCACAATATTTTGGTATTCTTGCGCTTTTTCATAGTTTAGTTCGTCACTATGCTTTTTTACAAGCGTTTCGTAATGCTTTAAAGTTGTCTGGTCTTTCCCGTTTAAAAAGGCGAGTACATTTGCTCGTACGGCTTCTTTTTCGTCTTCTGGCACTATTTTAAAGCAGTAACCAAGACATAAATCTAAATGGTAATAAAAACAAGGTTCTTTTTGCTTACTTTTACATTTCTTCGTTTTAAAAAGCCGGTCAACGAGTGTCACAATGTCATACGCACTTTTGCTTTGCGGGAAAGGGCCAAAGTAATGATAAAGTTCCCGTTTACTCGCGTCACGCGTAATTTGCACGGTCGGGTCACCCATCTTACTAAGCGCAATATACGGGTAATGCGAATCGTCACGCAGTAAAACGTTATAACGCGGGTAATGCGTTTGAATAAGTTTAAGTTCAAGTATTAACGCGTCTTTTTCTGTTTCCGTGAGCATTAAGTCAAATGTCACTGTATTGCGCACCATCGCCTGCACTTTACCTATTTGCGGTCGTGTAAAGTACTGACTCACACGCGCTTTTAAGTTTTTCGCTTTCCCAATATAAATAATTTTGCCGTACTTATCCTGCATTAAATAAACACCAGGACTTGCTGGTAAATTACTAACTAAAAATTTTAGATCTTTATTTTTCATAGCGAAACAACTGTTGCCCCACCGTGGCCTTCATGTTCACGGCCAAGACGGAAGCTTTTAACGTACGAACTACTACGTAAGTATTCGTGAATTGCGCTGCGCAAGGCACCAGTACCAAAGCCATGAATAATCCGGACTTCACTGTAGTTTTTTAGTAAACATTTATCTAAATAAGTTTCAACGAGTCGCAGTGCTTCATCAACACGCTTCCCGATTACATTTAGTTCAAGCGGAACACTTTCAATATAATCTTGTTCGTAACTAATTGTTGCTGCTTTTGCTTTTGGGGCTGCCTTTTTCTTTGCTTGCGTAATTTGCGTTAGCTTAACCCGCATAATTTTGCCGTTATCAAGTTTAAGAGTCGCTGTTTTTCCCGTAAGTTTCGTAATTACACCGTTAACACCGAGTGTTTTCACTAAAACGTAGTCACCAAACATAAATGATTCTTTAAGTTTGATTTTTCCTTCTTCCGGCGTTTCTAAAACTTCGTCAACAGCTTTTTTAAGCTCAATAATTTCATGCGCTTTACCGCCCGTTTTAAACGCTTCTTCTAAAAGACGTTCAAGTTTTGCTTTTGTTTCCGTGACGTACTCAGCGACGGCATCTTTTTTCGCTAGATGCAACTCTTGCTGAAGTCTTTTGAGTGTTTCTTCTTGAATTTTAAGGTGCGTTAACTTTTGTGCGAGTGTTTTTTCATCCTTAAGTAATTCTTCTTTAAGCCGTGTAACTTCATGGAGTTCTTTTTCGAGTTCACGGATCGTGTGTTCAAAAACTGCGGCGTCTTCGTTTAAGTTGCGGCGGGCTTCCTTAATGATCGCTTTTTTAATCCCAAACTTCTCGGCAACAAAGAGCCCATAAGAAAGACCGGGGACATTATGATGATATTTATATAACGGGCGTAGTTCTTCGTCACTAAAGGCCATTGAAGCGTTTGTCATGCCGGGTTTCGTAAAGGCGAATGCTTTAAGTTTTGCGTAGTGACTGGAAATGACGCTCGGGATTTTTTCGTGATGTAAATAGTTCGTAATCGCAATCGCAAGTGCTTCTCCTTCTTCAGGGCTTGTTCCGGTTCCGAGTTCATCAAGCAGCACTAAGTCACTCTTTGTCGCGTGGTTTAATATATATTCAAGATTTTTAATATGGCCACTAAAGGTAGAGAGATTACTACTTAAACTTTGTGTGTCACCAATAGCAATATAAATCTTTTCGTAAAAAGGCACGACTGCTTCGCGACTTGTTGGAAGCATGAGCCCAGCTTTAGCCATGTAACTTAATAAACCGATTGTTTTTAAACTAACTGTTTTACCACCCGCGTTTGGGCCACTAATAATTACAATGAAGTTTTCGTCGCTAAGTGTATATGTATTACTCACAACTTGGTCGCTTGGAATAAGCGGATGACGGGCGTCAGGAAGACTTAGTGTGTTATTAGTGCTAAACGTGGGGATAAAGCTATTCGTTTCGTGGCCATACTTTGCTTTTGCAAAAAGAAAGTCAAGTTCGGCAAGCAAAATATTATTATTAATTAAAGCGTCATATTCACTTAAAACTGCCGCCGTTAATTCACGAAGAATCCGGTTAATTTCAATGCGTTCTTCGTTTTGTTCCCCAATTAAGTCGCTATTTAAAAGCGTTACTTCACTTGGCTCAATGAAAAGTGTTTGTCCGGAGTTTGAAATATCATAAATTACACCTTGCACTTTATTTTTATAGCGTGCTGAAATTGGAATAACATAGTGACCTTCGCGCATCGTAATAAGATTTTCATTCGCGTACGCGGCGTACTTTGTGAGTAATTGATTAATTGTTCGCGTAATTTCTTGTTCTTTGTTTAAGATGTTGCGGCGAATCTTTTTAAGTGCTGGGGTTGCATTATCTTTAATATCGTCATTTGGTGAAATTGCTTTGTTAATTGTCGCTAAGAGTGGTTTTAAGTCGCTAAAAGCTTGTAGTTCTTTGTTTAAAAATGGAAAGTTACTTAATTCAGTACTTAAGAAACTAAGCACTTCGGTAAAAATTAAAATGTCACGACGAATTAAACCTAAGTCGCGCGGTGAAAGTAAGTTACCTTCTTTGGCTGCATTTAAAACAAGGCGGAGATCAACGCTATTACTAAATGGCGGTTGGCCTAGTTTCACATAAAGTGTTTCCGCTTCTTTTAAAAGGCCTAGCGCTGCTTCTGCGGCATTTTCTGTTTCGTAAGCTAATAAGTTTAACGCAAAATTGGCACCAAGTTCGGTTTTTGTATACTGACTTAGTGCATCACGGATAACGTTAAATTCTAAAAGGTTAATTGTTTGCATAATGTTATTTTAACATTAAAAAGGGTTAAGAGCGTTTGTAAAGACGCTAAGTAGCGTAAATTTTAAATTAAGAAGCGAGCGTAGATAACGGCCGAGCATTCGCACGGTGGTTCGCCACAAACGGGACAGTTGTATTTTTTAAGAATACTATCTTCGCGCCAATAATTTTCAATTTCGTAAGCTTCATTAAATTGAAGCGACTCGAATATTCCTTGCATATTCGTCCCTTTGGCACTTTTCCACGCGGTTGAAAATAAGGTCGAGACGTTTAAGGCCCGGAAACCTTCAATTGTTGCTTCAACTAATTGTGTGCCGATTGATTGGCCTTTATAGTTTTTGTCAACGGCAGTTGATTTTAAGTACGCATAACTTTCACTCACTAAAAGTTGCCGCGGAATTTTGTTTTCTTTGTTGTTAAAAATTTCAATCAGTTGCTCTTTATCAATAATATACGAAAAAATGAACCCGACAACGGTTTTATTAAGCGTGTCTACAGCAACTTTACCCACAAAGACATCTTGTTTATTTAAGTAATCTTCTAAAATCGGCATTTCGACAAAATCTTTGCCAATTTCTTCGTCACCGATGCGAATAATTGCGGGAATATGTTTCCGTTCTAAGTCAACAATTTGAATGTTTTCGTTGACCGGACGAAAAGTATAATTACCCGCGGAAACTTTGTCGTTTTCCGAGTCGTATCCCGACCAGATTCCAGACATGCATTTTTTGTTATCGATTTTTAAAAAGAAATTACCAACGCCTTGATCATGCGCATCTTCAGCATGATAAATGCCGTAGAAATTACCTTCATCAGTAACTTGCCCTTCCATAATCCACGTTCTTTGCCCGTCAAACGTCGTTTCCCCAGTAACCTTTTTCCCTTTTTGCTTAAAAGTCGCTGGAGCACTGCGAACAACAATTGCCCCGTCTTCTAAATCTTCGTATTTCGAAATATATTTGCCGGATATCGGGAATTTATCTTCAAATCGTTTGTTCTGGATTAGTCGAATTAAAAAAGTAACAGCGCCTATAATTGCCGCCCCAACAAGCCCGGCAATTATGTTGACCATAAAGTCTTCAACTATCGTACTTAGTATTGCATTAAACATCGTCTTCACCTCTTGAGAAAATTATAACATGAGAGCGGTAATTATATAAAATATAATCATAATAACGGCTTTAGGCCGGAATAAACCGTTATTATTTGTTACTCACCACTTTAGAGTTCGCCCTTTATGATAAAATAATTGTATGGAAAAATACACAATTCAGATTAAACGGAATTTATTACCCGGCTTTATCAGCGCGCTTAGTCTTGATGCAAAACCAACAGACGAACAGTTTGTCTTGCGTTACTATGAAACGGCGGAATTTACGTTAAAAATTTACGATAATACAAAGCACGACTATTTAAATGCCGTTGTGACGGGAACACTTCCGCCATACTTAAAAATGTACTATGAAGTGAAGAAAAAGGCCGAACCACAAGCTACAGTTGCTGAGCCAATTCACCAGTATCCACAAATTGGTAGTGACGAAACCGGGTTTGGTGACTTTTTTGGTCCTGTTGTCGTTGTAAGCGCACTAGTTCGTAAAGAAGACTTAGCAAAAGTTAAAAGTTACCGGATAACTGACTCGAAAAAACTGAGTGATAGTTATATTTTAAGTATCGGGCCTTTTTTAATTAATGAATTTAAACATGTTAAAAACATTGTCCGAAATGAAAAACTTAATGAACTCATCCACAAAGGCTATAACATGAATAAAATTAAAGCAATGCTCCATGTTAATGTGCTAACTTTACTTGGGCAACGTGAAAACGAAACATTATTACTGCTTGATCGCTTTGTTGCGGAAGACACATTTGCTGGCTACGTCAAAGAATTACCGCAAGTTGATATTATTCACGTCGCTAATGGCGAAGCTAACGCTTTAAGTATTGCTTTAGCAAGTGTAATCGCGCGTTACTACTTCTTAACTGAAATAGCTGCACTAAATAAACAGTTTCGGACAGAAATACCGCTTGGAGCAGGTGAAAAGGTTGATGAATTCGCCCGTGAATTTCTCACTTTCCACGGTCCGAGTGCTTTAAAGAAAATTATTAAATGCAATTTTAAAAATTTTAAGCGTATTTTTCCAACTGACGTGTAACTTCTTTGAAGTAACTTGGTAACGGTGCAGTTACGGTTAATTCTTCGTTCGTTACAGGATGCGTAAACGTTAAACTATGGGCATGTAGAAGTTGCCCTTTTTTATATAAGGTACGATTATTCGTGCCATAAAGCTTATCGCCTTCAATGCTACAATTAATAAACTCGAGATGCGCACGAATTTGGTGCGTGCGTCCTGTTTCAAGTTCTAAACTTAAAAGCATATGCGTTTTATACCGTTCAAGTACTTTAAAATGCGTAATGGCGAGTTTACCTTTGTCACTCGTATTCATCATTTTCTGGTAATTTAGATTACTTCTAGTTAAGTACGTCTTAATCATCCCGGCTTCTTCAGTTAAGCTGCCTTTCACAATCGCAACGTAGTTACGTTTAACCTGCTGATTTTTAAACTGCTTGCCGAGCGCTTCGTGGACACGGTTACTTTTCGCAACAATAATCGCGCCACTAGTATCTTTATCAAGCCGATGGACGATGCCGGGACGAAAGGCGCTACTTCCGTCACTTAAAGCAGTTTTCCGCGCCATCAGTGCGTTAACAAGTGTGTTGTTATGGTGACCAAAAGCGGGATGTACGACAAGTCCAGCATCTTTATTAACGACAAGGAGATGTTCGTCTTCATAAAGAATATCAAGCGGATAATCGTACGGTTTTAAGCTTAGTTCGTCGCGTTCAACAAGTTCATAAGTTACTTCGTCACCTTCTTTAACGCGGTAGCTTGGTTTAACTGGCGCACCGTTAACAAAAACTTGTTCATCTTTAAAAGTAAGCGCGAGCTGACTCCTGCTCATCGCTAGCTTCTCCGCTAAAAACGCATCAATGCGCTTACCTGCGTCCAAGCTTGTTACTTTAATCTTCGTCGCCATTAGTTTCTTCCTTTGCTAGTTTCTTCATGCGTATTTCGTCATAGATTAAAAAGGCAATAAAGCCAAATAAACTAACCGTAATTGCTGCGTCTGCAACGTTAAAGGTTGGAAAGTATCCAAGCCACGGTCCTAAGTAAAACTCAAAAAAGTCAACGACTCCTGCTTCACCGGTGAGTAACTTATAAAAAGCGCGATCAATAAAGTTGCCCCATGTTCCCGCTAAAAGGAGAGCGAACATAATTTTTAAGTACGTGTTAAATTCTTTGCGCTTATAAATGCGGTAAAAAATAATTGCCGCACCTGCGATAAAACTAATAACGGCTAAAAGAGTCATATTTCCGCTTAGTATACTCCACGCTGCACCGGTATTCCGGACATAGTTTAAACTAAAGAAATTTGGGATCACTGTAATATTCCATTTATTCGTGAGCGCAAAGTACTTTGTAATTTGATCAATCACTATTAAAAGACCAGCAAGCCAAACATAACTATGAAAAGCCTTTTTAAGAAACGCGGTGATTTTACTTTTCATTTAAAACCTCCAAACAGCGCGTGCATAACTGTACTTCATTAACAAGCTTTGTATCTTCTTTATAATTCCAGCAGCGTTCACACTTCAAGCTTGTGCTTACACTTACTTTTGTTTCTGTGCTCAGTGTTACGTTGCTCACGATAAAGAGACGCGCTAATTCTTCGGTTGGTAAAAGACTTAGCTCTGCACCTAATGGACTCGTATCTTTTTTGAGCGTTAAATTAGCTTTTTGGCTACTACCAATTGCGCCGCTTTGCCGCTTTTCTTCGAGTAAACGGAGCACTTCATCACGCAAAATGTGGAAATTACTGTACATTTCCCGTTTATCTTGCTTAACTGCAAATTTACGGGGGAAGTCGAGCAAGTGGACACTTTGTAGTTTGTTAGGCACATTTAAATGTTCATATATTTCTTCACTTGTAAACGCTAGTATCGGTGCATAAAGCGGAAGCAGCGTCGTGATTACTTCGTAAAGTGTCCGTACAACCGCTTGACGACGCGGACTCGTAGTGCTTTCACAGTAAAGAATATCTTTTGTAATATCTAAATAAAACGCACTTAAGTCGTTTGTCATAAAGTTCGTAAGTTTTGTAACGGCACTTAAAAAGTTGAAACTATTATAAAGCGTAACAACTTCATTACTTAAAGCATAAAGTTCATTAAGCATTAATTCATCAATAAATGTTAAAGGTGCTTCTTGAAGTTTAGTAAGCTCTTCTTTTGTACTAATCGCGGGTAAGTTCCCGAGCATAAAGCGGAAAGTATTGCGAATCTTGCGATACATTTCGCTCGTTTGTTTGAGTAGCTCTTTACTAAGCCGGGCATCACTTTGGTAATCAACTGTCGCAGTCCAAAGCCGTAACACATCAGCACCGTATTCATTTGCTAACTTTTGCGGATCAAGGACGTTACCTTTTGATTTACTCATTTTTTCGCCTTTTTCATCAACGACAAAACCGTGCGTTAAGACGTTTTTATAGGGTGCTTCACTTGTCGCGGCAATGCTTAAAGTTAAGGAACTATTAAACCAACCACGATACTGGTCGTTACCTTCTAAAAATAAGTCGCTAGGAAAGCGCAAGTTATGCTTTTCATGGACATGAAGCGCGCTTGAGCCACTATCAAACCAAACGTCCATAATATCCGTTTCTTTTGTGTACTTACCATTCGGTGAATGTTTTGATGTGTAGCCGGGCGGTAAAAGTTCACTTGCTTCTTTCGTAAACCAAATATTCGTCCCGTGCTCACGGACAAGCTTGATAATATGATCAAAAATAAGTTCTTCAAGGAGCGGCGTCCCGTCTTCGGCATAAATTACCGGAATTGGTACACCCCAAACGCGTTGGCGACTAATACACCAGTCAGCGCGGTCTTTAATCATATTCGTAATTCGTTGTTCGCCCCATTTCGGGTACCACGTTACATCTTTAACAGATTCAAGCAGTTTTTCTCGAATTGGTGAAATCGACATAAACCACTGCGGGGTTGCTCGGAAAATCAGCGGTTTATTCGTCCGCCAGTCATGCGGGTAACTATGCTTAACGGTTGTTTCTTTAATTAAAGCGCCGTTTTCGCGTAAGTCGTTTAAGATAACGTCATTAGCTTTTAAGTAAAAGAGTCCTTCGTATTTAAAAGCTTCATGCGTAAAGACACCGCGTTCATTAACCGGACAAAGTGTTTCTAAGCCGTACTTTTGGCCAACAACAAAGTCTTCTAGCCCGTGGCCAGGCGCCGTATGGACGTTTCCAGTCCCGCTCTCGCTTGTGACGTGTTCACCTAAAATAACGATACTATCACGCTCAAATAGCGGATTCTTTGTCACAATGCCTTCAAGGTCGCGTCCTTTTATTTCGTGCTTAAGTGTTAAAGCTGTTTCAAGTGCTTTGCTAACTTCTGCTGCTAAGTCGGTTAATATAACGAGATCGCCAAATAGGGAACTATAAAGCCCATACGTAAAGCGCGGATGCACACTAATTGCTAAGTTAGCAGGAAGTGTCCACGGTGTTGTTGTCCAAATCACAAAGTAACTGCCAACCGGAACTTCTTTTGTCCCTTTAGTCACTTTAAAACGAACGTAAACACTTGGACTTACAACATCTGCATACTCAATTTCTGCTTCAGCAAGTGCACTTTCACTACTTGGTGACCAGTGAACCGGCTTTTTACCGCGGTAAATGAGTCCTTTTAAGGCGAGTGCTTTAAAAACTTCAAGTTCGGTTGCTTCAAAGTCACTAGTTAAAGTTAAATAAGCGTTATCATAGTCACCAATAATGCCAAGACGCTTAATTTGTTCTTTTTGCCGTTCAACTTGCGTTAAAGCATAGTCATAACAAAGCGCACGGAATTCACTCGTTGGCATTTTCTTACGGTCCACACCTTTTTTCGTAACTTCGTTTTCAATCGGGAGCCCGTGCGTATCCCAGCCTAAAATAAACGGCGTATCGTAGCCTTGCATATTTTTAAGCCGGACCACAAAATCTTTTAAGTTGCGGTTAAGCATATGGCCACTATGGATGTCGCCATTAGCGTACGGGGGCCCGTCATGGAGAATAAACGGTGTTTTCCCTTTGTTTTTTTTGAGCATTAAGCTATATAAATTAATCTTTTCCCAGTACGCAAGAAACGTTGGTTCTTTCCGATTTAAATTGCCGCGCATTTCAAACGTTGTGCGGGGCATAAGTAATGTATCTTTTAAGTTCATAAGTGTTCTCCTTAATAAAAAAGCTCGTCATGTAGGGACGCAACTGCGCGGTACCACCCTACTTCTAGACGAACTAGCGCTTCATTTGCTCGTAACGGGAGCGTGTCGTTAATAGCTACTAAATTCACTATTACTCTCGGAAGTGATAACTTTACCCTATGCCTCTAGTCTTGCACCGTCACTAGTCGCTATGTAAGCACTTTAACGGATAAAATCGTGTCTTCGTCAGCGATTTCTTATTTATTATACATTTATGTATATGTAAATGTCAATTTGGAAATTCGTCTTCTTGTTCCCGTAAAAAGTCGGGGAAGATATCAATAATATCGTCGTCTTCTTCGTGATCTGGCGCGACGTAATCTTGCGGCAATGCAATTGGTGGCTGTGTGGGGCCAGGCCTTGTGAAGTCGTACTCTTCTTCAAAGTCGCTTGCAATGATACTCACAATAATATCATCTTCAAGTAAGTCGTTTAGGGCAACACCAAATTTCACATCAACATTACTGCCACTTGTTTCAATAATGGAGTTCACTGTTTCTTGCGCTTCGTAAAGCGAAACGTTAGTCCCGCAGGTTACACTGACAATTGCTTTCCGTGCGCCTTGGAGACTTGCTTCAAGTAACGGACTATTAATTGCCGCTTGGGCCGCGTCACGTGCTTTATTTTTCCCGCTCCCTTGACCGAAACCAATGAGCGCGATTCCGCTATCAAGCAGTGTATTTTTAACATCAGCAAAGTCAAGATTAATGACAGCCGGCACTAAAATTAAGTCAACGACTGTTTTCACACTTTGCGCGAGCACTTTATCGCTTTCCGCAAACGCTTTACCAACCGGTAAGTTCCCACTTACCATTAAAAGTTTATCGTTACTGACAACAATAATGCTATCAACAATGCCTTTTAAATTGTTTAATCCTTCAACACTATTCGCGATCCGTTGTTTACCTTCAAACGTAAAGGGACGCGTCACAATCGCAATCGTTAAGGCACCGGCTTGCTTCGCAATCTCCGCGACGACAGGTGCCGCACCAGTCCCGGTTCCGCCACCCATTCCGGCCGCGATAAAAACTAAGTTAGCCCCTTTAACAATTTCTTCAAGCTCTTCTGCGCTATGTTCTGCTGCGCGTTTCCCAACTGCCGGGTCACCACCTGCACCAAGGCCGTTTGTGAAATCTTCACCAAGAACGATGCGGTTTCGTGCTTTGCTTGTCGAAAGCGCTTGTTTATCTGTATTCGCGACCCAAAAAGTAACACTATCAATTTGTTCATCAATCATCCGGTTGACCGCGTTATTACCCGCGCCACCAACACCAACGACAACGATCTTTGCGACTGGTTCAAAATTATCTAAATTGTTCATGTTAACTCCTTGTTAGCGCGCCAAAACTGCTGCGCTCATCTCCTATGTCTTTAATGTATTTGCTATATGCTTTAATTAAGCCTAAGTTCACCGCATACGTTAAGTCGCGGGCCCCAAAGGCTGTTTGTTTAAATATAAATTTTGCCGGGAAACTTTTTATTTCGCGGATCAAGTCTTCAAGCTTATAAAGCCTAGCACCACCACCGATAAAAATCAGCGGGTGCTGATACGCATTACTAATTTTTTGTGTTTCAATCATAATTTCAATTTCGTCATTCACTCTTTTTAAGAGATCAGTTAAAAATTGTTTTGTTTCGAAGTATAAGTTATCTAAGTTAACGTCAACAAGTTGACCATCACTACTTACCCCTTCGGCAAGACTAATATTGACATTAATATTTTTCGTGTCTAGTCCGTACTTGACTTTAAGCTCTTCGGCTTCAAAGCGTTCTAGACCAAACTTAAGGGCCAAGTGATCAGTTAAATCTTGCCCACCAAGCGCGATGTACCGGTTAAAAAATAAGTTATGGTTCGAAACGTAACTAATTGACGTCATTTTCGCCCCGATATCAACAAGGAAGTAACTTGCGGTGCCGTAACTTGGATGATCAATAAGTTCAGTTAAAGCATGTTTATCAACATAAACTTTGGTGACTTTAATCCCCGCTTTTTGGACAATATCAATGTATGTTGTATAAATCCAAATTGGTAAAACATGAATATAAGCATTAACCGTAAGTGTATTACTTACTTCGTTATACGGTAACGTCGTTGATTCTTTACCGTTTTCCGTAATATAAAGCTGCGGTAAAATGCTCACAATCGTTTGATCAGGCTGCACTTTACTTTTGCGCATTAACGTTAAAATATTTTTAATATCCGTTTGCTCAATTTTACTCGCCAGTGTATTTGTTGTTCGTTTTGCACTAAAAACACCAAGTTCTGCGGCCGGGAGGGCTAAAATAACTTCGGTTATTTCCGTATTTAAAATTTGTTCGGCATCGCTGATTAATGTTTTAATCGCATTAATAATATTTTCGTTTTCGGCGACAAAAAAGTCTTCCAGCGCATTTTCAAGCACAACTTTATTGGCATATAAAACGTACGGTGTCCCGTCATTTACGAAGCCAACAACGAGTTTCACCGCACTAGAAGATATTTCGAGTGTGTTAATTGCTTTTTCCATTGTTTATAACTACTTTCTTTAACTATTTTACAATAGTTACAAAAAAGTTACAACGACTAACGGTTATAATGTTAGCTCTCGAAGTTTTCACTTCCTTCTTCAAGTTCAACTTCGTTTTCATGAACTTCACTTGTTTCTTCCGTATTCATCGCTTTAACCGCTTCGGCGACATAGCGATATGGCACGACGAAGCTCGTACCAACGATTAGTAAAAAGCTCATCACGAATGCTACTTTGCGCATTTTGTAGTACGCCTTTTTGCGGTTTGTTTTAATTAATTTGTCCTTCATGATTATTCCCTCCTCATAATGACCCGTAGTTTTGCGCTTTGACTGCGCGGGTTAGCTTGTACTTCGTCTTCCGTTGGTAAGACGACTTTTCTAGTAATTAATGTAAACGGAGCATCCGGTAAGTCGCGATCAGGAATCGCCGGGTGACCTTTTGCTTTCGTACTCTTTTCTTTAAAGATATTTTTAACGATCCGGTCTTCTAAGCTATGAAAACTTATCACAGCAAGTCGACCATTTGGGGCGAGTAGTTTTAACGCACTTTCAAGGACGCGTTCTAAGTTATTAAGTTCATCATTAACGGCAATCCGTAGTGCTTGAAAAAACTGTTTCGCCGGATGACCTTTTTTGCGTAATGCGTGGTGGCTTAAGCTACTTTTAATAATTTCCACAAGTTGAAACGTTGACGCAATATACTTTTCTTCGCGCGCTCTAACGATCCCTTCAGCAACACGGCGACTTTCGGGATGCTCAGCGTAGCTATAAAATAATTTCGTTAAGTCGGCAAGCGGCCATTTGTTAACGATGTCACGTGCAGTAAGGCCGAGTGAATTTTGATCCATCCGCATATCAAGTGGGCCATCAAAGCGGTAACTAAAGCCGCGGTTTGCTTCGTCAAACTGCGGGCTACTGACACCTAAGTCAAGCAAGATTTTATCAACCTTCGTGACCCCGATTTCGGCGAGCTTGTTTTCCACTTCAACGAAGTTACTATGAAAAAGCTTAAAGTTTTGTCCGCCAAGTTGCAGTTTCGCTGCGCTATAAATGATTGCTGTTTCGTCTTGATCAAAGCCATAAAGAAAACCAGTTTTAATTAGTTTAAGTGCTTCCGTGCTATGACCAGCGCGGCCAATTGTTAAGTCAACAAATACATCATCTTCTTGGAAGTCAAGAAGACTTAAGACTTCGTTAATTAAGACGGGAACATGCTTACTCATCTTTTTCTCCTAACTTACTTGCGACGCTTTCAAAGCTTGGTAGTTTTTCTGCTTGATAAAGTTCATAATGCGCTTCATCCCAGATTTCTAAATGTGTGCCAACACCAATAACAGTCACGGCGGCACCGATATTATATTTTTTAAGAATCTTTGCCGGAATTGTAACGCGACCAGCCGCATCAACGGGGAGCGGTTCAATGCTTGAAAGCACAATCCGGGCGTACGTTCTTGCTTCCGCGTTACGATAATTTAAACTTTCAATAAAAGCGACTTCTTTTTCAAAAGCGATTTTCGGGTAAACGCTTAACGCGCCATCAAAACCGTGCATTAAATAAAGTATTGCTTCTTCTTTGAGAGCTTCACGAAAACGAGCCGGTACGACAAGGCGACCTTTGTTGTCTAAGTTATGGCTGTATGTCCCGTAAAACTTCATCTCCCACTTTCTCCCACTTCTTGATATACTCATTATAAACAAAGTTTATTGATTTGTAAACAAAAAATGCTCTTATTTCCATAAATAAAAACCAGCGATGTGTTTTCGCTGATTTTATGAATGTTTTATTACTGTTTTCTTTTTAAGTTTTAGTCGTCAAGTTCGTCGTAAAGTGCATCTAACTTTGGATCACCGGCAAACGGACGGTTCGTGCCGCTCTTTGAATGCTCTTCTTCGGTTAAGACGTCGTCCGGTAGTTTAGCGCCTGGCGCGACGACTTTAAGCGGGATCGCACTAAGGAGTAAAATAAAGACGTACGCTGTTAAATCAACGTGTGGTCCTTTTTCATAATAACAGTCATCGAGCTCTTCTTCTTCGTCGTTAGCAGTTGTTGTAAAACAAATGTATTCGTCTAGTGTAACCGTGCTCTTAAAGTGCTTTAATGTATAAGCGCATTCAAGCATTACGGGAACTTCCGCTTTTAAATATACACCAACACTATCGTGCTCGGGAACTAAAGTTGCTGCAAGCGTAAACTTTTCAATTGCTTTTAAAGAGTAATGGGCTTCTTTTGGAAACGTTTTTATTGTAAGTGTTTCCGTAAGAGTTACTTCACCATCACGAACATCGCGTAAATCTATAATCATTTTAACCTCGTAGTTCGGCCCCGAGTTTTGTCGTTGCCGTTTGAATAATTTGTTTAATTACTTCGTTAATTTCTTCTTCACGAAGTGTTGCGTCCTGGGCCTGGAGTTTAATGCCAAGCGCTACGCTCTTTTTACCGTGTCCTAAAGCGGGACTTTTAAAAACATCAAAAAGCACAATATCTTGAACAAGTTTACCAGCACCACGCTTTAATGTTGTAATGATTGCTTCGGTTGTGACTTCTTCACCGACCACAAAAGCGACGTCACGCGTTACGCTTGGATAGCGCGAAACTTTTTCCATTTTAGCTTGGCCAACTTGTAGACTTAGTACTTCAGTTAAGTTTAACTCAAGCAGCACTAAGCTCGTCGATATGTTAAGTGCTTTTGTAATGTTAGGATGGGCGACACCGAGTACGCCCACTAATTTACCTTGCACAATTATTTCTGCGGTTTGGTACGGATGAAATTCCGGATAATTTTGTGCCGCGACAAACTTCACGCGGTTACTCTTAACTCCGAAGAGCGTAAAGATACTTTCGACGTAACCTTTCATGTCATAAAAGTCGTACTTTGTTTTAACGAGTTGTTCTTGGAGACTTTTTTGACCAACAAGCGCAATCGCTAAATGTTCAGCGTGATAGTTTTCTGCGGTAATTTCGCTTATTTCAAAAAGCCCGAAGTCACTATTTTGCCGACTTGTATTGTAATTAACCGTATTGAGTAAACTGGGCAGAATATGTCCACGTAAATATTCATGAACCGGCGTCATCGGGTGCCTTAGTTTTAAAAGCTTATGTTTGTGAAGTGTCGTAAACGTTTCGGCTTCTTTTTTACTAACTAACGTATACGTTAAAACTTCATATAGCCCCGAGTTCCGTAAGTAACTACGTAACTCTTTACGTCGTGCTTGGTACGGAGTAAGACTGCCAACACTAGCGGCAAGCGCGGGGAGCTCTTCATTAATAAAGCTAAAGCCTTTTAAGCGAATTACTTCTTCCGCTAAGTCAGCGTTTGTAAATAAGTCACGGCGATAAGGTGGATACTTAACCGTGTTATCTTTTGTTACAAAGATATTAAGGCGTGCTAACGTTGCTTTAATTTCCGCATCACTAAATGCTGTGCCAAGGAGCTTATTAATGAGTTCTGGATTATAAACGATCTTCTGTTCTTCTGGTGTCGAAAGTGTCACACTTACTGTATCACTAACTTTCGCCGTTTGGTGAAGTTCTTTGATTAACGTTAAAGCAAGAGTAACCGCATCACTTGTCGCACTAAAGTTAATGCCGCGACTAAAGCGGAGACTTGCGTCACTTAGTAAACTAAGGCGCTGACTTGTTTTACGAATTACTGTTTGATTAAACACGGCAACTTCCATCGCAATATTTGTTGAGCCAAGTGTAACAGCACTATCAAGTGCACCAAGAACACCACCAAGACACGCAACTTCGTTATTAACGGTAATTACTTGGTCACCTGCTTTTACTTCGTACTCGGTTTCGTCTAGTCCCATAAACTTCGTGTTTAAGTTGTCTTCTACGACAAATGTTTTACTTTTCACTTTATCTAAATCGTACATATGGAGTGGTCTGCCCGTTAAAAGCATCACATAGTTAGCAACGTCCACTACGGTGTTAATTGGGCGCATTTCATGTTTTAAAAGAAGATCTTTGAGCCACGCGGGGCTTTCTGTTACCGTAATGTTTTTAATTTCGGTTAGTGTAAAAGCTGGGGTATCTTGCGCAGTAACACTTAGTTTAAGTTTTGTTTTAAAGTCGCGCGTTACATCGCTTCTATCCCAAAGGAACGGCCGCTCAAAGAGCGCGCTAAGTTCACGCGCTAAATTAATCACACTATAAACGTCACTCCTGTTTGGTAACGGGCGGACATCAAAAAGTGTATCTTCTAAACCTAAATAGTTTAAAACATCAGTGTTGCCAACAACTGCGTCACTTGGTAAAACGTGAATCCCCGCTTTACTTTCTTCGCTTAAGAGTAAGTCAGGGACACCAAGTTCACTTAAACTACAGATCATCCCTTCACTAGGTACACCTTTAATTGTTGCTTTTTTAATTTTAAAGTCACCGAGCAATGCACCGACTTGGGCGACAATAACTTTTTGACCAGCCGCAACGTTTGGTGCGCCACAAACAATACTTAACGGCTTTTTACCCGCTTTAACCGTGACACTACATAAACTTAAGTTATCCGCGTCTTTAATTTTTTCACTTGTAACTACTTCACCAATCACTAAATTAGTTGCGTTACTGAGCGCGAAATATTGTTCAACTTCAATCCCGGCGAAAGTAAGTTTATTACTAATTTCTTCGTCGGTAATCTTCGATAAGTCAACATACTTTTCTAAGAGACGTCTTGATACTAACATTTATTTACCCTCCCGCGGAAATGAATTTAGGAACCGTAAGTCATTTTGATAAAAGCGGCGAATGTCATCGATGCCGTATCGTAGCATTGCCACGCGTTCAATCCCGATGCCAAAGGCAAAGCCGCTATAAAGAGCGGGATCATAGCCGTTTAGTTCTAAAACTTGCGGATTAACAATTCCTGCGCCAAGAATTTCAATGTAACCGGTTTGTTTACAAGTTGGACAGCCTTTACCACCGCAATGGTGGCAGCTTACATCAACTTCAACACTTGGTTCGGTAAATGGGAAGTAACTACTACGGAAACGCACTTTGGCAGTTTTACTAAACATCTTTTGTACAAATAAATTAAGTGTTGCTTGTAAGTGACCTAGATTAATATCTTTATCAATCACAAGTCCTTCAATTTGGCCAAACTGATGACTATGCGTATTATCGTCTTCGTCACGGCGATAAACTTTACCAGGACTAATCATTTTGACTGGTGCACCCGGGTTTTCGTTCATGACTCGCGCTTGGCTTGGACTTGTGTGCGTGCGTAAAAGCAGTGTGTCACTTATATAAAACGTATCTTGCATATCGCGCGCGGGGTGGTTTTCGGGAATATTTAACAGTGTAAAGTTAAATAAATCTTCTTCAACTTCCGTCCCTTCAACAACGTTATAACCCATCCCTAAAAAGATTGTAATCATTTCGTCTTTAATTATTTGAAAAGGATGCATTGGCGCGGGAGTTATTTTTTTACCAGGCAATGTTAAGTCAAGCTTTTCTGTTTCAAGCTTATCTATTAATGCTTGTTCGCCTAAAACTTCTTCTTTTTCGCTAAAGGCATCTTGCAGCATTACTTTAAGTTCATTCACCTTTTGGCCAAAAGCACGCTTTTCTTCGTTTGGTAATTCGCGTAGCTTCGCCATCAAGCTCATGACAAGGCCGCGCCTTGCTAAATATTCTTGATGAAGTTTCTTTAAGACACCTAAATCACTCGCACTTTCAATTGCGGCGATTGCTTCTTGTTTAAGTTTATCTAAATCTTGACTCATAACTTTCCCCCTTTTAATAAAAAAGCGTCCCCTTTAGGAACGACTTGCGCCGTGGTACCATCCTATTTGCCACTTAATTATGACGGTAACGTCGTCAACGGGTCATCAACCTGCTCCAAGGTGAATTCATGCTGTTTACTCATAGTGCTTCCACCTTTTCACTACTCGCTAGATCATAAACTTTGCGCATTACTACGCCTCTTCAACGCTTATTTATTATAACTAATAAATTAAGAAAATAAAAGAACAGTTACTTTTTACAATTAAATTGCACTTATTCTATGTTAAGACAGACTTTAAGAACTCTTTAACGAACAAATAACGACGGGAATAATCATTCGGGATTCTTCGGATAATAATATTATTATCAGCACATATTTTTTCTTTTAGCTTATCGTTATATCGCCGTCTTTTAACCGCTGTATGTTCAGGGCCATCAAGTTCAATCACGAGCACTGGTGTTTTTTGGTTACGTACAACTTTAAAGATCACGAAGTCAAACTCGGCTTTTAAGCCATAGTTAAACTTTTCCGGTGTTGTATAAAGATCTAAAATTGAAGAAACTTTAACGTGCGTTTCGACTTGATAACGGTAGTTCCCCATTGATAAGACTTGTGTAATCGTTTGCAGTAATTCTTCTTCACGTTTTGATTTTAAATGTTTACGGCGGGCAAAATCTTCATCGGTCGTTAAGTCTTCAACAGTTAAACCGTTACTTTTAACGTATTCTAATAATTCGATTAAGTTATTATTTACGTCTGATCGGCGTTTAATATCTTTATAGTCAGTAACAAGGACAAAACGGTCACGTGCTCTAGTTAAGGCGACATTAATTAATTCATCATTATCCTTAACCCATTCAAATGCACCGTCACTAGTGTGCTTGGAAATTGAGGTTGAAAAGTAAATGACGTTCTTTTCATCACCTTGGAACTTATGCACTGTACCAACTTCAACATTACTTAAGCCTGCTTGCACTAATGAATCTTTTAAATACGCTGCTTGATTGACAAATGGTGTAATGACACCAACATTTTGAGCTTTGTTACTTTTAATATGCGCAATAATTGCAGCAATTTCCTTTTCGTTGTAGTTATTATCAATCGGCCGGTTCGTTGGACTGTTATCAATATCAATAAAAGTTAATGCCTTGGGACTTTCATCAGTCCGCATAAATTTTAACTTACCACCATAATATTTTCGATTACTAAATTCGACAATTTGTTTGCGCGAACGGTAATGGTAACGCAAAATGACTGTTTTCGAAATATTATCAAGTTTCTGCATTGTTCTTAAAATTGAGTTCGTGACGTAATTATATGCTTCGGCAATGTAATACTTACTAAATAGAGCATTATTCGTTTCAGGTGGAACAGTAACGACAGGACGAAGCTGATTATTATCACCTACAAGTAAGAGTCTTTTAGCTCGACTCATTGGATATAAAGCGTAACCAATGGAACTTTGTCCGGCTTCATCAATAATAGTAAGATCAAAATTTTCACCTTGTGGTCCAAGGCGGTACGCACTTTGATTTGTTGTTAAGATAAGCGGGAAAACGCGCTGTAATAGTTTTAAGTTTTCGGCGTTAGCGGTAAAGTTATTAAAAGCTTTGAATTTTTCATCTTCGTCTTCAGCTTTAAGTATTTCATGGAGCTTTTCGTATTTCGGCTCTTTGAGCCGCTTAATATGTTTAACTGATGTAAAAAAGAGCCAAGTGAAAAACGTCGCATCAGCTTTTTTAAGCATCGCATGAATTTCGTCTTCATAAACATACGGGATTTTAGCAAGTCTTTCTTTATTTTCACTAATTAAAATTTGCACTCTTGTGCTTAAAGTTAAGTCATCAGTTTTCAAAAACTTCTCCATTGTCTCAATGTTTTCGAGCAGTTCAATCCGATCTTGGTAATCACTTAACAAGCGGTTGATTTCCCGGGCTTTATCTTTATTGTGGAGCAAGTGGCGTGCAAGCTTTTCTTCATGGACATCGTAATATTCGCTCCATTTAATTAATGCTTGCATATTATCAAGAGCTTCAAGAACACGTTCTTTATTCCCGAGACGTAAGATTGGTAACGGAATATTAGTGTTATAGTCAGGTGCTTTAATTGAAGTCATTTTCATATAAATATCATCAATTGGTTTATTGTTGTTTGTGCTAACTAATACTGTTTGTTTATTAAAAAAGGCAGAAATCAAAATATTAATAATCGTTTGTGTTTTTCCTGTTCCTGGTGGTCCTTGGACATATGTGATTGGCTGAACAAGCGCATTATAAATAACACGAAGCTGATCAATATTAGCTTTTTCATCAAGTAACATCACATCGACCGCGCGACTTCTGCGTAAAAGTTTCGTACTCATGTTGCCAAAGAACGCTTCAAGTGGCACATTTAATGTTCCAAGCGCTTTCCGGTGTTTAATTGCTGAAAGTTCTTCGGCAATAACGTTGTCATAACGGCGCACTAAGTTCATAAAATGCGGTAAGTCATCAACACTTTCCCCGTATTTAGCAACTTCTGTCATTAAAAGATCCGTAGCGGCTTTAGCATCTTCTAAATATAACTCCGTAAAATAATCCGTTTCAATATCGAGATAGTTACGTAAATTCGCAAATGGTTTTTCAGCGCCTTTATCTTTAAAGTTGTAATTAAAAATAATATCTTCCCCAAGTACTAATGTTCGTCCAACTGGATCAAATGTTGCTTCTTTATAGGCAACAACGAAAAGTCCGCGCTTTGTATTAATACTTAGCATATTAAGCGCTAAAGTTACTTCATAATACTTCCGCTTTTCTTCGAGATTACTTAAATATTCGATTCCGCTAATTAAGGTTGCACTTTGAATTAAAGTTAAGGGGAATTTAGTTTGTTCTTTAAAACTCATTAATGCTTCATGGTCAACACCTTCAAGCATAATTGTTTCATCTTGGTAGCTTACTTCTTCATGCTTAACACAAAGTTCAATGTAATCAAGAATTTCATCATTAAATTCGTCGTACTTGAGCCACGCGAGTTGCTCAAGATGTAATTCAACTTTTTCAATTAATTTTTCATTTTGTTTATAACTTGTCTGCGGTAGTAAGGCAGCACTTTGAATTCGCTCAAAATCGATTGGAACTCCCGCGAGAATGCCGTCACTATCTTGATTCATTTTTGTCACATTAAAAGCATCAACAACTAACTGTTTTTTTGAAATTAAAATATCATGAATCGCAATCCAGTAATAAGTTATTTCGCCTTGGCGGTTACTGTATTCAATCGTGATCCACTTTGCTTGTTTAATCCCTTTGGCAATTACACTACTTATTTTGCTATTAGACATTGTTAAAATTATTTTATCATTTTTACTATTGTAAAACTCGTCATTTTTGATTTACACGCTTAAAACGTGCTCTTTTCTAGTAAATAAATAGTTTTTTTACTTAATTAAAAGGAAAACAAATTATTGTTTTGTCCTATTTTGTAATTAATTGTGGGCTTGTTTAAATTAAAGAAAGTTTTGGACTAAACGCTGTATTTAAAAATTCTTCACCGTACTCAATCCCATCTTGAAGACACATAAACGCTAAGTCGAAACCGGCTTCCATGTGCGCACTTGTTTCTGGGTTTGGAAAGTTAGTTTCACCGTAAACTGCTTTACTCCAGTCCGTTAAATTTATCCCACTTCCGTACATTTCATAAAACTGAATATCTTCGACGTATAAATCACCACTTTGGTAGTTGCCGCCAAAGTAGCCTTTTAAAAAGCGACCCCATTCAAAGATCACGTAACCGTTGGCCTGGACGTCATCTTCCGTATCAATCAGTTCGCCGTAAGTCGCAAACAGTTGATCATCATAATGATACGCAAACATATTAATCATTGTCACCCCGCCAGGAAAGTAACGTGCAGTTACTTTAAAATAACTTTTCTCGTCGCAACTTTCATTGTTTTTCAAGTACTCGGCGACTTTACGGGCATTAGGAGAAAGCCCAGCAAATTGATCAACTTCTTCTTTTACTGAACTAGAAACTATTGGTTCTTCGTTTAGACTTGAGCTAACGATCGCACTAATTGATGAAAGTGACTCTTCAAAAGAAGAAACATTACTCGTACTACTTTCTTTGCCCGAACAGCTTGCAATAAAAAGAAACGTAAAGATTAAGGGCGTTAATTTTTTAAACATAGTTTGTTCTCCTTTACTTTCTTCATCGTAAGTAAAATAAAGCACTTTTGCAACTTTAACTATAAGTCATCGTGTTTAGTAAAATGCGTTAAGACCGCGATTAAAAGCTTGTTAACTGCCGTTTAAGTCGTGCTTTCACATAGCGAATCAAGATTTAGTTTGACAATAAGTTTAATAAACTTCTCCGTTAGTTGTTCAAAAAATGGGGCGACAGT
>DASRNI010000016.1:0-18871 GCA_035647455.1 Bacilli bacterium | reverse complement strand
GATGCCATTTTTACTTGGAAGAGATGTCGTCGGTATTGTAATCGACGCAAATAATAGCGCGTTTAACAAAGGTGACATCGTCTGGAGTAATTCGCTTGGTTACGAAAACCGTAACGGTGCGAGTGCGAGTTACTTAGCAATTAACGAAGAACGGTTATATTTGTTACCGCCAAACGTTGATCCGTATCAAGCAGTTAGTACGCTTCATGCCTTGACGACTGCCGTCTTACTTTTAACGCGTTTAGTAACGCCGAAAGCAAAGAGTAGCATCTTAATTCAAGGTGGGGCTGGACTTGTTGGTACGAAGTTAATTGAAGTAGCGAAAATCTTAAATTTAAACATCTCCGCAACTGCGCATCCCCGTGACTTTCCGCGCTTAACCAAACTTGGTGCGATGTGTCTTGATTATAAAAATCCTGAATACACAACTAAATTTGATCTTTTAATCGATACTTCCGGGCAAAATAGTTTAAATGATAACGTTAAACTCTTAAATAATAACGGTAAATTACTGATGATAACGAAACCACGTGACACGAAGTTTGATCCGTGGGACTTTTATACGAACGGTAAACAAATATTAGGTTTTGTGTTAAGTAAAGAACCGCTTGAAGCCTTGGATAACGCGGCACTATTTATGAATAAATATTTTGCGAAAGGCCACTTTTTAAGTGACGATATTGAGATTTTAGACTACAAAATGATTAAGAAATATCACGAGCTCGTCGAGACCTGGCAACAAAGTGGCAAGCGAGTTGTTTTTAAGTTTGACTAAATTTACTTTAAATTAACGTTATAAAAAAAGCGTACGGTTATCAGCTCTTTAATGCTACAATTAAAAAGGAGCAAGTAACGGTGCAAAAAGAACCACGCTATTTTACAGTTAAACAGTTTAACCGCATCTCTTTTCGTACTGCACATGCCATTATAAAACTCCGTAAAGAACGGAAGTTAATTAGTAAATCACTGCAAAAACAAATTATGCTTGCCGTAAGCGAAGTTAATAGTTGCCGTGTTTGTAGTTATGTCCACACACAAGCACTTTTAAAAGAAGGAGCGACAAAAGAAGAGCTAGATGCGCTTTTTAGTGATAATTTCCGTAATCTAGACGAAAAAGAAGCGCATGCCTTGCTTTTCGCCGAGCATTACGCGGATACGCTTGGCAACTATGACGGGGAAACATTAACAGAACTCCGTCGTTACTATTCAGCGCAAGAAGTCGCGGGAATTATTGGGACAATCCAGATTATTATGTTTGGTAACGCAAACGGGATCAATTTAACGAACTTTGTTAATCGCTTCCGCCTAAAACGGAATAAAAATTCGAAACTTGGAACAGAACTTTATAACGGTTTTTTTGCTTATCTCCTTTTACCGTTTTTCTTACTAATCAACATTTTTGTGAGGAAACGAGTTATTTAAAACAGTTCCTAAGGTTAATTACTGCAAAATTTTTAATTAATGATAAAATAACGTTATGTCCCGGTAGTTCAATTGGATAGAGCAACAGCCTTCGAAGCTGTGAGTTGGGCGTTCGAGTCGCTCCCGGGACGCCAGAAAATGCTACATAATGTAGCGTTTTTTTTTAGCGGTCTTGAAACATATCTTTATTAATCGTTGCGGTAGCTTCAAGAAGTTCGTCATCTAAGTACGGTAAACTTGTGAGAATGAAGTTTGAAGTGTTAATTTTATACGTATGTAAGCCTTGGCCTTCGGTCTGTGTTGGGTTTGTGAAATAAAGTTCACTCGTGCCGCTAATTGAGACGCCGAGAATACTCGAAACATTGAGCGCAATTTTAATTTTTGTAAATTTATTAAGTTCTTCATTAAAGAAGTTGCTTGATTTATTAAAGACGATATTAATAATCATATTGTCACGCTTTGTTTGTTCGTTAAAAAGAATGTATGTTTTCGTTGTTTTTTCGTGTTCCATTGGGACGAAGTTAAACGCTTCTTTCCCTTTTTCAAATTTTAACCGTGTTAATTCAATTCTACCCGGTGTTTTCCCTTCGACGAGTTTAAAGGGAATTCGTACTGTGTAAAACGCCAGTTCTTTGTCCGGATCAAGTTCCCTGTCAACTAAATGAAAGCTTGGCAGATCTTTGTTGTAGTACTTTGGTGTATACCAGCTTGATTCGTGATAAATAAGCATGCGGTCATTAAATTCAATAATTGAATAGTTACTTGAAACGAATTGTAATTCACGGAATAGTTCACTCCGTTTATTGTTGTCATCGTTAACCTTGCTGACGGTTAAGTTATGCTTGTAAACCATCATACTAAATATCGCACTTGCACCAAACGCGGCGAAAGTGACGATGAGAACAGCAATCCTAATCCCGACAACTGCAACATGATCTTCAAGCCATGTCGCAAAGATTAAACTAACAACACTTAAAATGAAAACAACAATAACCGTTATCATTAAAGCTATAAAACCTTTTTGTTTCTTCATTATTTTTTTCTCTTTTCGTCTTTTTTTCTTCTCTCTAATTAATATTATTGTAGCATATTTATTACGCACAAGTAAGAGTGTTTATTGTTAGTTATTAGTCACTTTAAGCGTGGTGGAAGCTAGAAATTTAGGAAATTCTTGATTAAATTAAGCTTTTATTTGTAATTTATTAATAATTTTAATTGACATATTGAAAATTTTAACTATAATTAAGGTATAACTTAAGAAAATTAAGGGACCGCTATGAAAAGTCGAACGATTAAAACACTAAAAAGGTTGAGAAAGGGCGAATTACGCGCGAAAAGGCGTACTGCAAACTTTACCCTGTACCGAAGAAGAAGTTAGCCCGCTTTATTTCGTTACGAATTAAGATTAAGGAAGAAAGACGGGTCACTAACTTTCTGCGTGTGCTTTTTTTCTTGCCCGTTTCACTCCGCTTCTTAAAATTAGTATTCCGTACAAGTGAGCGCGTAATTAGCAAAGATATTAACGTAAGTTACAAAGATTTACTCGCGCTACCACTTTACAAAGGTAGTTATATTGATATAACGTCACAAGATGGCGTTAAAGTTAAGATTAAAACAATTTAAAGGAGAAAATAATGCACCAGAACAAAGCTTTAACCGTTTGTCCCGTCTGTAGTCACGGTATGACAATTACAAAACTCAGCTGTGCCAACTGCAAAACAACAATTGAAGGCAATTTTATGTTTTCAAAATTTAATTATTTAGATGAAGAGAAACTGTACTTTATCGAAATATTTGTAAAAAACCGCGGTAACATTAAATTAATTGAAAAAGAACTTAATCTTAGTTACCCAACGGTCAAAAAAATGCTTGACGAAACGATTAGCGCTCTTGGTTATAACGTTAGCGCTGAAGCAGAGACAAATGTCAGCGAAGTACTAGACTTAGTTAAAAGCGGCGACTTATCAGTAGCCGCGGCACTTGAAAAAATTAAAAAGTAGAGAAAGAGAAAGATGAAAGAACAAAGGATGAAAATTTTAGAAATGCTTGCTGCGGGTACGATTAACGCGGTTGAAGCAGAACAGTTACTTAAAGCAATTGATGACACACCTAGCACGACCGTAACGAAACATGCTTTGAAAAATGTTGTTGTCTTAATTGATTCCAAAGAAGGTGACAATGTGCGGATTAATTTACCGCTTGAATTCGTTAACTTACTAAAAGGGAATAAGTTTAATGTTAATTTTGACGAATATAACATCGATATCGATGCGATCATTGATTTAGTGAACTCGGGTGTTGTCGGTGAACTCGTTAACATTAAAAGTAGTGACGGCGATACTGTTTTAATTAAAGTCGAATAATGCACTTTGCTTTTGGTTGCGTTACAAGTGCCCTAAATAGTAAAATAACTGTGGTTACATAATTATGCTTTATAAATATAAAGAAGTATCTTTTGTTGTTGGCGACTTGCATTTTGGCGATGAAGGACTTTTTAATCTAGTTTATTTTCGCGATTTCTTAACAAAAGAAGCGTATATTGAGCAGGTTATTACGAATTATAACAAAATTGTCGCTAAAAACGCCGTCGTCATTTTTCTTGGTGACTTAGGCCGTAAAGATGCCCTTGAAAAGTATATTCCGCGTTTAAACGGCTATAAAATCTTAATTCTTGGTAATCATGATGAGTACGCTAAGTCGTTTTATCAGAAACTATTTGCGGAAGTTTATGATCACCCGCTTTTTATTACGAAACGAATTGTTTTAAGCCACGAACCAATTCCCGTTGAACCAGGAGTGATCAATATTCACGGTCATACGCATTACGTGTTTCTCGAAAGTGAAGAGCATTTTAATTATTGTATCGAGCACACGAACTACACACCGGTTCGCTTTAAGCAGATTATGAATTTACTCCCAAAGGTCGCAAAGCCACGGCGAAAATTTCTCGAAGAGTGGTACCGCGATAAGCAAATTTGGCAAGGACCAGTCCGGAGTGACTTAGTGCTTGACGAACAAAATAAAATTGATGTGGTGGCGACACTTAAGAAGCGCGAAGAAGAATAAAAAAAACCCTAGGACGCCCTAGGGAAGAAAAGAAGGTAAATTAAGTAGTGTCTTTACTATACTAGATATTAGCGATAGTACAAGGTGTTACAAGTAAGAAAGCGTTTACAATGACGCTTTTTTATTTTTCCCCGTTTAAAACATGAGATTTTATCGATTTATTTTGCTTTAACATTAATAATGTTATTATAAAAGTAAGAGACAATGAAGCAACTAAATTTTCAAAAAAGAACATTAACTTGTGCGTATTGCAACAGCGTCATTAAAAACGAATGGCCCTTTTTTGGCAAACGCCTTTATGTGGGAAAGAAGTGTCCATCGTGCGCGATGCGGAGTGAATTCCCGCTTTTACGGCAAAGTGACCGAATCTTCTTACGACTTGGTTTTCTTTTTAATCCGCTTTATTTACCGGCAAAAGAGTATGTTAGTGGTGCGCCTTTTAAACTGGTGATGATTTTTTACCCGCTGCTTTTCCTTTTTTATGTCGCGCTGAACTTACTTTACGTCCCGTTTGGGCTCATTTATAACAACATTAAAATTAGTCGCTCGAACAAACGATTTTATCGTGATAATGAAGAAGTTAGCAAAGAATTAATCTTTTACGGCAATTTACGCAAGTTAGCTGACGAAGGTGATCATTACGCTGCCTTTTTAGTCGGGAAAAACTTTCTCCATGGCGAAACGTACGCGCAAAACTATGAGCACGCTGAGCATTACTTAAAAATCGCCACCGCAACTTACCCAGAAGCAGCGCTCGAACTTGGCCTTTATAACTTTTATCAAAAAGAATACTTAAGTGCTTATACGTACTTTAACAAGAGCAAAAAGCTTGGGAAAAGTCTTTATTACTTAGCCATTATGCACGCTAAGGGTTACGGAGTCCGGAAAAATAAGCGGCTCGCAAAACCGCTTCTTTATGAAGCAGAACTAACTTATTTCATTGACCCGTACGATCTTAAAAAGATTTTACGCTCATAATATGGTACAATAAAACAAGTTTTATTAAAGGACAAAAAATGCTTAACTTCTTAATTAATGACTTAATGCACATTTCACTCAATATCACTATTGATGCTTTCGTAATTATTTCGATTACATCATTTTATCTTTTTATTCGCCGTAAATTTATGCACAACAAGCTTTTAAATTCACTCATTGCGGGAATTTCTTTTGCGATTGCAATCTTTTTAATTATGGCGAACCCAACGAGTGACTTTGTGCTTGAAGTAAGTGACGGACATGCGCCCCTTTTAGCGATTGTCGCTGCTTTTTACGGACCAATTCCTGCGGGAATTACGCTTGTTGTAGGTCTTCTTGTTCGTATCTTTTTAATTGAAACCGCAACGCCGCAGTTAATCGCCGCCATCTTAACAATGGTCGCAAGTACATTAATTGGCTTAGTTTGGTGTTTTTATATTAATAAAAAGTTTAAGAAAATGCCGGCTTTTGCCCGCTATTTAATTTTAGGTTATATCGTTCAATTCGTGAATATTGGCTTTATTGTTATTTTTAGTGAAAGTCTCGGTAAGTCGTTTTTAATTCATTTAGTGCCGCTTTTAGTGTTTTATCCGTTTGTGACGGCAATTGTCGGGCTAATTACGAAAGAATACTTTAATTACGTGGACTTTGCCGATAATTATGAAGAGCTCGACTTGCAACGTAAAGCGGCAATTAATGCGACGAATACGATGGAATTATATGCGCTTGATCATGAATTAAAATATATTTTCTTTAATGATTTCCATGGTCAACAAATTAAGCGCTTTTATAAAGCAAAACCGGAAGAAGGTGAAGAAATTTTACCGTTAATTAAAAATGATGTAATCAGAGAGCGACTAAGCGAGACATTTAACGAAACACTTGCTGGGCGCGAACAAATTAAAACGATTGAAGTTGAAGATAAACCCGGTAAATTTTTACGCGAACACTATACGCCAATTAAAGATCGCGCTGGTAATATTATTGGGATTACTGTTTTTAGTGAAGAAATTAGTGAACTTAAGAAGCACGAAGCTAATATTACGTTCTTAAGTTATCACGATATGCTCACAAAACTCAAAAACCGTCGCTATTTTTATGAACGTGTCGAAGTTATTCGTAAACTCGATCAAAGTGTTGGAGTTGTTTACTTTGATATTAATAGTTTAAAAATTATGAATGATGCTTTTGGCCATGATACGGGTGACGAACTTTTGAAAATTGTCGCACGTGTCCTTAAAAAGCATTTTGAAAAGCATGGTGACGTTTGCCGTGTTGGTGGAGACGAAATTATCGCCCTTTTAGATTGTCCAAGTTGCCAAGATGAAAAACATGTCCACGAATTAATTAAAAACTTTAACGATGAATTACAGAATATTAAAATTAAGTCGGTTTACCTTAGTGTTTCTGCAGGCTATGCCTTTGCAAAAACAGGCCGCGAAATTCATCGCGCTATTTTAATTGCGGAAGACAATATGTATCACCAAAAGCTCCGTGATTCAATTCAGCATCGCAGCGATATTCTTTATAGTATTTACGAGCAAGTCATTGAACATAACATTGATTACATCAAAAATTACGAGTTAGTGAATCAATATGCCCAGAAACTTGGCACGAAACTTGGACTAAGTGATTATGAGCTTAAAATGCTTGACCATATCGCAAAATTCCGTGATGTTGGTAAAATTAGTATTCCCGCGTCAATTTTAAATAAACCAAATAAACTAACAGAACGCGAATATTTAATCGTCAAAAAACATCCCGAAGTTGGTTACCGGATGCTTTCCGGGACGAAAAACTATTCCGAAATTGCGTATGACGTCTTAACGCATCACGAGTACTATGATGGCACAGGGTACCCCCGTGGTCTTAAAGGTGAAGAAATTCCTTTACGTGCACGAATAACGCTCATTGCTGTTGCCTATGTCTCGATGACGAGCGACCGGCCGTACCGTGCGAAACGGAGTCATGCGGAAGCGATTGCCGAGCTAAAACGCTGCCGCGGAACGATGTTTGATCCGGCAATTCTTGATGTGTTTTTAACTTTATTTTAACTTAACATTTAATGGAGAATTTTTCTTCATTGCATATAACAATTAATAATTAACACGTATTTAAGATAACGGTAGAAACGGAGGCATGCAAATGCGGAAACTAAAAGACGTTAAAGAAAAAGCGAATCAGGAGCGTCTTTTACGACGGAAAAATCGCGCAGAAAGACGACAAACTGAACTCCAGGAAAGTGCAGAAGTAAAACTTCAAACGCTGAGTGAACTCGAAGAATCAACGCTTTTTAAAACGCTTGGGACCACGCTTGAAGGGTGGACGGAAGAAGAAGCAGAAGATTTACTTTGGGAAAATGGTCCGAACGAAATTACAAGGGGCCGCAAAAAACATTTTATTGTTCGCTTTATTAATGCCCTGATTAATCCGTTTAATATTGTTTTAATTGTTATCGCTTTTGTCCAACTAATTACGGAACTCTTAAGTAGTGATGACCGTGACTTCTTAACGATATCGATTATTTTAATTTTAGTGCTCGTTTCGAGTATTATTAGTTTTATTCAAAGTGAGCGCAGTAATAATGCGGTTGAGAAACTAAGTGATATGGTGACGAATAACGCTGATGTGCTGCGTGACGGTAAATATGTTAGTTTACCGATGGATGAACTTGTCGTTGGCGATATTGTTAAGCTTTCCGCTGGCGACATGATTCCGGCAGATGTCCGTTTTTTAGAAGTGAAAGACATGTTTATCGCGCAGTCCGCATTAACCGGAGAATCGCACCCCGTTGAGAAGACGGCACTGCGTAATGACCAGCCTAATCGTGCGTTAACTGATTACCCTAACATCGGTTTTATGGGCAGTAACGTCATTAGTGGCAGTGCAACAGCGGTCATTTTACTGACTGGCGACGATACATTTTTTGGCAGTATGGTCCAAGTACTTGCCGGGGAACGCGGGCAGAAAAGCTTTGAACGCGGTGTCCGCAGTGTTAGCAAACTTTTAATGATGCTCACACTCTTTTTAATTCCGCTTGTTTTTATTATTACTTCACTTAAGATGAACTGGAATGCTGCTTTACTCTTTAGTGTGAGTATTGCGGTTGGATTAACGCCGGAAATGCTTCCAGTGATTATGACTTCAACATTAGCGAAAGGGGCCGTCTCAATGGCGCGCCACAAAGTTATTGTCAAGTCACTTGGAACGATACAAACGTTTGGCGAAATGGATATTTTATGTACTGATAAAACGGGTACACTGACCGAAGACCGGATTATCTTAGAAAAGTATATTAACGTCCATGGTGACGATGATGAACGCGTCTTACGGCATGCTTATCTTAATAGCTACTTTCAAACAGGACTTAAAAGTTTAATTGATGTTGCTGTGATTAACCGGATGAACCAAAAAGGGTTAAGCGATATTAAAAAGCGGTATACGAAAGTTGACGAAATTCCGTTTGACTTTGTCCGCCGCCGCATGAGTGTCGTGCTTGTTGATGACACGAATAAACGCCAACTTATTACAAAAGGCGCAGTTGAAGAAATGCTCGCAATTTGTAAATATGCCGAAATTGAAGGGGTTGTTGTCCCACTCACAAAAGAAATTGAAAAGTATGCGATGGCGACGTACCTTAAATATAACGATGACGGACTCCGCATTATGGCGGTTGCGCAAAAGAACGCTGTTCCGGATGAACATTCGTTTGGTGTTAGTGACGAAAGCGAAATGGTTTTGATCGGTTTTATCGGTTTCCTTGATCCACCTAAAGAAAGTGCGAAAGGGGCAATTGGCAAGCTTAAAGAACACGGCGTCCGCACGATCGTTTTAACCGGTGATAGTGAAGGCGTGACGGCGAAAGTTTGTTCAACGCTCGAAATCGGTGTTGATCAACCAGTTATAAGTGGTAGTGACGTAGCGAATATGACGGACGAAGAACTTGTTAGTCTCTTAAAAACGCATGACTTATATGCAAAGCTTACGCCGGCGCAGAAAGAACGAATCGTGAGTCTTTTACAAAATGAAGGCCATACGGTTGGTTATATGGGTGACGGGATTAATGATGCGCCTGCACTCCACCGTGCTGACGTCGGGATTAGTGTTGATAGCGGTGTTGATATTGCGAAAGAAACTGCCGATATTATTCTTTTAGAAAAAGACTTAATGGTGCTTGAAGAAGGTGTTATTGAAGGACGGAAAACTTTTGGTAACATTACAAAATACATTAAGATGGCGGCAAGTGGAAACTTTGGGAATATGATTGCCGTCTTATTCGCTGCGATTTTCTTACCATTTTTACCGATGCTTCCAATTCATTTACTCGTGCAAAACTTACTGAACGATATTAGTCAACTTGGAATGCCGTTTGATAATGTTGGTGAAACATACTTACAAAAACCGCGGAAGTGGGATGCGAAAAGTATCCGCACCTTTACATTTATTATGGGACCTTTAAGTAGTGTCTTCGATATTATGATCTTTGGCGTACTCTTCTTTATTCTTGGATATAATACAGTATTGCCAAACGGAGAAGTCTTATTCCAGACCGGTTGGTTTGTGTTTGGCACAATCTCACAGATTCTAGTAATTTACGCGATTCGGACAAGTAAGATTCCGATTATTCAAAGTCGACCCTCGCTCGTCTTAACGCTCACAACAATTGTTGTTAGTGTAATTGCGCTTATTATTGCCTTTACCGGTCTTGGTAGTGTAATTGGTCTTGCTGTCCTTGAACCAATTTACTTACTCTACTTACTCGGTGTCAGTGTGCTTTATATTTTAAGTGTTGAGTTTGTGAAGCGACTTTATATTAAGCGGTTTGGCGACTGGATGTAAAAGTGTTCAAGAGTATATATTAAACTAGACCTTGATCAAATTGCTGACTATTTCGATTTGCTTTTTAAAATGGAAGGCACCCTCAAATACGAATTTATTCAAGGTAAATACTGGCGGACGTTAATGATTAAGTTTGATTTAAAAAGCGAAGTTAGCCCGCGCGAATATAAAGCCCGTGTCCAAGTTAGTAAACACGGCACGGCGCATACAGCGTTTACTTTTAGCAATGTAAGCTTAACCGCAGAATCGCTCGCGCTTATTAATAACTTTAACGCGGCGCATGACTATAAAGCTTACATTACTCCTGGTAAAAACCCGGAACTAGTCATTGTACTAAGTAATGTCGCGCCGCAAGAAACCGCGCTTGTATCTAAAATAATTAAGGACTTAGATCTTGTTAACAGTGCAGCTTTTAGCAGTTTACTTGAACCGCTTTTAAAGAAGCTACAAAATTAAATATAACAAACAAAAGAGCGTAACAAAAAAAGGTGTATGTCGTAAATTAAGACAGCACCCTTTTTAAAACTTATGGTTTAACGAATTTATGTAAAATAAAGCGTAACGTTCTTTTTTTCGTGATCCGTTTTTCATTAACGAGCCAAAGTGCCGTATCGATCATTGTTTTTTCAAGTGGCCGTGGTTCGTAATTTAGTACTGCTTTTGCTTTTTCGTGACTAAAGCGCGAATGCGTTGTTAATGTGTAAAGCGAATACTTTGTAAATAACGGTGTCGTGCCGCGAACATACGCTTTTCGTTCAAAGAGCGGGACAAAGATTTTTACAAGCCAATGCGGGAACACAACCGCGCGACTTTTTCGTCCGGCAATTTCTTGCATCACACTGAAAAACTTTTTGAGTTCAATTTGTTCGCCAGTAATTAAAAACGGCCCGTACGCTTTTTTGCGGCTCGCAGTGTAAATAGCGTCCGCGACATCACGCACATCAACAAAGTCATACTTTCCTTCAATCCGCGCATTAAGTTTACGGTTTAAATATTTTTCAATTAACTGTGTCATATGCGCCTTACCATAGTCGTAAGGACCGATAATTCCCGACGGATGAATAATTGTCGTCCGTAAGCCTTCATTCATCGCCTGAACGACGTTAGCGGTTGCTGTAGCTTTTGTTTTCGCGTATTCACCAACAACTAAACTTTCGTCAAACGTGAGTGTTTCGTAAATTAACGTATCTTCAAATGGCTCTTCGATTGCGTGAACACTTGAAATATAAATGAAGTGACCGATATCAAGCTCTTTAACAATATCAACAATATTTTGTGTTCCTTCAATGTTGACGCGGTTCATCATTTTATTTTGCCGGTTCGCAATTGAGATGATCCCAGCGGTATGAATCACACAAACATCGGCATAAGTATAAGTTGTGCCTTCTAAATTTAAAACCGCACGAATTGAATCTTTATCAAGCACATTACCGAAGTAAGTTTTTACACCAAGCGGTTCAAGCATCGCGGTGTTTTCGTTTTCGAGCACGAAAGCGCGAACTTCATGACCTTCGAGCCGTAATTTACGGACAACGGTGTTGCCTAAGTGACCGGTTGCCCCTGTAACGATATATAACATAATTTTTCTCCTCTAATATGAATTTTAAATATGCATTTGAAATATCCATTTACATTTTAGCAAATGTATACTATAATGTGTACGGGAAATGCCGTTTAAAATGCAATTTGAAAGGGAATTAGAAAATGAGTAAAAAAGATGTGAAAGAAGTGCTCTTAGAAACGACGAAAACGTTAATTAAAGAACACGGGTACGTAACGATTAAAGATATCACAACACATTCATATATGAATGTCGCCGCGGTTAATTACCATTTTGGTTCGAAAGATCGCCTTATTGAAGCGGTGATTATTGATGTGCTTGATGAATTAAAAGTGCTGATTAGTGATCGGCTCTTAAAAACGACAAAGGATGAGAATATGACGCTTTTACTCGCAGATATGCTAAATGTCTTATATAACTTTGTTGCCGAGAACGCCGGGATACTTAAATATCTCTTTTTATCAATCGATAATCAACTGATGTCTGTGAATGAACTTTTTTACCGCTTTTTTGAAGATGAAACGTTTACTGAACTCGTTTATAAAAATTTAAGTCACGCCATTCAAAGTGAAAACCCGCATGAACTTCGCGCGCGTTATATGATTATATTCTCCGGCGCAATTTTACCAATGCTTTTTAGTCTTTTACAAATTGATGAAAAAGTAATGGAACCGTACAATAACCCTGAGTTTCGTGCGGCGTATATTGCGCAATTACTGCGGGTCGTCACCGCTTAATTGCATTGCTATCACTATGTAAGGGTGATAAAATTAAAATGTTAATTTAAGAAAGGAAACATAATATGGAAAGATTAGTCTACGAAACAATTAGTAACTTACGTGAAGTGAAAAAAAGGCGTTTAGAAGAACGTGGTGAAATATTAAGTGGTTTGCTGGAAGATGATGTTGTCGTGGCGATTGACACGCTGGTGGAACTCCTAAAAGATCATTACTTAAAACAATAATTCTTCTAAAACACAACATTTGTATCGTTTAAACACGCCGTTGTGTTTTTTTTATTCACTTAACGCTAAAATACTTTGAATAATTGGTTCGTGACTTAACTCTTTACGGTAAATTAAGTAAATGCCGCGTTTTAAACTAAAGTTCTCAACTTTAATTTCCGCGATTGTCCCGATGCTTAAATTGACCGCACAAATTGCCCGCGACATCACGCTCAGGCCGTGACCAGCAATAATTAGTTGTTTAATAAGCGCTGTATTATCAATTTCTAAGATCACATCGAAGTTTGTAATTGAATCAAAGCGTTCCTGCAAATAATCTTCAAAAATCTCCCGTGTATTCGCCGTTTCGTGGCGTAAGATAAACTTTTCTTTTTTTAAGTCGTCAAGCGTCACCTTTTTTTGACGGGCTAACGCGTGACCACGTGGTGCGATAACAATTAGCTCGTCATTTGCTAAAAGATGGGTCATAAATTCGCCCGTTGGTGGGATACCGTCAATTATTGCAAAGTCGAGTTCACGGTATTTAAGTCGTTCGTAAATGTTCGTTGCAATATCGGTATGAAAATTAAAACGAGTTAACGGATACTTTGCTTTAAAAACTTCCAGAATTGCCGGAATGAAGTAGTTACCGGCCGTTAATGTAATGCCGATATCAAGCCGGCGATGCCCAGTTTTCTCGGTATATAGCTCTTTCGTTAGTGCGCCTTCAAGCGCTTCAAGTTTCCGCGCAGTGCTCACGAGAACTTCGCCTTCTTTCGTTAACTTGAGTTGGCGACCTACGCGCGTGAATATTTTAATATTATGTTCTTCTTCGAGCCGGTTAATTTGCTGTGTTACTGCTGGCTGTGTAATCTCTAATATTTCAGCCGCTCGCGAAAAATTACGTTCTTTTTCTAAAACAAGTAATGTACGCAGTTTTTGATCAATCATTTAGTGCTCCAATCAAGTGAATTACTGTAAATTTAAGTATAAGATTATTTTATAGTATTATAACAAACTATAAGATTGCATTCAAGTTTTAACCATAGTATAATTGTGTCGATATCGTTTGAAGGAGGTTTTTAAATGCTTAATTTAGTCCCGAGCTTAATCTCGTCCCCACTCGTTGATGCCCGAGTACCTTTTGTACTTATTTCACTCGCAATCATGTTGATGATTGGGTTTTTATTAACGCGACTTACGAAACCGCTTCGCCTTCCAAACGTTACTGCTTACATTTTAGCTGGTATCTTGCTTGGACCAGTTTCCAAACTTATTTTTGGTCCAGCTGGCCTAATCCCGGCCGAAATCACGAGCGGCATGAGTTTTCTTACCGACTTAGCTCTTGCCTTTATTGCTTTCGGTGTTGGGCGCTTTTTCAAGTTTGATATTCTGAAGAAAAGTGGCGGTAAAATCGTTATCATAACGCTTTTTGAAAGTTTATTTGCCGCCCTATTTATCTTTGTTGTATTATGGCTTGCCTGGCCTGGTTTAGGGCTTGATTTAATTTTATTACTCTCCGCGATTGCAAGCGCAACCGCACCAGCTTCGACGATGATGACGATTCGTCAAACGAAAGCTAAAGGCGATTTTGTTAATACAATTTTGCAAGTTGTTTCTTTAGACGACGCGATTTCTCTCATTTTATTCAGTTTAGCAATTGCGATTATTACCGGTAACCATGCTGCTGGTGGCATCGACTTCATGAGTATCTTTTTACCAATCGTTTATAATATTGGGCTTGTCGCTGTGGGCTTTTTCCTTGGTTGGCTGCTAAAAGTTATTACGCCACCAAAACGGACGAAAGATAACCGTCTTATTATTACAATCGCCATTTTAGCGGGCTTTAGTGGTCTTAGTGCTTTACTCGATATCTCCCCGCTTTTAGGCGTAATGGCGATGGGAATGGCTTATACAAACTTTGCTGAAGATGAGGGCTTGTTCCGGCAAATCGATCAATTTTCACCGCCAATTTTAACATTCTTCTTCGTTTTATCGGGGATGCGGCTTGATTTTGCCACACTTGGCCAAATCGGGATCGTTGGCGTTGTTTATTTCCTTGTCCGGATTGCCGGTAAGTATGCTGGCGCCTCGCTCGGTAGTGTTGTCGCCCGCAGTACAGAAAACAATAAGAAGTACTTAGGATTAGCGCTCATCCCCCAAGCCGGGGTTTCGCTTGGTCTTGCTGCGCTCGGCTCACGCATTTTAGAAAGTTACGGTTTACATGAAATGGCACTCCAGTTAACAACGATTATTGTTTCAAGTGGTGTACTTTATGAAATCTTTGGACCACCGAGTGCGAAACTTTCACTTTACTTAACAAAAAGTTACACAACCGAGAAAAGTGTCGAAATTATCGGTCCAAAACCTGTCTTACAGTCAAGTAGTGGCGCAACCGAAATGGTTACTCCAACTTCTGAAGATGAAGAAACTTAAGTTTTAAAGCGAGTTTATTCTCACAAATAATTAAGTGCCTTTAGGCACTTTTTTATGTTATACTAAAATCATGAAAATGAAAGACGATATATTCAGTTACTTTGATGACGGTAGAAGCGCCGAGGAAAGAGTAGCCGCATATAAGGAAAAGTTAGCAAACGAAACGGATCCTTATGAAATTATCTTACTATCGCGCTTGTTAAAGTTTGAAGGCTTAGACGAATTTATTCTCGATAAAATACATCAACATTTAGATGAACTGTACCATTACGATGCGGTTTTACTCATTGATTTTCATATTGATTTTTTACTCGATGCTGATCGCTTCCTTGAAGCACTTGAAGCACTTGATCTTTATGCGGAAAAACCGTATATTTCGCAGGAAGTTAATGAGTTAGTGCAAGAATGGCGCAACAAAACGCAGAAGCTCATGATGCCAACGGTTAAGAAACCTGAAGTCGCCGTTGCTTACTTAGTAGAGAGTCTCGCAAGTGACAGCCCAAAACGCGTGTACCAAGCAGTTGACTTAATTCTCCTAAACTTACATCGTCCGGAGATTAAAGCGCTTTTAGAACCAATTTTGCTTAGTGAAGAAGATGACTATCTCAAACATTACGTCTTTGTTGACCTTTTCGATCGTGCGTATGAAGAAACAATTGAAATTATGAAGTTTGGTGAAAAACATGTCATCAATTTTCCCAAGATTATGCCGGGGTTCTACGAGTATACTAGCGCATATAATCAATTAATTCATCAATATGTCGAATTTCAAAAAAATGTGACTATTCGGCAGACAATGTATACAATTTTTCGCACACATGCCATATATTTATATCCGCATAAACTCGCCGAAAAAGATTATCAGCTGATGCTCCATAACTATTATGTTCACGCTTTGAATTTCTTTGACGAAAGCATAAGTTTACGTGAACATGCCCGAGAAAAAGGTTTAGACTACGCTAAACTCGCTGCACTACATAAGCACTACAAAATGGACGAATTTTTCAAATAAGCACTAAATTAGTGTTTTTAAGTGACTATTCTTTATGAATAGTATTTTTTTTAGTATAATACTGACGATTAAGAGGAGAAGAATATGAAATTAGATGTAAAAACAGTTAAACCTAGTGTCTATGAACTAACCGTTGATGTAGATACAAAAAGTTGGCAAGAAGCCCAAGAGAAAGCAATTACGAAACTTGGCGAAAACGTGAACATTAAAGGGTTCCGGAAAGGTAAAGCACCGCGTGACTTAATTGTGAAGCAACTTGACCAAACAAAAATACTTGAAGAGGCAATCAGCGTCATTATTAATGATGTTTATCGCTTTGCACTAACAGAAAGTAAAGTTATTCCGTTCTTACAACCAAGTTACAACATTACGAAACTTAGTGACACGGAACTCACACTTGTTTTTCAAGTTGTTAGCACGCCCAAAGTTACGCTTAGTGAATATAAAGGGCTTAAACTTGGTCACGATGAAATTGAGATTACTGACGAAGAAGTAACAGCAAAAATTAATACGTACTTAGAGCGTGGTGCTGAACTTGTGCTGAAAGAAACGGCGGCAGAACTTGGTGACACCGTCATTATTGACTTTGAAGGTTTCGTCGATGACGTTGCGTTTGAAGGCGGAAAAGCAAATAATCACGAACTTACACTCGGTAGTGGTCAATTTATTCCCGGCTTTGAAGACGCTTTAGTCGGCGCAATGCCTGGCGCAGCGCTTGATGTTAAAGTAACGTTCCCTGATAACTACACGGAAGAACTCAAAGGCAAAGATGCTGTATTTAAAACAGTTGTTCACGAAATTAAAACAAAAGTACTCCCGGAGTTAACGGACGAATACGCCGCAAGTTTAAAGCTTGCGAACGTTACCGACGTCGCGAGCTTACAAATTCATGTCCGTTACGAAGTAAATACGGAAAAAGAACAAGAAGCACGCCAAAAGTATATTGAAAAAGTACTTGACCACTTACGTGAAGCAACAACGTTTGAAATTGCTGATGAAATTATTCATCAAGAAGGCCACCGATTACTTGATAACTTTAAAAACCAAGTTAAACAACAAGGAATGGAATTTGATGAATATATCAAAATGGTTGGTGAAACCGAAGAAGCACTTCATGATAAATACGTTGTTGAAGCCGAAGTTACAATTAAAAACTTCTTAGTGCTTGAAGAAATCGCCGCGCTTGAAGGTGTTGATGTTACCGATGCTGATGTTGACTTTGAAATTGCCAAGATGGCACAAATGTACAATATGGAAGAAGCGCGAATTCGTGAAATCCTTGGCGATAACTTAAATAACTTACGTGCCGAAATTAAACAAAAACGTACGCTTGACATACTCGTTAGTGAAAACGAATAAAAGCGCGACTTAAGGAGGTAAATATGGATAAATTACAAAGTAGTTACAACTTACCGGTTGTAATCACCAGGAACCAAGTGTACTTTCCGAAAAACCAAAGTGACGACTTAGATGCTGGTCGCCGTTTTACAGTTGATGCAATTGATGCGGCCGATGCAACAGCAGATAAACTCATTATCGTTGTCACCCAGCGTGATTATCATGATCACACCCCCAAATTTGAAAAAATTCATAAGTTTGGTGTTTTAGCCCGTCTTACTAAAGTAAGAAAACTGCAACACCATCACACAATCCGTTTTGAACCACTCGCAATTGTTAAACTTGTCGAACTCGACTTTACCGGCAGTTATTATTCAGGTGAAGGTCTTGTTGTAAATAGTTTACCAGTGCCCGATAATGTTGATGAAAACAACTTAAAAGACGGATTATACCGTTATTTACAAAACAATATTGAATACGTCCGCCGGCTCAATTTAACGCTTAATGAAACGCTTGTCGAGTCACTTTCACTTGATGAACTAACGTATTACGTTGCGAACCGTGCCCTTCTTTTAACGGAAGAGCGGATGGCCATCTTACGCGAGCTTGATCCGGTTGCCCGGCTTGAGTTACTGATGAAACTCATTGAAAAAGCGATTAAAAACGATACCGTTACCGCGGTCAGTCAAATTATTCGCAACAAAGCACGGAGTGACCAAGTGAAAAAAGTTGATCGACGTAGTGCGGAAGATATTCCACTTGTTGACGAGACGGAAGAAGAAATAGAAGAGGAAGAAGACTTTGATAGCGGTGAAGAAATTTTAGCACAGCTAAAGCTCCGTTATTACCCGCAGCATATCGCTAGTCGTGTGCGCAAAGAAGTCCGCAAAATGAACCGCGTTGACCAAAACGAAAAGTCCCGCATTATTGAGTATCTTGACTGGGTAATTAAACTACCTTACGACCAAGAAACAATCGATAACTTAGATTTAGATAATATCCGCAAAGTTTTAGATAAAGATCATTACGGTCTTAAAGAACCGAAACAACGGATTGTTGAATTTATGGCCGTTAAGCGGCTTGCGAAGTCGCAACAAGCAACAGTGCTTTGTTTTTATGGCCCACCAGGGACGGGGAAGACGAGTTTAGCGATTTCAATCGCAACGGCAATGGGCCGCAAGCTTGTCAAAGCAAGTTTAGGCGGGATTGATGACGAAAGTAAACTCCGCGGCTTTTTACGCACGTACGTTGGCTCACAACCAGGTAACATTATTTC
>DASRNI010000015.1:0-61359 GCA_035647455.1 Bacilli bacterium | reverse complement strand
TTGTTTCTGCGCACTTAAGAGTGCTTTTCGTGTTAGTTTAATACTTTGTTCAATAAGCTTAACTTCTGCACGACTTTTGACCATGCGTAACTTAATAATTTCTTCGTAAATATCAAGTACATTGAAGTCACTAAATTCACGTGCGGCGTAATCTTTAATAAGTTCAAAACCTTGACTTAATAGCCCTGGTTCTAAGTCAAAGTAAACATGCTTAACTTCATCTTTTAGTTTTGTGAGTAAGTCACTTAATTTGTCTAAGTCACTGATATTAATGATCATGCTTAATTCTTGCGCCACATCTTTTTCCAGGCGTGGTCCATCCCACTTTGCTTTTAGAGGGTCGAGCGGCAAAAGTAATAAATGTTCCGTTACTTCTTGCTCTTTTTTAAAGGCGATAAAGATTGAATCATGTTGCTTAACGCCCGTTAAATAATAAAAGTTTTTATTAACGGCAAAAGGATAAAAACTATCCGCACTTTTTTTAACTAGTGGTCCGCTAAACAAGATCAGTAAAGAGTCCTTTTTTAGTTTGCGATAAAGTTTAGCTCTTCGTTTTTGAATTTCAGTCATTTTTTTCTCCTATTTTCGTAATAATTTGCTGCACTACTTCACTAAATAAAGTTGTGTCTGCTAACTCGATTTTGCCTTCGTCACCAAGTTTTGTATTTTTTGGTTCTAACGGTAACGACGTTAAAACTGGTAAATCAAAGTAATTTTTCTGGTCACTAAGTTTGTCGCCATAAAAATTGATTTTCTCGCCACACTTGGGACACTTAATGTACGCCATGTTTTCAATCACACCAAAAATTGGCACACTAAGTTGCTCGGCCATATTCACTGCCTTTTTAACAATTGTTTGCACCATTGTTTGCGGTGTTGTCACAAGAATAATCCCGTCAAGTGGTAAGCTGCCATACGCACTTAGCGCGACATCACTTGTCCCAGGTGGGAAGTCAAGCAGGAGAAAATCAAGTTCGCCCCAACTAACAGTTGTAAAAAACTGTGTTACGAGATCACCAATTAACGGGCCACGCCACATAATCGGGTCATCATCTTCCGTTAAAAGTAAGGAAGACGAAATCACTTTAATCCCGAGTCGTCGAGTTACGGCGGGGTAAATGCTTACTGCATCACCATAAACACCGCTTTCAACATTAAAAAGATGCGGAATTGATGGTCCTGTGATATCAGCATCTAAAATCCCGACCTTAAATCCTTCTTTTGCAAGTGTAACTGCGAGCATTGCCGTTGAGAAACTTTTACCAACACCGCCTTTACCACTCACAACACCAATAACAGCTTTTACGTCACTTTTTTCATTAGTAACAGCTTTCGTTTGTTCTGCCATTTATATATCCTCGTATATTTCAATACTTTCTTTCTTAATTACATTATAAGCGTTTTCAATTAAAAGCGTGTTACGTGCTTTTGTTGTTAACGTTACGTTAACGATAAAACCTTGAAACGCAATATCACTTATTTCACCATACTGTTCAAGTTGGCGTTTTATTTCATCAAACCGTTCGTAAGGCACTTCAAGTGTCAGCTGCTTTCCGGGTACTTTTTTAAAGTACTCAGCAACATTTACCGCACTCATGCCGGCTTCGATATAAGTTCTGAGTAAACGACCTGCGCCAAGCTTTTTGCCACCAAAATAGCGGATTGTTAAAAGAAATGCGTCATTAATTGCTTGTTTTTTAAGCACATTAAGCAGCGGTAACCCTGCCGTGTTACGTGGTTCACCGTCATCACTATACTTTTCTTGACCTTTAAAGCGGTACGCATAACAATAATGACGCGCGCCTTTAAATTCATTTTTATAGTATTCTAAAATGTCGTCAACTTGATCAAGATTCGATAGCGGAATTAAAAAAGTAATAAAACGCGACTTTTCAACAACAATTTCTGCAGTAAACGTGCTTTTAACAGTTTTTTCCATATTCTTTAATTTTAGCAAAAAATAGTGTTTTTAACACTAGCGAACTTTTTATTTTGTTATACTTGTTTTATGGATTACGAATTTAAACCGTTTCATAGTGAAGGTGAAGACGAACAATTTAGTGAAGAAAATGTACGCAAAGAAAAGCGCCTTGAAGTAACTTTAGCACTTCTAGGTACAGTTGGTCTTAACTTGTTAGTGATTGTTTTATTAGTACCTTTATTACAATTAATTGCCTTAAAAAATCCGGATAGGGCACTTTACTTCCAAAACGTTTGGAGTAATTTCTTAATTTACGGCATTGTGTTTACAATTATGGTTTTAATTCTTCATTTTCAAAAGTTTCTAAAGCCACTCATTAAAGAATTTACAAAACCATCTGCTTATCTTTGGGGCTTTGTTTTTGGTATTGTCGTTATTTTAGCGCAAATTATGTATGGTATTTTCACCGAGACCGTCTTCGGTGATATTCCGGTTAATGAAAACCAGGAAGGTGTTGTGAACATTATTAAGATGAACCCAATTGTTGCCTTTATTTGGATTCCTTTTATCGGTCCCCTAGTTGAAGAATTAACATATCGACGTGGTCTTTTTAGTCGCTTACGGCGGATAAACTTCCCCGTGGCGATTGTTGTTACAAGCTTATTGTTCGGTTTAGTCCACTTTTCAATTCCTTTTACAGACACTAATCAAATTGATTTAGTGCTCTTACGTTATGAACTAATTAATTTACCTGGTTACATTATTAGCGGTGCAATCTTTTGTTATACATACGAAAAATACGGTTTTGCCGCATCAAGCTTAGCGCATATCTTTAATAATCTCTTCGCCTTTGCGGTAACATTTTTAGTGTAAGATGGAAAAAAGAAATATACGTTTTATTAACGCGTTTGCCTTAAAAATAATTGCAATTTTAAGTGTCTTAAGTGATCATATTGCCTTTGCTTTCGTGCGTAATGATACCTTGCACAACATGATGCGTATATTTGGGCGCTTAGCGTTTCCACTTTTTGCTTTTTTTATTGTGCAAGGAATAATTCATTCACGAAATCGTAATAAATATTTATTACGTCTTACGTATATTTACATTGTTCTCCAAGTTTTCATTGCGATTGCTTACTTCTTTAGTGGCACGAGTTTTCCGAACGTTTTTATGACGCTTTTAAGTGGCGCGGCGTTCTTAACGTATCTTCATGAAAAGCGCTGGAAAGAAGTTTATTTGTTAGTGCCGATTTTAGTAACAGTCGCGCTCAATATAACGGCAAATTACGTAAATAACGATGTCTTGATGATGTTTACGGGGGATTACGGTAACTACGGACTTTTTATGATTGTTAGCTTTTACGCTGCTTACGTTTTAACAAAGCAATATCTTGAAATGCAAAACATCAAATATTTCAACACTCCTAGCGATACACCGTTAGATGAAAGTTACGAGAAGGTGTTTAATGTATTCAGCAGCATTAGTCTTTTTGTTACGCACGGAATTTGGTATATTTTTGAGGTGTTTAGTATTTCAAACACAAGCGCAGGAATGCAGCATTATGCCCTGCTGACAATTGTTCTTTTACTGCTTTATAGCGGTAAACTAGGGCATAACAGTAAAGTGTGGCGGTGGATATATTACTTATTCTTCCCTATTCACTTAGCAATCATTGCGCTCATTACATTACTTATTTAAAAAGGAGTTTAGAACATGGTTAAATACTTAGAAAACGAAAAAGATTTTGCGGAAATTACAAAAACTGGCAAAGTACTTGTTGACTTTTACGCTGATTGGTGTGGTCCGTGCCGGATGATTGCCCCTTTCTTAGATGAAATCGCTAAGGAACAAAGCGATGTTGTTATTTTAAAAGTTGATGTCGATAACTTCCGTGATTTAGCGCAACTCTATAGTATCTACTCGATTCCAACGCTAAAATTATTCGTGGACGGAAAAGTTGTAAAGACAAAAACTGGTTTCCTTACGAAAAAGAAATTACTTGATTTTATTAATTAATTCCGCAAAACAATTGGCGCAAATATTATAAATATTTGTTGCTTTTTAAGCCTAATCATGGTCTAATTAGATTATGGAAAATTTAATCTTTGAGCCACTAGCGCAATATAAAAATGTTTTTAAAACGCAACATAAAGAAAATGTTGCCCGTTTTTTCGAAGAGCTAGTCACGAAAAGCGGTATTAATGAAGCCGAAAATAAAAAGACAGTTACAGCAATTAAAACAAATGAAGAAAAGCTGAAAAATGAAACAAAACACTTAAACCGTTTGAAACTTGGTCGCACATTATTAATTGTGCTTGGTGTCTTGTTAATTCTTACTGCACTTTTCTTCTTTTTTAATACCGATGTATTTACCGACCTTTCAGGCGGTGGTGCGATTGCAATCGGAGTCGCGGCAGCACTTTTAGGTGTCGGTACTTTTGTACTCATCTTTCTTGTCCTTAATCCGCGGATAAAAAATGCGAATAAACGAAGCGATGAATTAAGAGAAATAATTCAAAACTTACTTGAACTAGCGTGGGCACAGATGCGACCACTTAATGAACTTTTTGATCCGATGATGACACCAAAACTTGTTGAACAAACAGTGCCACTACTCACAATGGATCCTTATTTTGATGCAAAACGCTTCGATTACTTACACAGTAAGTACGGCTTAGCAAGTTTTACTTCGACTGATGAATCAGTTGAATTTGTCCAGTCCGGCGAAATAAGCGGTAATCCGTTTATTCTTTCGCGGGTGTTAAAAACAACGATGGGTCAGCAAACATATACCGGCTCATTAACAATTACTTATACTGTTACGGTTTATGTTAATAATAAACCACAAACGCAAGTACGCACACAAGTACTTACTGCGAGTGTCACGAAACCGAAACCGTTTTATAAACGCGATACGCATTTAATTTACGGTAATGAAGCAGCAGAACGGCTCTCCTTTACGCGTAAGCCCGTGCTTAAACGCGATTGGACGGAGAGAAGTTTACGTAGTTTGATCGCGAGCGAAGAAAAGAAAATGAGCAAACTCGTAAGTGATAGTCTTAAAAAAGGCACAAACTTTATGCCCCTTGGTAACTCCGCTTTTGAAGCGCTTTTCCAAGCTTATGACCGTGATCATGAAACACAGTTCCGCTTACTCTTTACTCCACTCGCGCAAAACGAGATGATGAATCTTTTGAAAGATAAAGAAGTTGGCTTTGGTGATAACTTTGTTTTCCATAAACGCAAAAACTTAAATGAAGTTTATAGTTACCATTCGCAAGACTTTGATTATAGCGCTAATCCGCGCCATTATTATGATTACGATATTACGAAGATTCGCGAACGGTTTAATAGCTATAACAATAGTTATTTACATCGCTTCTACTTCAATTTAGCGCCGGTATTAACGATTCCACTTTACCAACAACATAAACCGCAAGAGTTTATTTACCAAACGGAATATGAATCATTTCTTTCGTTTTATGAACACGAATCAACTGCTAATCAGTTTAGTAAAGCAGATATTGCGCATCCGGAAACGAAGACCGAGACAATTTTAAAAACCTCACTTGTGACAAAAGGGACAGATTACGACATTATTAAAATTGATGCGTATAGTTACACAACTGTCCAAAGGACAGACTTTATCCCACGTCGCGGTGCCGACGGGCGGATGCATAGTGTGCCTGTCCATTGGGTTGAATATATTCCACTTCAAAATTCTGTCAATGCAACAATTAAAGTTGCCGATGCAGAAACCGAAAAAGTATATCGCAATGAAGATGCCTTAACGCGACTTCAAGATTACTTAAAAGAAAAAACGGGTGGCAAAGTGCCAATCCGTAACCGTCATGTATTCGCCTTCTTACTCGCCGGTAGTTTTGGCGCGAAAGATAATGAGGCGATAAATAATATAGTTAGCGATTTTCACGAAGAAAATTAGCATATAAAGAAAGGAGAGACACAAATGAGTAATCAACTAGATGAACTCACTGGACCAGTCAGTGCAGAGGGACGTGATATTAACGTCATTCATAAGCAAATTCCAATTCGAGTAGGCGTAGGCTCACTTATATTTGAAATTATGCTTTGGGTACTCGCTATTATCCCCGGACTTGTTTTTCTCATTATGAAAATCAAGGCGAAAAACCACTTCCGCAGTCTTGAACAAAAACTGCAACATAACGCGAGTCAGATCGATAACTACTTAGAACAACGCGTGATGATTTTACAAAACGTTGTTGGCCTTGTTGAACGGGCAATTGATTTAGATAAATCAACATTTACCGAAATCGCTCGTTTACGTAGTGGTACACCAAGTGATGAAGCGCGCAACGAAGTAGCTGGTCAAGTTGATGATGTCTTTAACCGCATTAACATTGCTTTTGAAAGTTATCCAGAACTAAAAGCACACAAAACGTTACAAGACGCCATGCAACAAAACTCATACTTACAACGTGAAATTACCGCCGCACGTGAAGTTTATAACGACACGATTCAACGCTGGAACCATGATGTAAATCAGTGGCCAACAAAGATGATTGTTGCCGCACGCAGTAATTACACAACACGCATCCCATTTGCGACAACAATGGAAATCAAACAACAAGCTCGCGGAACATTTTTCTAAACGGAACAATATTTACAATTTCCGTAAATTTGACGCGTTCTTTTTCACTTGTGTTAATTAAAACACTTGCGAAAACTATAGAACATACTATAATTGTTCTAGCGGACCAGTAGTGTAGCGGTTAACATGCCTGCCTGTCACGCAGGAGATCGCGGGTTCGATTCCCGTCTGGTCCGCCATATAGTTGCAGGTGTAGTTCAATGGTAGAACATTAGCCTTCCAAGCTAAATACGCGGGTTCGATTCCCGTCACCTGCTCCACATAAATAAAATTTCCCCAAAAATTTTGCATGAAGATGTCAAAATATAAAGGGGAATTTTTTGATGAAGTTTACAGAAGTTGACATAACTAGGTAAGCAAAAATGCATCTTGAAGAAAAAGAAATAATTAGATTTATTTTTCGCATTTATTTGCAATACCAGCGGCTAACTTTTTATTTATTTCGCTAATTTTATTTCAATTTTGTTGTTGATAAATGTATAATGCAAAGACGTAGATTTCAAAATTTTTGAACTAATGGCATTTGAAAAATTGTTACTTTTGTGCAGATTCAGCAACGATAATATAAAAATGCTTGAATAGACAACAGTTTGATCCTAGATAAGTTCGGAATGCCTAAACTTACATACTTTGTATAACAATATTTTTCTAACTTTTTTGGCTTATTTACCTTATACTATTCTTTGTAATAAATATTCATTGATGGTATAGTTAAATTACGATAAAGAATTGCTTGTAAATTAAATATTTATTTAGGGGTTAAGTATGCGGAAAAGCATAAAAGGTTTTTATTCATTTTTTTTAACAATTGCACTACTTTGTTCGTGCAACAACATTAATAATTCACCTGAACTAAAAGGAAAATTCTGGTGTTTGGAAGAAGCATATTTGAATGAGTTTTTAACTATTTCTAATTTAAACATACTCGCACAATATATTAATAAGTCTATCCTTCCAGAAAATTTGGCTCCATTAGATCCCACTTATGAAAAGGCGATTATTGAATCCGCGGTGGAGTGGTATAGTATGTTCCCCGAAGATGTAAATATTGCAAAGCATGAATATGTCTATATTGATACTTATTATGGTACATATGGGGATTGTGTTGTTGTAAAATTTGGGAACACACAAATACGGGAATTTGGTTGGATTTATTCCGAGGACACGACAATTGGTGGTGTTGATTTCCATTTTCGTTCGATATATAAACCGATGGTATGGAAAGCCTTGTAATTTTCTTGCCAAAAATTGAAGGAGTGGGATATGAAGTTCAAACACATTAAAACAATAATATTGGTAGTGATTAGTACGCTTCTTTTCTCGTGTCAAGAACCAAAACTAATTAGTGGGAAGATAATGTCTTTAAGCGATGCATACAATCAAGATTTTTTAACTACCGATCATTTAAATGACATTGCAAATTATTACAATTATGAAATTGTTCCAGAAAATTTTGTTAAATATAATCCGGAGCTTGAAATACCAATTAAAAAGGCGGCCATCGAGTGGTATGTCGAAAATACTAATATCGGACCATACATAACAATTGATTTGATGTGCATTACAAGATATTTCGGCACCTATAATAACGTCATCGTTATAATTGTACGCCATATGCAATTCGAAATTAGGCAAAGCCTTAATGAAATTGAAATGATTAACAACATCCCTTTTTATCATAATACAGATTTATTGCGTCCTCTTGCGTGGAGACCTTTTTAAAAAAAAGCTTAAATTGAAAAGAGGGAAAACTTATGATTATATCAAGACGATTTACAATTTTAGTGTTTATGATGCATTTACTTTTACCATCCATCACTTTTAAAAAAAGCAACAGCATTCAAGTTGTAACTGCAAATAGTGAGCGTAAACAAATTTACAATTTCGATAATCTTGTTAGTAATGATTTTGCAGACGATAGTTTTTTAGTTGTTTTAAATAAAAACAATAGTGTGGTTAATATATCACCAGACAGTAAATATTTTTCTAACATTAATGTAAAATCAATTGTTGATTTATTAAAAAGAGAAAATGGCAAGAAAAAGAACAACTTTCGCCAAATTCTTAAAATTAATCTTACCACAAATTCAAAAGCTAATGTTTTAAAAGCAATCAATAATATCAATAATGCTAAAGAGCTTGAAGGAGTGTTATTTGCACAACCCAATTATATTTATACATTAAATATGGTACCTAATGATTATTATTACTCAACTGGTGATTTGTGGGGTTTAAATACTATTCAAGGTATAAATGCCCAAGAAGCATGGGATATTACTACTGGAAAAAAAGACATACGAGTCGGTGTTATTGATGGACCAATTTTTAGTCATGAAGATTTTAAAAGCAACACAAATTATGTACTCTTTGTCGAACGCATGAACGTTAAATTAAACAAAGAAAAAGTAAACATTTTTCATAACTTCGATAAGTTGATGATGAAAGTGATGGCCGTTTAAGTATTAGTTATATTATGCAGTATAATATAAGCTGAAGAAGGTAAAACAATGAACTACAAAACACTCGCACAAGCACAAAAAGAATATTTTTCGACTAATATAACTAAAACTTATGGATTTAGACGTGAAGCCTTGCTTAATTTAAAAAGAGCGTTAAAACTTCACGAAGAAGAAATTTATAGAGCATTAAAACTAGATTTAGCAAAGTCGGCCGAAGAAACTTACGTTACCGAACTTGGACTCATTTACCAGGAAATCAATTTTCAACTTAAACATTTAAAACGCAATATGAAAATTAAGCGTGTTAAAACACCTTTAGCGCTTTTTCCGGCAAAAAGTTATGTTTATCAAGAGCCATATGGCAATGTTCTAATTATTGCACCGTGGAACTACCCACTTTTACTCGCCTTTAATCCACTTGTCGGCGCGATTGCCGCGGGTAATACCGTAACTATTAAACCTTCAGAACTTTCACCACATACGGCGCAAATTATTCAAAAAATTATTAGCACTACTTTTGCCAAAGAATATATTACGACCGTTTTAGGTGGTGTCGCCGAAACGACAAGTCTTTTACAAAATAAATTTGATTACATCTTCTTTACCGGCAGCCCGCGGGTTGGCAAAATCATTATGGAAACTGCGAGTAAAACACTTACCCCACTGACACTTGAACTTGGCGGCAAAAGCCCGGCAATTGTTACTAAAGACGCTAATCTTAAGCTTGCCGCAAAGCGGCTTGCCTACGGCAAAACAATCAACGCCGGTCAAACTTGTATTGCGCCGGATTATCTCCTTATTCATCAAAGCTTAGTTCCTGAATTCGTTAGCGAATTTAGTAAGGCGATTAAATTATTTTATGAAGATCCACTTGAGAACGAAAATTATCCGCAAATTATTAGCCAAGATCACTACAAACGTTTACTTAGTTTAATTAAAGACGAAAATGTTATCTTTGGTGGTAAAAATAAAGCACAAAAGCTTGAACCAACATTAGTCCAGATTAAAGATCAAACGACTTTAATTATGCAAGAAGAAATCTTTGGACCAATATTGCCGTTTTTGACTTACGAAACAATTAGTGAAGCCTTAAATTACATTAAAGCAAACGAAAAACCGCTTGCTGCTTACTTATTTACCGAAAGTAAGCGTATTAAAGAACGATTTAGTGCTGAAATAAGCGCTGGTGGCATTGTTTTTAACGATACACTAATGCACTTCGCAAATACATATCTCCCCTTTGGTGGTGTCGGTAACAGTGGTTTTGGCAAGTATCATGGTCAGGCGAGTTTCCAAACATTTAGTCACGCCAAAGCAATCGTTGATCGAAAAACATATTTAGATATTAAATTACGCTACCATCCGCTTACAAAGAAAAAGTTAAAATACATTAAAAAAGTTATGAAATAGTTTAAGCATTAAACAACAATGTTAGCGGCTTATTACTTTTTAAAGAAACTTTTAAGAATTTGATTAGAAGGTTTTACAATAATGGCTATAGAAACTGATATAACTCGAATAAAGTAATATAATAAGAATTGCCAAACAACAAGGTTCTGGGTGATTACCTAAGTTGTGTTGTTTGGCGATAACCTCCTGAAGGTAATCACCCCGAACCTCAATATCAGGAGGTTTTTTATTATGGAAATAAAGTGTCCCAATTGTGGAAGTATAAAAAGTATTAAAGCGGGTAAAACACCTCAAGGAAAACAACGATATAAATGTCATGATTGTGCGCGGCGCTTTACAAGTGTAACCCGATCAATCTTTCATAGTCAAAAGCTTCAAGCGAAAACGTTACGGCGCTTACTTGCGTTGATTATCCGTGATGTAACAATTGACGATATGGTGGAGTTATTGGGTATATCCTCACGAACAGCGTATATGTGGCGGATCAAAGTGTATAAATGCCTAGCAAACTATCAAAATGGTGTGATTCTACGTAATAATGTGTGGATTGATGAATTTCATATTCCGGTTAACCGAAAAGATTTAATTATGAATAAAGGGAAGAAATTGCGTGGTATCAGCGTCAATCAACTCGTTATCGCGGTCGGAATTGATAGTAATAATAACCGGTATGCAAAACTAGTTGGTAAAGGTCATATCACGAGTAAGCAGTGCCTAGATAGTTACGGACAACATATTGAAAAAGGTTCGCATTTAATCCATGACGGCATCTTTAGTCATGATCAATTAATTACCGCGTTAGAGTTAACGGATGAGATATGGAAACCGATTATAAAAAGTTCAAAACGGGCAATGCAGCCAATTAATAGTTTTTGTGCCCAGATTGAACGGAATTTCGTGAAACACATCGGCGGATTATCGAAGTATATTCAAGATTATTTAAACTGGATTGTGTTCAAAAATTCGTTAAAAGGTTTAAAGATGAATGAGAAAATCGTAAAATTGGAAGAGGTGTGCTTAAAATCCGGAGTCACCTTTAAGGTAAAAGACCGATATTAAGCGCGTTCTCTATCGCCATTATTGTAAAACCTTCTAAATTTGATTAATATAAATTTCTTCAGCTGTTGTTAGGGGCTTTTCTTTCTTTTCTGGTTTTCCAACAATAAACTTAAAGCCACCGGTATCTTCGATTAATGGCGGAAAGTCTGGTTTACCATCAACTTGAAAAAAGAGAATAAAGCGGCCGCGTTTGTACTTCCGGCCCGTGCTTTCTTCAATATACGTTTCAACATAGTTTTTCGTAAAGAAGTTTGTTTCTTGACCATTTTCATCGATTAAAACCCAGTAGCCTGCTGGTTCTCTTTCTTTAAATGCCATAAAACTCCTCCTTAAAAGCGTAATTTAGTTAAGCGCTAATAATAGTTTAATATTTTCGCCATATTCAACAAATAACGGAATATCATTACTAAGCCATTTTAAGAGTTCTTCTTCCGTCATTCTTTCATTTTGGATGGGTGGTTTAAAATCAACATAATTATAGACAGAATCGGGATAAAGTAAATAGTCACACGCTTTAATTAATGGTTCGCGAATCCATGTTTCTTTAATTTGGGCACTGACTTCGGGTTTTAAATTGAATCCCCGTGGTTTTTCTCCAGCAGTCGTCACATAAACAGGGGCAAAATCATGCCCAAGTTCACGTTCAATATTTTCTTCAAGGACATGGACAAGGACATGACGAACAATTTCATTGCGTTTTTCCTCTTCCTTTACACCGTAACGCAGTAAATAAAAATCGGTCCAATAAAGAATTAAAGCATCAGCGGCATATTTAGCGTTGCCCTTAATTTCTGAAAAGCTCCTGATTGAAGATTCTAAGTAGCGGCGCTGTGCATCAAATGTTTTTAGTAATAAGTCAAAATCCATTGTTTAAGTGTCTTACTTCATCCTTTAATAGTAGAATACTATAATTATCACTTAGCATAGTTCTAAACTACAATAATACCGTTTAAAACAAGATTAATTATTGCCGTTAAAACTTAGTTTTACGTGTAAATTAGTCTTTTCATCAATTTAGGCGGATTTAGGCGTGTTAATTTACATTAAAATTTGACATTGCTCACTTATTTTCCTAAAATTTAATTACTCCGAACTATTAACGGTGGGGGACCCGATTTGATGGGGTGAATCAATCTTGACAGGATACTTAATGTTCTGAACCCGACAGCTAACCTCATAGGAGTTATTAAGCGTATGTACGTACGTTTTTTAATTGAAAAGGAGGCAATAAATGGACGTAATTACAATCTTTCTCTTTAAAATCGCCTTAGTTCTTATTGTTGGTTTTATTGGCGCATTATTAGCCCGCAAACTAAAGCTCCCTAACGTTAGTGGTTTTCTTGTACTTGGGCTTGTTCTTGGCCCTTCAATGGGACTCATTTTTAAAGGCTTTGAAGGCGTTATTACGCCAAGTGACGGAGCGAGTTTAAACTTTATTAGTCAAATAGCGCTCGGGTTTATTGCTTTTTCGATCGGGAGCGAATTTTCCTTACGTAGCGTAAGACGAATGGGGAAAACTGTTAGTGTTATAACAACTACCGAAGTTATTGGTGCGGTTCTTGTTGTGTTCTTTGCCCTGTTCTTTTTACCAAAGCCACAAACAATAATGCCGAACGGTTATGATCCGTTTACTGGAAAAAACATCGCTTTTGGGCTTGTTTTAGCAAGTATGAGTGCAGCAACTGCGCCGGCAGCAACGCTGATGGTTATCCGGCAATACCGTGCTTACGGTCCCGTTACAAAAACAATTTTACCTGTCACGGCACTTGACGATATCTTTGGTATCGTTGTTTTTGGTTTCTTTATTTCAATCGCACAAATTCTTGCCGGAACCGGTCTTGATGTGCCAGTGTGGCTTGTTGTCTCAAAACCGTTTATTGAAGTCTTTGGTTCAATTCTTATCGGGGGAATCGTCGGTTACTTATTATCAGTTTTAGCGAACAAGTTTGACCGCATTCGCGACGACTTACAAATTTTAGCTTTAATTAGTGTACTTCTTATAATGACCGGGACAGAATACTTAAATTACTGGCTCCGCGATAGCGGCATTGTCTTTAGTCAACTTCTTGCAAATATTATGGTTGGGACAATGATTACAAACGTTGCTAAAAATTCGAAGCGCACGTTTACGGCAATCAATGACTTTGCGACACCGTTTTATGTGATTTTCTTTGTCCTAGCTGGTGCGGGGCTTGATTTAGCGATTTTAGGCAGCAATCCGCTGCTCTTACTAATTAGTGTAGTTTATATAATTGCCCGTGCGGCCGGGAAGATTCTTGGTGTCCGTGTTGGTGCAGAGATGATTGATGCTGACAAAAACATTAAAAAGTATTTAGGCATTGCACTTTTACCACAAGGCGGCATTAGTATTGGGCTCTTGGTGATTGTGTATGCACAACTTAATTCGCTCCATGCGGAAATATCAACTATAATAATGTTATCAATCTTAGTTTATGAAACATTTGGACCAGTCTTTGCGAAATATGCAATTTCGAAAGCCGGCGAAATTGGACGGCTTGATGAACTTGATCAAGTTTCAAGCGTCGAAAATATTGAACTAACGGAGGAAAACTAATATGGAAGTATTATTTATTGTCTTAAATGACTTGAAATATTTAGATGAGATTTTCGAAAAGTTTCTTGAACTCAAAGTTCGTGGAGCGACAATGATTGATTCACAAGGTATGGCCGCAGCAATTATGCAAAACGAAGGGTTAATGTCGATTATGAGCGGACCATTCTCGCGAAGCTTTGAACATGCTGACCGTACTTCTAAAACACTCTTTACGGTTATTCCTGAACCGGAAAAAGTTAAGGAAGTTGTGAGTGCTGTTCAAAAAATCATGGCAAAAAGCCGCAAAGATGTTGTTGGGTTTATGTTTACCGTCCCCGTCAGCGGAATTTATCCACTGAGACCACGGAAAAAATAGTTATTTTGGTAAATGAGCGTAAGCTTTTTTATAAACTGGCATCATGCGACTTTCATTAACATAGTCGAGTGATTGTTCAACACTAAACCACTTTACATCATGATGTTCACGCGGATTGCGTTGCGGTACTTCATCTAAGTCAGCAATTAATAAATACGTGATATTAAGATGAAGATGATCACTAACGTACTCCGCGTTTTTTATATGGTTTTCAACATAAACGACGTCAATAATAAAGATATCGTCATTATAAAGCCGAAGCGACTTTAAACTTGTTTCTTCGCGGGCTTCTTTTAAAGCTACGGCTTTAAGGTCACTATTGCCGTCAGCGTGACCACCAAGCCAACCGAATGAGTTGTAGATTTTATGATAACCAAAAACGACATGCTTAAATGTTTTATCAAATATAAACGCTGATACAGTTAAATGCGCAGCAAGGTTTGTGCGCAAGAGTGCATCTTCGTTAGCGGCTAAATAACTAAGAATAAGTTTTTTATCCGCCGCTTCTTGGCCATTTTTTGGTTTGTAATTTTCTAAATCGTGAATTATTTGTTGCATCTTTATTACTTTATCATTTTATCACGGCTTTTTCGAACAAAATAAGCCGCTATCCCGTGTATAATAAAGAAGAAAGAGAGTTACTTATATGAAATTAATCTTTGCATCACATAACGAAAATAAAATTAAAGAATTCCGTGAACTTTTCCAAAGTCGCGGCATTGAAATCATTAGTCTTTTTGATTTAGATGACCATGAAGAAATTGTTGAAACTGGCACAACTTTTCAAGAAAATGCCGTGATGAAAGCAAAAACAATTTATGCGAAGTATAAAATCCCCACACTTGCCGATGATAGTGGTTTAAGTGTAATGGCGCTTGACGGTTTTCCAGGCGTTAATAGTGCCCGCTTTATGGCCGGAAGCAAAGCAACAGATAAAAATTTAGCACTTATTGAAAAGCTCAAACCTTTTAGTGATAAACGGGCTAAGTTTATTGCGGCGATTGCTCTTGTTGGTCTAGATGAATACCCGCAAGTTTTTACCGGCGAGACAAAAGGCTTAATAATTAACGAAGAACGCGGAAAAGATGGTTTTGGTTATGATCCAATCTTTTATGTTCCGAATTTAATGAAAACATTTGCGGAACTTCCTGCCGAAGAAAAAAACGCGATCAGTCATCGTGGTCGCGCTACAAGTAAACTTTTAGAATATATTGATAACTACGTCAATTAGCTACTTTGTAAAAATCTTTGTAAAACAACTTCATCTGCCCCTAAAAATGGCAATTTTGCGAGTTCTTCTTTCGTAAAGAATCCGCCATCGGCATGGACATTAAGTTTAAAACGGGGACAATTTACTTCCGCAATAAAGACCGTCATTTCTAAAATAAATATGCCATAGTCATGCGTTACATGCGTAAACTCTGTAAGTTTAGTAATTTCCATTTCTAACTCTTCTTTAATTTCTCGTTTCAAAGCAGCTTCTTTTGTTTCATTCGTTCTAATTTTTCCACCGGGAAATTCGTACTGTAAATAGCGAACATCTTTTTCTTTACGTTGCGCGGCGAAAAATTTATCTTGATCGCGGATAATCGCGGCGACAACATACTTCGTTAATTTAGTTTCTTGCATACGTTATATTATAACGTAAAACAACTTTTGACGAAAGCGGCAATAATCGAGAAAAAAATACCGAAAATTCTGGTTTTGTTAGTTTAACACTATTAATTCGCGGCTTTTCATACTATAATATATACGGCTAAAGCAAATAAGGAGGAAATTATGCCAATTATTACAAATGTCTATGCCCGTGAAGTGATTGATTCCCGCGGTAACCCAACAATTGAGGTTGAAGTTTTAACGGAATCAGGCGCCTTTGGTCGCGCAATTGTCCCAAGCGGTGCAAGTACTGGTGAACGCGAAGCACTTGAACTTCGTGATGGCGATAAAAGTCGCTACTTAGGAAAAGGTGTTTTAAAAGCTGTTGATAATGTTAATGAAATTATCGCTCCGGAAATTATCGGCTTTGAAGTTGATGATCAAGTTGGAATCGATACTGTACTAATTAGTTTAGACGGAACCCCGTTTAAGAAAAAACTCGGCGCGAACGCAATGCTCGGTGTGAGTCTTGCTGCTGCCCACGCTGCAAGTGACTTCTACGGTATGCCACTCTTTAACTATATCGGTGGAACAAACGCGAAAACACTTCCCCTACCAATGATGAACGTCATTAACGGTGGAGCCCACGCTGATAGTAGCGTTGACTTCCAAGAATACATGATTATGCCGGTTGGTGCGCCTAACTTAAGTGAAGCATTACGCTGGGGTGCGGAAGTTTTCCATAACTTACGTGATGTTTTAAAAGCAAAAGGTCATATCACGGCTGTTGGTGATGAAGGTGGTTTTGCCCCAAACTTAAAAAACAACGAAGAACCAATTGAAGTAATTGTTGAAGCAATTAAAAAAGCTGGTTACGTCCCTGGTAAAGATTTCTTTATCGCCCTTGACGTTGCCGCAAGTGAATTTTATGATGCGAAAACAAAAAAATATGTTTTAAGTAAAAGTGATGGCACAATTAGATCAAGTGACGAAATGGTTGAATGGTATGCGGAACTTTGTGAAAAGTATCCAATTATCTCGATTGAAGATGGACTCCATGAAACTGATTGGGACGGCTGGAAAAAACTTACTGATCGCTTAAAAGATAAAATCCAAATCGTTGGTGATGACTTATTTGTCACAAACCCGGCAATTCTTAAAGAAGGAATTGAAAAAGGTGTCGCCAACTCAATCTTAATTAAACTTAACCAAATCGGGACACTTACCGAAACGCTTGATGCAATGGAAATGGCCGAACGTGCTGGTTATACTTGTGTTGTGAGTCACCGTAGCGGTGAAAGTGAAGACGTCACGATTGCCGACTTAGCGGTCGCACTTAACGCTGGTCAAATTAAAACTGGTTCAATGAGCCGAACGGACCGCATTGCGAAATATAACCAACTACTTCGGATTGAAGATTACTTAGGCGAACGGGCAATTTACCCTGGCCTTGATGCATTCTTTAACCTTAAAAAGTAACGTAAAATAAGCTAATTTACAACGAAGGGCGCACGTCGCCCTTTTTTTATTAGTAAAAAAATAACGAATAAATGCTTTTTAGTATCGTATTTTTAGAAAATACCGCTATAATAAAAGCATGAGGTACTTATTATGAATACAATTATTAAATTTCTGATTGACTTTGACCCGACTTCTTTTCTTGAGGACTTAGATATAATTGGCTTAATTTTAGGTGCGGTTAGTGAATTTACGATTCTTTTAGATATCTTAATTATCACCGCACTTGTCGTTACAATTTTGCGTGGCGTCTTTAAAAAGTTTTGGAGTATGACGTGGAAGTTCATTATTTTCGCAATACTTTTTGTTGCCTTGCTCATTATGAGTGACATGATTGCCGGTTATCTTGGCGCTCTTCCCCTTGCTTTTGAAGTAACGATGGACGGGACAACTTATGAAGCAGCGAATCTATTTGAAACACTCCAAGAAATGGCCCGGATCGCTGATCCGAATATTAACGCCGAAGGATTTGCGTTAACATTCTTGAAAAACTTAGTGATTATCGTTGGTATTTTCCCAATTATGATTGTCGCAACAATTGTAAGCCTCATTACATTCCCACTAATTCGACTTGTTTTACCAAAAAGAATTCGCGAAATGCGTTTACGCATCCCGAGCCTTGTTTTAAGTTTAGTGTACTTCTTCTTAACACTCTTCATTTTCGCGAGTGCCGCGGATACAGTATTAATCCCGCTTTACGCCTTCCGTACAAGCGCAGCGTTTAACGATCAAAGCTTACTTGCGAATATTTTACGACCGGAGTTAATTGATGTTCTCGCACTCTTTACACGCGAAAAGTCATTTATGTTACAAATTCTTGACTTTGGTAATGTGACAAGATATTCACCGTTTTTCCAAAAAGTTGATGCAGAAGACTTTAAAACACTATACACAACGATTTTAGAAAAACTGAACAACATCGTTGAAACTGCTTAATCAAACATCATTTTAAGCACTTTTAAAAAATCATACGAGGGTGGGTAATTCCCAACCTCGTTTTTATTAATAAAGAATACTTCACCTTCACTTGACTCTTTTAAAGTGCCGGTGAATTTATTTGTTTTATAAAGTAAGGCAATTTCGTCATAGCCTTTATCAGGATTTGGCCAAACAATTTCGCCAACGTAAACAGGATCACTAATTAAAAGACCAGTTTCTTCTTTTACTTCGCGAATTACACTTTCCGTAAATGTTTCTCCTTCTTCAACGTGACCACCGGGAAATGTTAACCCGGGCCAATCTGTTTTCCGGCGGTTTTGGACAAGAATCAAGTCGCCCTTATAAACCATACACATATTCGTATATATTTTTTTCATAATAAAAGCGTAACATAAAAAGCGAAACAATTGTTAATAAAACATACGCTTTAATGAAAGTTTACAGCGCATTATGCGTTATAATAAGAGTATGAAAACAGCAATTAAAATGACCGATAATTATATTTATATCGGCGAAGACACCGACAATATGATTGGTTTTATTAAGTATTACATTAACCGTAACGGAATCATCATTGCCGAACATACGCTCGTTATTCCCGAAGCACAAGGTAAAGGGTATGCGAAAAAGCTTTTTTTACGCCTTATTGAACTAGCCGAAAGTAAAAACACGAAAATAACCGCATATTGTAGTTATGTCCATCAACATTTAAATACTCCGGAATTTGCGCGTTACTTAGCTTAGTTACGCTTTTCTTCCTTAAAATATATATCGTTAATAATTGCCCCACCAAGGCAAAGTCCTTTGTCGTAAAACACAACAGCTTGCCCAGGGGTTACACTTAAGTAAGGCGTCGGGAAAAGTAGTTTCCCGGTTGTTTCACTTGTTTTGTAAAAAGTTGCTTTAACTTTTTTCTGACGATAACGGAAACGTACTTCTATTTCTTGACCGTCACTAATTTCTTTCGTTAAAAAGTTTAAATCAGTAAACGTAATTTTTGTACTTTGTAAATAAATACTTTCTTCGTCACTTGCAACATAAAGTGTGTTCGTCGAAACGTCTTTCTTCGCAACGTACCACCGCGGATTATCGTCGCGGCCTTTAATTCCGCCGATTCCGAGTCCGCGCCGTTGCCCAATTGTGTAATAGAAGACACCTTGATGCCGGCCGATAACTTCGTTTGTTGTTAAGTCGACTATTGGCCCTTCTTGCATCGGAATATAGTTTTTTAAGAAGTCGCGGAAATGTCGTTCGCCAATAAAACAAATACCGGTACTATCACTTTTACGCGCGACATCAAGTTTTAAACTGTCGGCAATTTTTCTTACTTCACCTTTCGTTAAGTCGCCAAGCGGGAAAAGTGTTTGCTGTAGTTGCTTGTTACTAAGTTGCGAAAGAAAGTATGTTTGATCTTTATCTGTGTCGCGTGCTTCACCTAAATAAGTTAAGCCGTTTATCACTACTTTTTTAGCGTAATGACCCATCGCAATATAATCAAAGCCTAAACTGCGGGCCCACTTTAAGAACGCATCAAACTTAATATATTTATTACAAAATATATCGGGGTTTGGTGTGCGGCCATTTTCGTATTCCTTTAAAAAGTACGTAAAAACGTTATCCCAGTATTCTTTGACAAAATCAACCCGGTAAAGTTTAACACCAAGTTTATTAGCGACGGCAAGTGCATCGTCATAATCAACTTCCTGGGGACACGCGGGATCACCGAGCGTTGGGTTGCCTAAAATATCGCTATTAGCGAGACTATCCCAATTGCGCATGAATCCGGCACTAACATCGTAACCTTCTTCTTTGAGCAAATGGAGCGCAACAGCGCTATCAACGCCGCCACTAAGGGCGACCATTACTTTAATTTTACTTTTATCGTTCATTGCTATCTAATATATATGTGACTGGGCCAACGTTTGTAAACGTTAACAGCATCTTTGCCCCAAATTCACCGGTTGCTACTGTTACTTCTTCGGCAAGACGGGCGTTAAAGGCGGCGTAGAGCGCTTCGCTTTCCGCGCCTGGTAAAACATTCGTAAATGACGGACGGCGGCTCTTTAAGTCACCATAAAGCGTAAACTGCGAGACACTAAGTATTGCACCGTTAATATTTAAGATACTTAAATTTGTTTTATCGCTTTGATCCGGAAAAATCCGCATCTTGAGCACGCGATCTGCTAAATAGTTAACATCTTCAATCGTATCAGTATGCGTAAAAGAAACTAAAAGTAATAAGCCGTACTTGATTTCTGCTATTTGTTTTTTAGCTACTTCAACACGGGCATTTTGAACGATTTGTGCAACAATTTTCATCTATTTTATGTAATCGTGAACAATTGGCGGCGTTGTTACTTTGTCACTTGTTATTTCAAAGGCGTTACGAGCGTCGCTTAATAGCGGCAGTGCAACATCATCACCTTTATTTGTGTGTACATAGCAAAGTACATCGCCAACTTCGACTTTATCTCCTACTTTTTTATTAAGTAATATACCAGCAGCCATATCGATCACGTCATCATACGTTTCACGTCCACCACCAAGTTTCATGCTCGCAATACCAATTGCTAAACTATCAATATGTTTGACGTATCCACTTGCTTTTGCCGTAACTTCATGAATATTATGGGCGAGTTCAAATGAGTTCGGATTAAGAATGTATGTCTCGTCTCCACCTTGCGCTTTCACCATTTCCGCAAACTTAGCGAGTGCTTCGCCGCTCTTAATTTTTTCTAAAAGCGCCGCGCGTGCTTTCTGGGGATCATTATATACTCCCGCTTGTTCAAGCATAATCACGCTTGCTTCTAAACATAATTCCGTTAAGTCAACTGGTCCTTCACCTTTAAGTGTTGCAATTGCTTCCTTAACTTCAAGCGCATTACCAACCGCAAGTCCGAGTGGTTGATCCATATCGGTTAAAATTGCGCGTGTATCGCGGCCAAGTGACTTCCCAATTGCGACCATTGCTGCGGCAAGTTCTTTTGCCTGGGCAAAGGTTTTCATAAAAGCGCCACTACCAAACTTGACGTCAAGGAGAATTGTATCGCTACCGGAAGCAAGTTTTTTCGACATAATTGAACTAGCAATCAGCGGAATCGATTCGACTGTTGCCGTTACATCGCGCAACGCATAGAGTTTTTTATCCGCCGGCACTAATTGACCAGTTTGGCCAATAATTGCGCAACCGATACTATTAACTTGCTTAATAAATGCTTTTTCCGTAATTTCAATTTGATAGCCTGGAATTGCTTCAAGTTTATCGAGCGTTCCCCCTGTATGACCGAGTCCGCGTCCACTCATTTTGGCAACTTTAACACCGAAACTTGCGACAAGTGGCCCGAGGACAAGACTCGTTTTATCACCAACACCACCCGTTGAATGTTTATCAACTTTAATCCCGGTAATTGAACTTAAATCAATGACATCACCGCTTTTCATCATCGCGTACGTTAAGGCAGTTGTTTCTTCTTTCGTCATCCCTTTTAAAACAATCGCCATTAAAAGCGCACTAATTTGGTAATCCGGAATCGTTGCGTCCGTGACCCCTTTGACAAAATAGTTTATTTCTGCTTCGGTTAATGTAATTCCGTCACGTTTTTTACTAATTAGATCGTACATTCGCATAGTTATTCCTCTTTTCCTGTTTGTTTATTAATAATTGCTCGGCCATGTTTATTAAGTTGAGCAAGCTTTAAGTACTCTACTTTTAATTGTTCGCGTTTCTTATTTGTCGCTTCTTCAACCGCCATTGCAATTTGTTGCGTATTTAGCCCGGCCATTTCGCTTTTCGTAACGGGCGGCAAGAATTCGACAAGGATCGGAAACTTTTTCGCGCGTGTTTTAAGTGGCAAAACAAGTTGTGTCCCCCACATTACAAGCGGCACAATTGTTGTGTCGGTTTGTAACGGCGCTTTAAAGGCGCCCGCTTTATAAGGCGCAACTGGGGCGTGGTAATCACGGTTTCTTGTTCCTTCCGGAAAGACCATCCATGAAACTTCTTGCGCCGCGAGTGAGTCACGCGTTTTTTGCATCGCTTGAATTTCTTGGCGTAAATTATCGCGTTCAATATACACTCCCCCAATTATTTTAATAAAAAGACGGACAAATGGTGTCTTACTTGCTTCTTTTTTAACAATAAACGTGACTGGTTCTTCAAAAAGGTAAACGGCGACAACAGCGTCGACGAGTGAATTATGGTTTGCGACAATGTAATACTTTTCGTCTTTATTAAATTTTGGTTGATTATTTATCGTAATCTCTAAATCTAAAACTTTTGCGAGTTTTAAAATAAATTTCCGTGTTCGTCCGTAGCGAAGTTCGAGCGGATATTTTTCTGGTTTCCGTGCATAACGGATCATCCAGATAAAATAGGCGCCAAGAAGCGGGAAGATTAGTCGTAAGACCCATTTTGTATATTTAAACATAATTAACTTCCGGCAATATGTTCAGCGACGATAACTGTTGCCCCATCTTCGACAACAAGTCGTCCTTTAATTGCCACATTCTTTCCTTCCATAATTTTAAAGAGCGGTACACTCGTTTTCCCCGTCCAGTCACGCAGTAAAAATGTATCACTACCAAAAAGCGTTTTATCGCGGTCACGATCATACTTAACGCGGTCAACAATTATTTCGCGCAATGAACCGCGCACTTTACCTAATTTTCCATAAACAAATACTGCAATCATCTTATTCCTCCTTAAGTCTTGTTCCTAAGACAATTACACTATAAGGCGGAATCATTGCTTGTTCGATCGTTTCTTCACTACGCGCTGCAATATAACCAAACGAATTTAAAATAACTTTCTGTGGTGCGGCTAGTTTTACAAATAACGGTTTACTATGCACATTAATAAAGACATTAAACGTTTTAAACGGTGCTAAATCTTTTTCTGGATTATATTCAATATGCAGACCACCGTTACTTAATTTATGGAACGTAATTAAGTCTTTAATTGCTTGTGGTTCACTTGTATGTAAAAACTTACATTCTTTCCGTAAAAGAACAATTTCTTTGAAATACTCGACAAATTCCTGGCGTTTATACGCAAGCGTATAAGCAAACTGGTTAACACGGTCACTACTTTTATACGAATTTAAGTCACCAAACTTCGAAAGACCAAATTCTTGACCGCGGTGGAAAAACGGAATCCCAAACGCAAGCATTACTAGTGTATTTAGACTCATGAGACGTTTCAAATGAACATCAACTGGTTCGTCCTTATTACTAACAGCCATTTTATCGACTAACACACCGTTATCATGACACTCAACATAGTTGAGACTTTGATTTGCCGACTTAAAGCGCGGGGCAAATGTTGTATTAAGCACACTACCGCCATACGCAAAACAAAAACCATCACGGTAATTTTTCGCACCAAGAACGTAGCCCTTTTCATGCAGATGTTCAGCAAAACCGGGGCCTTTTAAGATGTCACGGAACGAATCATTAAAGAATCCAACACCAGGCATGACGCGGGCATTACTATGGTGCGCGAGTAGTTTGTTTGGATACGGTGTATTCATTTCCCACCCTTCGCCGTACATTAAGAAATCTGGTTTAAGTGCTTTGACATTTTTTTCAATTTGCTTAATTGTTTCAATGTCAATTAAACCCATTAAGTCAAAACGGTAACCATCAATATTAAATTGTTCAACTAAATAAGTTGCTGCTTCGACAACAAGACGCCGGACCATTGGTCGCTCAGTTGCAAAGTCGTTACCACAGCCACTACCGCTACTAATTGTGCCGTCTTCATGTTTACGGAAGTAATAGTTTGGAACAACTTTTTCAAAAACACTTGTTTCATGTTCATAAACATGGTTATAAACGACATCAAGAATAACGCGAATTCCTTTTTCATGGAGTTTTGATACAAGGAGCATCATATCTTCAACGCGGTTATACGGATCATCGGCGTCGCGCGCATAACTGCCTTCCGGCACAAAGTACTGCTGCGGGTCGTAACCCCAATTGTAAAGCCGCCACCGATCATTTTCGTCAACAGTCTTAAAGTCTGTTACTGGCAAAAGTTGGAGATGCGTAACACCAAGTGCGGTAATGTAATCAAAGCCGGCAGGATAAAGCCCTTTTACTTTACGGCCTTTTTCTAAAAAGCCATAAAACGTCCCTTTATGGACGATATCAGTTCGTTCGTCATTTGTTTGGTCACGAATACTTGTTTCGTAAATAATTGCTTCGGTTGGTTGCGTAAATAACGGTAACTTATCACGGTTATCAGCGACTTTAATCTTACTTAAATTAATCACATAACTAAAAAGACCGTTCGCACTACTTGCTTTCGCATACGGATCCGTTACTTCGCTCGCAATCCCACTATTAAGGACGACATAAATATATTTAGTTTTATCTTGATTACCATCAAGTGTAACTTCATACGCACCATTTTCAATGCGCGTCATTGGGCGGAGTAAAAATGAAGTTCCCCCTTCAGGTTTATATTTTAAAATAACTTGACTTGCGAGCGGTGCCCACAAGCGGAACGTTGTTTTTTCCCGCGTATAAAGCGCCCCGAGTTCACCTTCATAATAAAAATCACGGTCAAAATTAGCAAACGTTGTCGCGTGATTAACATTTAAATACGCTTGGCCGTAATTTTGAATATTAATTAAATAACATTCACCAAGCTCGAAAGCCTTTTTAAGTTCAAGTTTAACAATTGTCACTTTATATTGTTTAACCGTACTTTTAATTTTAAAACTAACGAGTTCATCGTTCGTGCGATAAATTGTTATCGCGGCGTTTTCATAGTGATATTGGTCACTATAAAGCACAACACGAATTGTTGTCGGGCTCATTAAATGGGCACTAAATTGTCCTATTGCCATCTTTATTCATTAATTTGACAAATTGCAATCGCATAATCGCCGTCGTGAGCAATACTTACGTCATACGTCTTTCCTTGAAACGTTAAGACTGGCTTGCCACCTGGCTCGACCGTAATTTCAATTGTTTTTAAAGCTTGTTTACCAATTAAATTGTTACTAGCTTTTAAAAATGCTTCTTTTGCCGCAAAGCGACCAGCAAGAAACTCAGCCTTATGCGTCCGTTTTTCGTATTCAGCGTATTCTCGAGCACTTAAAATACGGCGGGCAACATCATCTTTATCGATGAGTCGCGGGATAAAAACAATATCAACACCAATTGCCATCAGTCATCCTTTCTATTGTTCTTCTTTACTTGTTAAACCAAGCACAAGCGCACCACGTGAGCTTCTTGTGTCATCAGTTCGTTCAATAATACCTTTATCAACAAATGTTTCATAAAACCTTTTTGCGCGGGGGAAGCCGATATTGAAAACTTGTTGGATGCGCGACATCGAAATACGGTCTTGTGTTAACACAAAGGCGAGTATTTCCGCGTATTCTGGTTCATTTTCCGCACTTTCAAACCCGTCAGCGGTAAATGTTTGACGCTCTTCTAAATCGGTGTAACGCGGGTCGTAACTAGTTTCATAGTTATCGCGTAAATATTTAACAACGCGAATAATTTCGAGTGTGCGGACAAAGCTTCCTTGGAGACGAACAAGTCCTTTCCGTTGGCTACCAAGATTAGCTTCAACAAGCATATCACCGTAACCAAGTAATTGTTCAGCACCACCAACACCAATAATTGTTTGGCTATCAACGCTTGAAGCTGTCGCAAAAGCAACTCGACTTGGTAAGTTTGCTTTAATCACACCCGTAATAATTTGGACACTTGGGCGCTGGGTCGCAATTAGTAAATTAATTCCCGCGGCACGGGACTTTTGTGCGAGTGATAAAATTGGCGACGCAATTTCTTTTTCGCTTTCATATAAATCGGCGTATTCATCAACGATAACAATAATATAAGGCATTAACGGACGACCGTACGCCGCCATTATTTCGTTATATTCTTCAATGCTACTCGCTGATTCGCGTTCAAGCTCTTTATAGCGTTCTTGCATATCATCAACAAGCCGCATTAGCGCAACTTTTGCTTCACTTGGTTCTTTAACAATCGGACCAAGTAAATGCGGTATATCGTTATATTTACTTAATTCAACCCGTTTTGGATCAATAATTAAAAGCCGTAATTCGTCGGGGCTATGTTGCATAATAAGCGACATGAGCACACTATGCACGAAAACTGACTTCCCACTTCCCGTTGCACCGGCAACTAAAAGGTGGGGGAATTCACTAAAAGAAGCGTAAATAACTTCACCGGCAACATCTTTACCAAGCGGAATTGTAATCTTTTTCCGTTTTTCCGGTAAAGCTTCTAGACACTCGCGGAACGAAACAATCGTCCGATGAGCGTTCGGTACTTCAAGGCCACTTGTCGTGCGGCCAAGTACAACTTGTTCGTAGCGCGTCGAAACACCACGGAGACGCTGCGAGATATCTTTAATAAACGGATTAATCGCGTTAACACTAACTGTAGCATCAGTTTGCACGTCAAAGCGGGTAAATGCCGCGCCAATGGTGTAGCCAACAACTTCAGCGCCAACGCCAAAATCGCTAAATGCTTGATTAATTACATCTTTATTTTGTTCAGCATGAATTTCGTTTTCTTCCATTTTTTGCGAACGTTCAACTTGATTAAGTAAGTCAAGCGGTGGCGCGACGTAATTTTCGTAAAGTCGGCCCGGAGCTTTTGTTGTTTCTTCTTTAACTGGTTCGCTAACAATTTCTTGCTCTTTTGGTAATTTTGGTGGTGTAAATGTTTCTTCTTTTTTAACAACTTGCGGTTTTACTTCAACAGGCGCTTTTTCTTTAACCGGTGCTGGTTCAACAATTTTTTCGGGTACTTCAGTTATGTCACTAACCGGTTTTAACATAATTTCTTCTTCGTCTTGATCTTTTTCTTCAATTTCAATCCGTGGTTCAGGCAGCACTTCTTCGAGTTTATCTTCATTTTGCACGACAACTTGTAAATCAGTAAAGTCTTCTTCATCGTCTTTTGTTTGTTCATTAATTGGTTTTACTTCTTCATCATCAAAATCAAGCGTTGGAATCGCTGGATCATTCATGTCGTCAGAAATTCGCGGAATCGTTGTTTCCGTTTGTGCTTTGTCACCGACAACTTTGAAGCCAATGACAATTTTTTCAACTTCTTCTTCAGGAGCTTCAACGTGAACTGGTTCAATGTTTTCCTTAGCTTCTTCTTCAACTTTAATTTGTTCGATAACTTCTTCAATTTCTTCAAAGCGTGCCGCTTCACGAATTATTTCAGCGCGGCGGCGCTTAATGGAAATTTCCTTGCGGATATAAAGTACGAGCGCTTTTAAAAATGGATACGCGAGTATGAAGAGACTTGCCGCAAGTAAAAGACTTATAATCACAATTGCAAGTGATTTATTCATTAAGCCAAAAAGTAAGGCAACTCCTTCACCAACAACACCGCCAAACTTATAAAAGTAAATGTTCGCTGTTTGGGAAATATCTAAGTTTGTTTTCAAAATGTCAAAGTAATGTGTAATCTGTGCTTTAAAGTAAACTGCATCATTATTAAAGTCACCAACAATTAAACTATAAAGGGCAACAAGTAATATCGTAATTAACGCAACTAAAAGCGGGACGATTATTTTGCGTTTATACGTAACTTTGTTTTTAAGGAAAAAGTAAAGAAACGAAAATAACGCTAGTAAGACAAAAAAGATGACAAAGCCGTCGCCAAATAAAAAGGTAATCGGGAAACTAAATATTTCGCCAATGGAAAGTTTGATTAAGCCGATAATGCTTATTTCAATAAAAATTAAAGCATATAATGCTTTAAACGTTTTCTTCTTTGTTTCATTAAGTTGTTTACTCATAAGTAATATTATACATAATATTAAGTATTTTTGTAATAAACGTTATTAAAATTTACTTGTTAACGATCCGCAAGAGCGGTAAAATCATCGGTTTTCGCCGTGTTTCACGGAAAATAAAGCGTTCGACTTGGGTCACAACTTCATGCCCAATATCATCTAAACTATTAATTTGTTTATCCGCAAGCATTGCTTCAACAACATTAATAAACATGTTGCGAATTTGCCGTAAAAGTAAGTCACTATCTTTCAAATAAACGAATCCCCGCATCTGTACATCAGGTCCCGCACTAATTGTGCGTTTAAACATATTAAGGCCCATCGCCATAATAATGACACCGTCTTCACTTAAGCGATGGCGGTCTTCAATTACACCACGGTTAATGTCACCAATCCCGGTGCCGTCAACAAGAATGTCACCATGAGGGATTTCGTCAAGTTTATGCAGCTTAACTTGCGCATTTTTATCTTTAAATTCAACAACAACGCCGTTATCAATCACTAAAATGTTGTTATGACCGTACTTTAGCCCACTATTAAAGGCTAAATGCGCATTAGCGATTTGCTGGCGGAAAAGCCCTTTAACCGGAATATAATATTTTGGTTTTAAAAGCGAAAGAAGCATCCGTAAGTCTTCTTCCTGCGCATGCATATTTTTCAACTTATCGCGACCAATATTTGTAACGTTAACGCGTGCTTGATATAACTCATCAAGTGCTTCGGTCGCAATTACTTCAAGTGTTGCTGGTGGTGGGGTCGCCATAATGAATGTATCTTCTTCTTTTAAGACAATCTTCTTATCTTCATTTTGCCCCCGGGCAAGTTCAAGCACCTTATTAAAGATATCTTCACCGTTACCAAGCATGATAATGCATAAATCTTGTTCACGGACACGAAGTAAATCATCATTATGGACGATATCATTAAAACTCACCAGTGGTAATTTAACACGGGCAAATTCACGGAAGTATTGTTCAGTTTGCCGGTCGTAAAAAGCAATTTTCCGCCCAACCGCTAAACTATGAGTAATAAGTTCTTCAATGTTATACGTTGACTGTTCATAAAGAGCGATGAAAATCCGACCTTGGGCTTCACGGAAGATTGGTTCAATATGTGGCGTAAGTCGGTGACCTGGTGACGTATAGCCAACACGTTCTGCAGCCGTTGATTCGGCTAATAAACAAAGCACATCTTTTTCCGCAATCTTCGCAATCCGGTTTAAGTCAAGCCGGTAACGATCTCCACTTTTATATTCAACAATAAAGTCGCCCGTATAGACGATATAACCTTGTTTGGTTTTAAGGGCAAACCCAAAACTTTCCATGGCAGAATGCGTTGTTTGGAAAAAGGAAAATTCATAGCCGCTAAAGTTATGGTTACTCGTTGGCGCAATTTCAATTTCTTCATATTCAACATCAACTTTCGCTGATTTTGTAAAGCGATTAAGCATCATTAAAGTTGGTCTTGTACTAATAACTGGTGCAGGAACACGTTTATACATAAACGGTAACGCGCCAAACTGATCATCATGCCCATGCGTAATAATATACGCTTTAACGCGGCTCTTGTTTTCAATTAAATATTTGTGATTTGGAATTACAAAATCAATTCCTGGACGTGAGCGATCGGGATACTTCAGCCCCGCTTCAATAATAAAGATGTCGTTATCAAGTTCGATAACGTACATATTTTTGCCGGACTCATCTAAACCCCCGAGCGCAAATACTTTGATTTTTTCTGCCATACAAAACCTCTTTTAAATTATATTCAAGTTAAACTAATATACATATTTGTATATAGTTTATAACAATCATCACTAATTTACAACAAAAATAACTACTTTATTTAACGTTTTTCGTCGCAATTATATTAACATCAGTACCAAGAACATTCTTAATCACTACGTCATGAAAATTAATCGGTGGCACTGCTTCGTAATCTTCTAAAAAGGCGGCTAATTTAATTAATAAATCTTTCGCAATCGGTTTATCAGTTTTAACTGGTAAACGGTGCGAGTGACCTTTTACTTTTAGGGCAAACGCTAAGTTACGTTTTGGATTTTTCATTTCTTGCTCTGCGTACGGTATTCCCCGCGCACAAAAGTTACCCGTAATGTTGCCTTCTTGATCAATTTTTAAGCGACAACCGCGCGGACAAACTAAACAAATTAATTCTTTAACCATCTTTGACCTCAACTTTAAGCGCTTCTTCTGTTGTTACGAGCGTATTATCAAGCGGAATTACGAGTAATTCACTCGGGAATAAAAAGGGGAAAAACTTGCGGAAAATCTGTTTTTTACCTTGATAAACGTGAATGAACTTATTGATGTACGGTTTCGTAACGCGGAACTTTAAATTTGTCGTGGGAAAGCTCGGTGATAAAGTAATGTAATTTGGAATCACAAAACTAACGCCGACACCCGCTGTTACATCAAGCGGTGCACTACTTTCTAATTTACCGGCAACATAAAGAGCCGCACTTTTACCAGCCTCAATTCCTTCCGCATACGCTTCGTCCGCTAAGTCATGGATATGGAGCGCATTCCCGGCGACAAATATCCACGCTACGGAAGACTCATAAAAATTATTAACGATAACTTGGCGCCCGTTTAAAAGTTTAACATTGAGTGGCTCAAGTAAATTAATTAAAGGAATAAGTCCGACGGCAAGTAAAAGTAGATCGACATCAAACGTTTTTTCCGTATTTGGAATCACATTAAACTTGTCATCGATTTCAGCGATTTTAACTTGTTTTAACCGTGGTTTTCCAATTACATCAACAACTTTATGTCGTAAATAGAGCGGAATATCAAAGTCATCCAAACACTGCGCAATATTGCGGTTAAGTCCGCTAGAATGCGCCATTATTTCACTAACACCAACAACTTCTATGCCGGTAAAAGTAAGGCGCCGCGCCATAATTAAACCTATATCACCAGAGCCGACAATAAATGCTTTTTTACCAAGCTTAGCGCCATGCTTATTAATTAAGAGCTGTGCCTGACCAGCGTTATAAACACCAACACCGCGGTCACCCGGTAAATTAATCGCACCTGCACTTCGTTCGTAAGATCCGGTTGTAATCACAATAGCTTTCGTCGTTAATGTTAAAACACCGTGCTCTTTACTAAACGCATGAACTTCTTTAGTATGCGTGATTTTTGTGACCGTTGTTTCGCGTAAAAGTGTCACATTAAAAAGGCGAAGCTTTTCTTCTAAAAAGTAAGCATATTCTGGTCCATTTAATTCTTGACCAAATTCGGCAAGACCGAAGCCGTCATGAATACATTGATGTAAAATTCCACCAAGTTCTTTTTCTTTTTCAATAATAAGTATTTGGGGTTTTGTTGCTTGGTAAGCACTAATTGCTGCACCAATTCCAGCCGCGCCACCACCAACAATAATTAAGTCATAGTTTTTATTCATCGATAATTATATTGCTTTCTATTTCATCATAAAGGACATCGCGCAGCGGTACATTGTAATAATCTGCGACTATTTTCATCACTTTCGGAACGCAAAAGCCGCCTTGACACATCCCAAATCCAGTTCGTAACCGTTTCTTAATTGCTTTAATGCTTTTTATCGGAATCGGTCGACTGAGTAAATCTAAAATCTCGGCTTTCGTAATATGTTCACAGTTACAAACAATTTCACCGTAATTCGGATCTTGCTTTGCAAGTGCTTTAAGTTCAGCTTGTGTTAAGTTAACCGTCCGCACCCGTTTTTTAATGCGGGGGTTATAGTTTTCACGGGGTTTTAATGTTTTTAAGTCACGCACTAAATTAAGCACGTAAAGAGCAATGCCTGGGGCACTTGCAAGTCCGGGTGACTCAATGCCGCCGACGTTAATTAAGCCTTTAACATGCGGATCATGACTAATCACAAAGTCACCAGTTGTACTTGTGGCGCGTAAGCCACTAAATGTCCGAATTGTTTTATGAAAAGGAATGCTTGGTACGAGTGAGTTAGCGTGACCCTTAATATAATTAAGCGTTTCTTCGTCAGTTCCAATATCTTCCCTACTCATAATTTGTTCGCTTGTTGGTCCCACTAAATAGTTGCCACTTGTCGTTGGGACAATTAAAATCCCTTTACTGCGCGCACTTGGGAGCGGGAAAATGACGTGATTAACGAGCGGTTTGCTTAACTTATCAATCACAAAGTAACTCCCTTTACGTGGGGTGATTTTATATTCAGCTTTACTTACCATATTTGTAATTTCGTCAGCGTATATTCCGGCAGCGTTAATCACGATCTTTGATTTATACTCAGCTACATTCGTCGTAATCACAAAATAGTCATCAACTTTTTTAATTTGCTTTACCTCGTTATTAAGTTCTAAACGTGTGCCGTGCATAATTGCGTTTTCAACCGCGTGACTCGTTAATTCAAACGGATTAATAATCCCGGCTGTCGGGGCAAAAAGTGCACTATGGGTTGTGTCAGTTAAGTTTGGTTCAAGGGCAAGTGTACTTTCTTTATCAAGAATTTTCACCGTCACACCATTAATTTTCGCTCGTTCTTCAAGTTCAAGCAAAGCCGCATGATCTTCTTCGCTTCGAGCGACAAGGAGCGAACCGATGCGCTTGAATTCAACATCAAGATTTTCACAAAGTTCTTTAAAAAGCGGAACACTTTCCACGTTTAACTGCGCTTTAAGTGAACCGGGTACCGGATCATAACCAGCGTGAATAATTGCACTATTTGCCGCTGAAGTTGCGTTACAAACATCATTTTCTCTGTCCAATATTAAAACACGGACATCATACTTTGCTAATTCATAGCTAATTAGTGCGCCGATTACTCCGGCACCAATTATCGTAATATCATACATATAAAACCTCTAGTTATATTATAGACGAAAATAAGTTTTTTTAGGCCTAAAAAGGAAAAAAGGTATGTTTCCATACCTTCTTGAATTTCTGTTAACGGCGTTTTCGGCGGTCACCACCACCGCGTTGTCCACCACCGCGTGGTCCACGTGGCGGTCGTTCTTCGTAGCCTTCAGGTTTTTCTTTAAACTCTTTATGGCTTGCTTTAATTTTACCTTTATCATCAACAGCAATTACTTTTACTTTTAAACTGTCGCCGACTTTATAAAGTTTTGAAGCGTCTTCAACATAACGCCAATCGAGATCACTTACGTGAACAAGCGCGTCATTATTGCCAAATAAGTTAACGAAGACACCGTAAGCTTCAACGCGGTTAATAAGTCCTTCATAAACTTCACCGACTTTTGCTTCTTTAACGATTTCTTCAATTGTGTGCAGGACGTTATTAATAACTTCACGGTCCATATGGTACACAACAACTAAACCTTCGTCATCGATATCAATTTTTACACCATCATTATCATCAATGATTTTGTTAATGACTTTACCACCGGTGCCAATAACTTCACGGATTTTATCAACGTGAACGTGCATTGTACCCATTTTTGGGGCATACTTCGAAACATCTTCGCGTGGTGCACTAATTGCTGCGATTTGGCTTGCACGAATTTCTTCACGCGCTTTTTTCGCTTGTTCAAGTGCTTCTTCAAGAACTTCTTTACTGACACCACGAACTTTAATGTCCATTTGTAATGATGTAATACCTTTAGCGGTACCGGCAACTTTAAAGTCCATATCACCGAAATGATCTTCAAGACCTTGGATGTCGGTAAGAATTGTATAAGGATGCTTACCATCAAGCGGTCCGCTTGTAATAAGACCCATCGCAATTCCCGTCACCATATCACTAATTGGAACACCAGCAGCCATCAGCGCCATACTTGCCGCACAAACACTAGCCTGTGAACTACTACCGTTACTTTCAAGTACTTCACTCACAACACGAATTGTATAAGGGAAGCTTTCTTCACTTGGAATAACAGGGAGTAACGCGCGTTCCACTAACGCACCATGACCAATTTCACGGCGGGCTGGGCCACCAAGACGTTTAATTTCACCAACACTATACGGTGGGAAGTTGTAATGGTGCATAAAGCGACGTGATTCTTCTTCAGTTAAATTGTCAATAATTTGTTCATCACTCTTTGGTCCAAGTGTAACGGTTGAAAGTACTTGCGTTTGTCCGCGTGTAAATAAACCACTACCGTGAACACGTGGTAAAAGGTCAATCTTTGATTCTAATGGTCGTACTTCATCAACTTTACGGCCATCAGGACGAATCTTGTCAATTGTAATCAGGCGACGAATTTCTTCGCTAACCATTGTTTCGTGAAGTTCCTTAACGTCACTTACTGTCCGACTCTTCATCCCGTCTTCTTCGTATTCTTTATTCGAATAATGTTCAACCATTTTTTGTTTAACCGCATCGATTGCTGTGCCGCGTTCAAGTTTATCAACAATACTTACTGCAGCTTTAATATCTTCCGTAAATAAGCCTTTAACTTCTTTAACGAGTGCTTCTTCAGGAACAAAAAGTGGGAATTCACGTTTTGCGACACCGATTTCTTTTTGAATTTTTTCTTGGAATTCACAAAGTTCTTTAACAGCACCATGTCCAAAAAGGAGTGCTTCTAAAATATCTTCTTCACTAACTTCATTCGCTCCGGCTTCAACCATGTTAATCGCATGTTTTGTGCCAGCAACGGTTAAGTGAATGTCACTTAGTAAGTTTTCTTCGTTCGTTGGGTTAATAATAAGTTTACCGTTGACGCGGCCAACATTAACACCTGCCGCTGGTCCTTCAAACGGAATATCACTAATTGAAAGTGCTAAGCTTGAACCAAGCATGGCAGTCATTTCTGGTGTAGCATCTAAATCAACACTTAAAATTGTATTAATAACTTGTACTTCATTCCGGAAACCTTCCGCGAATAAAGGACGGATTGGGCGGTCAATTAAACGCCCACTTAATGTTGCGTGTTCAGTCTCGCGACCTTCACGCCGTAAGAAACTACCCGGAATGCGTCCGATTGCGTAAAGTTTTTCTTGATACGCAACGCTGAGCGGGAAGTAATCTAACGTTGTTGGTGAATTGCCAGCAACTGCGGTTGTTAAGACTGCTGTATCACCATAGCGAACTAAAACAGCCCCATCGGCTTGTTTCGCAAGTTCACCTGTTTCTACGACGATTTTTCGACCGTAGAAGTCTAATTCATATGTTTTTTTCATCTTTTCCTCTTTCTTTTCCACACAAATAAAAAACTGTTACGATGAACAGTTTTAAGATAACTATCTTCGTAAGCCAAGTCTTGCAATGAGTGCAAGATAAGCTTCGCGGTCAACACGATTATAATAATCAAGTAACGCGCGGCGTTGGCCAACGAGTTTAAGTAAACCGCGTTGTGAATGATAATCATGTTTATGAACTTTCATATGTTCAGTTAATTGCTTAATTTGTGCCGTAAGTAGTGCGATTTGCACAGCCGTTGAACCGCTATCTTTTTCATTAGCGCCAAATTCTTTAATAATATCCTGAACTTGTTCTTTTGTTAATGCCATAATATTTTCCCCTTTCATCTATTCTTAACTTAATCATCGCTATAAGCAAGGGTACTCATAGCAGCGAATAAGTCGCTTTGTAATAATACCATTTATTAGTATAAATGACAACTTAAGCCTTATTAAGTTCACCTTTTACAACAGTAATGAAGTTTTTGATGTATTCTTTTGTCTTAAGCAGTTGTTCTTTTGTTGGTTTAAGCCGTTCTTTATGGCCTTCGTCAACCGTTTTAAAGCGCAGTTCTTTCGCGCGACTTAAATAGTTTCTCACCGCTTCACCGCTCCAGCCAAAACTGCCGAATGCACTGAAGTATTTACCGTTAGCAATAAACGGATTAAGTGAATTAAGGACATCATAAATTGGTTTAATTCCGTCTCCGACAAATGTTGGTGACGCAACAAGGAGCGCGTCACTTCGTTCAACGGCAGCGGTCACAACTTCAAGCGGTGTTGTCGGTACTTCAAAAAGATAAACCGTCGCGCCACTTTCTTCAAGCGCACTAACGACTTCGTCAACCATCATTTTTGTATAGCCGTACGCACTGGCAAAGGCAATCGTAACGACAAGATTACTTGCTTTGGGAATCGTTGACCATTCAATATATTTATTAATGGCCGAGTCAACGTCTTCGCGTTTATCTAAAATATAACCGTGACTATTTAAAACCATCGCAACATCAAGCTTTTTTAGCACATTTACAGCGCGTAAAACATCGCCCTTAAAAGGTGCCATAATTGCTTCGTAATAAACCGTTAAAGCTTCAAGCGCTAAGTCCTTGTTTTTTTCTTTACTTAAGAAAAGATTTTCCGGGGCAATATGCATCCCTAAAAAGTCACATGTATACGCTAAATTGTTCATCGGGTCATGGGTAATAATCGTGTCCGGCCAGTGGACATTTGGTACCGGGTGAAAGACAAGTGTTTGCGCTTCCGTTAACTTAAGTTCTTCACCAGGCTTTACGACATTAGCGTCAAAATTAAAGTTCGCAATTTCCTTTAAGTTTTGCATCGCCATAAATGAACCGTAAATTTTAATCTTCGGGTTTTTCTCCAGTAACGCGGGAATTGAGCCACTATGATCAGGTTCGGTATGTTGCGTAATTAGTGCTTTAACGCGACTAAACGGGACTAAACTCTCAATATTACGGAGCCATTCATCCGTAAACGGCGCCTTAACGCCATCAATGATTACAGCTTCGCCGTCATTTAGAATTAAATAACTGTTATAAGTTGTTCCAAGTTTTGTTTCCATCATAATGTCAAAAACACGGAGATCTTTATCAAGTACTCCAATTGAATAAACATTATTAATTACTTTAAATACTGCCATTATATTGCTCCTTTATAATTTGTAAACTTTTCGCGCGATCCAAGTCAATTTGTGCGACTAATTCTTCACGCGAATTAAACTTAATTTCATCACGTAAAAAGTAATGAAACTTAATTTCTAATGTTTGGTGGTAAAGTGAACCACTAAAGGCGAAAAAGTATACTTCTAAAAGTGGGGCACTTAGTTTATTAATCGTCGGATGAAAGCCTAAACTAGCCATCCCAAAATGTTTCTTTCCCCGGACCATACTCGAAACTAAATATACACCGTGACGCGGTAAAAAGTATTGACTATCAACCATAATATTCGCTGTAGGGTAACCTAGTTCATTACCAACACCATAACCTTTCACAACGAGACCAGAAAGTGTATAAACACGTCCCAGCATTCTTTTCGCATCCCAAAGTTTTCCGGCGCTAAGTTTTTCTTTAATGGCGCGCGTACTAATCGGGTGTTCTTTAAAAATGAGTGGTGGAATTGTGATGATTTTTGTTGCGCTGCTAATATGGTCGTTCAGTAAAGCAATATCGCCCCGCGCATGCTTGCCGTAACGGAAATCTTCACCAACAATAATCGCGTTAACATTAAATTTATTAAGTACTTTTTCAATAAAAAGCACGGGCTCCATATTTAGTAATTCAAATTCTAAATTCAAATAGAAAAGTTTAGCAACACCAGCATTTTCAAAAAGTAGTGCGCGATCATCAAGCGTTGTAATAAAACCTAACTGTTGATGTGCTTTAATAATTTTCGTTGTCGTATAAATTAAAAGCACAACGGGAATTAAGTTTTCCGTCTTTGCGCGTTCGACTAACGAAAGGTGACCAGCATGTACACCATCAAAAGTGCCGATAATTAAAGCGTACTTTTCACCTAACACGGGAATATTATTAATATTTAAATATTTAACTTTCACAAGTTAAACCCCCGTTTAGCGTAATACATCGCGTTTTTCCATTCATAAATTGCAAGTAGTCTTTCTGCATAGTAAATTGTAACAAAGTTTCCTTTGTTTTCGTGCTTATAAGCACGGCCATTCGTAATTAGTGGTACTTCTGCGGCGGAAACACTAATTTTCGGCATTGCTTCTAAGAGTAAATCAACCGCTTTTAAGTCGTTTATTGTTAAATTTTCAAAACTATTAGCGTCACTTACGCTATACTTTCCAACATGCGTTCGTTCAAGTGTTACTGTGGTCGCGTTTGTACCAAGCGCTTGGGCAATATCTTGACCGAGCGTGCGGATATATGTGCCCTTGCTTACTTTAGCGCGAATTTTAAACGTCGGAAACGTATAGTCAAGTAACTCAAGTTCATAAACTTCGACTTCACGGGCTTTAATTTTCACCGTCTGCCCTTCGCGAGCGTATTCATAAAGCCTTTTCCCATCGACTTTTAAAGCACTGGCAATTGGTGGTGTTTGTTTAATTACACCGCGAAATTTAGCAATAGCACTCTCTAAAGCTCCTAGCGGTATTTCTGTAACTTCTTCTTCTTCAAGTACTTCACCTTCTAAATCAAGCGTTGAAGTTAAGAGCCCAAACTTAAATGTAGCTTCATAAGTTTTCGGGGCGTCTTCATAAAACGGTAACGTTTTCGTCGCTTCATTAACAGCGACAATTAAAAGACCCGTCGCAAGCGGATCAAGCGTTCCTAAATGACCAACTTTCTTTAGATTAAACTTTTTCATCACTAAATTATCAATCCGCCGACTCGTCACACCAGCGTGTTTATTAATGAGAAAAATACCATTTGTTACTTGTTCTGCCATTCTTTATATTATAATATAAAAATCGGAGGATTAAAATGAAGCCACTACGAAAAGTAATCGGAGCGATTAAAAAGGCGGATGACCTTTTTAATTTAATTAACGACGGCGATAAAATTGTCATTGGTATTAGCGGTGGCAAAGATAGTATCGTGCTTTTTGATGCACTTGTGCGTTATAAAAGTTACGCTAAAAAAGACTTCACGCTTTTTCCGGTGATGCTTGACTTAGGTTTCACAGCTTTTGATCCCGAAAAGTATCGTGCCTTCTTTAAAAACTTAGGTTACGACTTAATTATTGAGCATGCTCACGATATTAGCGAAATTCTCCGGATCCAGCAAGGGCGGCAAAACTTAAAACAATTACCGTGTTCAATTTGTTCAAAAATGATTAAAGCTGGTGTTAACGAAGTTGCGCTCCGGCTCGGCGCGAATAAAGTCGCGTTTGCCCATCATGTTGACGATGCGTTAGAAACAATTGTCATGAACTTAATTAGTGGCGGACGTATTTCAACATTCCAACCAAAGATGGTGTTAGATCGGACGAACATTACATTTATTCGTCCGCTTGTTTTATGTTCCGAAGAAATTATTAAAAGTACGCAAGTTGGCTTGAAATTGCCGACAATGAATGCTGGCTGCCCAAATGACAAAAAGACGCGGCGTGAAGATATTAAAAAGTTACTGAGTAGTATTTATAAAACGTACGACAGTTCATATAGTAATTTCCAAAGAGCGTTAATTAATGATGATCAACTTTACTTGTGGCATCTCTCCTTCGAAACCTTTTTACCACCTAGTTACGTCCTTCGTAAAGTGACAACTCCAGCGATGTTTAATGATGTGATGTTTCTTCGCTACCACGTCTTTATCGTCGAGCAATCAATTAGTTTTGCGGACGAATACGATAAAAACGAAAAACTTTGGACGAGTTATGTGGCGTATGATAACGACGAACCAATCGCGACTTTACGACTTAAATATAACCGCTTAACAAGAACACTCGAGTTTGGCCGTATTGCGGTTTTACCACATTACCGCGGCCAAAAAATTGCGAGTAACATGATTACGCTATTAATTAATAACTACAAAGAAACTTCACGGCCATTTATGATTAAAATTAGCGGACAAGCGTATTTAACCGCCTTTTATGAAAAGCTCGGTTTCATGCGGACAGGTGAAAGCTATCTTGATGCAAATATCCCCCATTTCTTGTTTATTAAAGAAGTAAATTAAAAAAGCGGCTTAGTTATTGCCGCTTATTTATTATCGTTTAAGTAAATTTAATCTTCGTTAATTTTTTTAAAAATTTCATCAAGCCGTCGGGCTTTTTCGTACGTATCATCATACTTAATAACGAGTTCCGGGATCCGGCGAATTTTCATCCGTTGACTCAGTTCGTGACGCATTAAGCCTTTCGCTTTTTCTAAAATTTCGAGCTTTGCATTTACGTCACCATCACCAATAAAACTTACATACACAGTCGCATAACTATAGTCACGCGTAATTTTTACTTGGGTAACAGTCGTAAAGCCAAGCGAGCGATCATTAAGTTTATTCATAATGATATCGCTTAAAAGCCGATGCATCGTTGATTCATTACGTTCACGGTTATAACTACTCACGTGGCACCTCCACAAGGTCATAGCCTTCAATAATATCACCGTTTTTAATGTCATTATAGTTTAAAAGTGTCATCCCGCATTCAAAGCCAGCGCGTGATTCGCGAACATCATTTTTCACGTGTTTCATCGTGTTAATCTTGCCTTCATACACGACGATTCCGTCACGAATAAGCCGTGCTCTTTGGTCACGCTTAACGACACCTTCAAGTACGTAACAGCCGGCAATTGTGCCGAGATAACTAACATGCCAAATAGCGCGAACTTCCGCTTGACCGGTAACTTTTTCAACGATATCCGGTTTAAGTAATCCTTTAATTGCTTTTTCTGTTTCTTCAATTAATGCGTAAATGACGCGGTGGAGATGAAGTTCAATGTTATTGCGCACAGCAAGATCACGGACACGAGCGTTCGGGCGCACGTTGAAGCCGTAAATGACCGCGTTACTTGCACTTGCGAGTAAAATATCACTTTCCGTGATTTGTCCCGCACTAGCGCGAATCACATTAATTTTCACGCCTTCAACATTAATTTTTTCTAAGCTTGAATGCACCGCTTCGGCACTACCGCTATTGTCAGCTTTAATAATTGCGTTAACAGTAACGATTTCACCTTGGGCAACTTTTTCCGTAATGTCGCTAAGTTTAAACCCTTCACTACTACCACGGCGTTCGATGAGTCGGGCTTCTTTACGTTTAAGCGCTAAGTCTTTTGCTTCTTTTTCCGTCGCAAAAGCGATAAATGAGTCACCAGCTTCCGGCACTTCATCTAAACCAATAATACTAACTGGTGAAGCTGGTAAAGCTTTCTTAAGGGCGACACCATGTTCATTAGTCATCCGGCGAATTTTCCCGTAACTTGCCCCAGCAACGATAAAGTCGCGGTCAAGTAATGTTCCGTTTTTAATTAAAAGTGTTGCTTTCGGTCCTTCACCGTGCTCAAGTTTTGCTTCAAGGACAGTACCATAAGCATAACGGCTCGGGTTCGCACTTAGTTCAAGCATTTCACTCGTGGCGATAATTGCTTCAAGTAAATCATCAATTCCTTGACCAGTCTTTGCACTAATTTCTTGAAAGATAACGTCCCCGCCATATTGTTCCGCGATAATGTTTTCCGCAAGTAATTCGCTTTTGACTTTTTCGGGATCTGCTTCATATTTATCAATTTTATTAACAGCAACAATAATTGGTACTTCCGCAGCACGGGCATGGTCAATTGCTTCGCGTGTTTGCGGCATTACCCCGTCATCTGCGGCGACAACAAGAATAACGATATCAGTTACACGTGTCCCACGACTGCGCATTGCCGTGAATGCTTCGTGACCAGGAGTGTCGATAAACGTAATCTTTTTCCCGTGTAATTCTTTTTGGTACGCACCAATATTTTGCGTAATTGAACCGGCTTCGCCTTTAACGATTGTTGATTCACGAATCGAATCGATTAATGTTGTTTTACCGTGGTCAACGTGACCCATAACGGTAACAACTGGTGGTCGCTCTTTTAAGTCCTTCGCATCGTCAATGATCGCATCAAAATCAAAGTCGTCATCGCTGCCGCTTGATTCAACATAATTAAAATCAATCCCGAGTTCTAAACAAATTTCACCAATTGTTTCAACTTCAAGCGTTTCGTTTACATTGACCATCTGGCCTTTATTAAAAAGTAATTTAATAATTTTTGTATTTTGAACACCGAGAGTTGTTGCTAAGTCACCAAGTTTAAGAGCACTATTAAAGGTGAGGGTATTATCAGCAAAAGTCGCTCCTTTTTGTACTTCATAGCTCGCAGCTACGTTTTTAATTCGCTTCATCTTTTTCATATAATTTACCTTCTTTCCTTAAATTTAGTAACTTCCGTGCGATGTTAACGTCTAAGACGGAGATCACTTTAATATTTTGTTTTGTCACAAAACGCGATATTTCTGTTTCGTTTATTTCGCTTAATTTAATCGTGTAATGCGCTGCATAATTACGGACTAGTTTAGCGGTGTTTAGACTTGCGTTACTTAGTAAGATAATTAGTTTAATTTTATGACTATTTTTTTCCTGTAAGTACGCTTGGCCATAGCGGAGCTTTTTACTCCGACTTGCAAGATTCAAGAAGTTAATTAACGCTTCGTTACGCGACAAGACTTAATAACTCCTCATATATTTCGTTATTTACTTCGGTCTGTAAGGCGTGACTTAACGCTTTTTTCTTTTGCGCCTTTAATATTACCGCCCGCTCCCGTTTAAGATAAGCACCGCGGCCATCAAGGCGACCACTTAGGTGAACTTTAACTTCACCACTTGGGGTTTTAACAACACGAAATAGTTCATCGCGCGTTAAGCGTTCACCAGTCACAATACAACGTCGTAAAATAACTTTCTTCACAATTAATCCTCGTCGTAATATTCATCGAAGTCATCGTAATCGATGTCATCGTCGTAATATTCTTCCTCTTCTTCGATACTTGCTTCAAGTTCGGCAAGTTCTTCATCGGTATAAATTTGCATTTGTGGCCCTTGGATAACGACTTCTTCTTTAACTTCTTCACGTTTCCGGCGTGGAGCACGGCGTCTCGTCGTTTCTGGTTTTTCTTCTTCAAGCTCGGCTTCAAGTTCGGCCAGTGAAATTGTAGTTTTAACTTTAACTTCAACCGGTGCTGTTGCTTCTTCAATTACCGTTTCAATTTCTTCAGCGACTTCTTCGCTAATTTCCGGTGTAACGACTCGTTCAACTTTTTCAGTTTCTTCTTCACCATAATAAGCTTCTAAAAGTGCTTCATCACTAATTTCTTCACTAACTTTCTGCGAGCTTAAGATTTCTTGGCGAATGAGTTCACGGGTTTTTTCTTGTTCAAGTAAGCGTGCTTCATACGCAATATGATCTTTCGTACGGAACTCGAGCTCTTGTTCAACGGCTTCATGGTGTTCTAAAATATTTAATTCGTAACCCGTAAGTTTTGACGCAAGACGGATGTTCGCACCTTTATGACCAAATGCTTTTCCTTTTTCTTCGTCTTCAAAAATAACCGTTGCGGTTTTTTCTTCGTGGTTTGCCGTAATTCCAATTGGAACAGCGGGACGGAATGCTTCGATAATAAAGAGTTCAATATTTTTATCGTACGGAATAATATCAATCTTTTCTTTACGGCCATCAGGACCTAGTTCCGCGGTAATCTTTTGAATCCTACTCGCATTTGGACCAATACAAGCACCGACTGGATCAACATTTTCATCTAAACTTTCGACACTAACTTTAACTCGTTCTCCGCGTTCACGGACGACATCATGAATAACGATTGTCCCGTCATAAATTTCATGAATTTCTCGTTCCATTAAGCGACGGACAAAGTCTGGTTCGCTTCGCGAAATAATAATATTCGCGCCGCGTTTACCGGCTACAACGTCTTTAACATAAAAGTTGATTTCTTCACCGTTACGGAAAACTTCGCCGGGAATTGCGTGGCGACCACGTTCATCAAAGAAAACGTTTGTTGCGCCAAGGAGATTAACATATGTCGCGCGTTCTGTTTTTTCAATTGTCCCTTTAATTAATTCACCAATCTTATCTTTAAATAAGTTATAAAGTTGTTCCTTTTCAAGTTCAACGAGCGATTGGCGGAAGTTTGAAGTCACGTTATTCGCAAGTTTCGTCGGGAAACTACCAAGTAACATCGTTTCGTAAATGACATCATCACCAACATTAACGGTTTCATCGCGTAATTTTGCGTCTTCGAGTGTAATTTCAAGTGCGGCGTCATTAATATCATCTTCCGTTGCAACAACTTTTTTAAAGTAACGCGCTTCGATGTCATAAAGTTCTTCGTTAATAATTACGTCGACATTTAAGTCTTCGGAACCAATTTTACTTTGGGAACGGGCGTAAACGTTACGGACCGCGAGTAAAAATTTGTCGCGAACAACGTCTTCAACTAAGTTGTGTTTTTCCGCTACTTCGGTAAAAAGACCTTTAATGGCATCAAGCCGTTCTTGTTTTTTTCTAATTTGCGCTTTTGTTAACTTTTTCATTTTCTTCATTCCTTTTAAAATTTTAGTGCTAAGTTTACTTTTTTTATAATATTTACGGGTATTTTTACGGTTGTAATTTTCCCTTTTTGATTTGTTTTCATTTCTAGTTCGTCATTAGTGTATTTTTCTAAGTGACCCGTAACTTTCGTTGTCCCTTGAAGAGCTTCCGTGAGTGTGACAGTAATGTAACCCGCAACGTACTTACTTAAATGTTCGAGCGGTATTTCTTTTTCTGCACCGCTACTTGTGACGTCAAGTATATAATTGTTACTTAACTCACTTACATCATCAAGGAGCGGATTAATCGCATCACTCACTCGGACGATATCATTAAGCGATATTGGGGTCAGGAAGTTATCAATCACAACTTCTAAATAATGTCTTTTCCCGCGGGAAAAATATTTCACACTTAAGAGCGTGAAGCCAAGGTCTTGAACAGTTGGTTCAAGCAAGTTTTTAATTTTGTTTAAGTCCATAGTCCTCCGTTTGAAAGAAAGAGTGGGCGAACCCACTCTTCAATAGTTTGAAGTTTAGTCGTAAACGTAGTTTACAGTGTAATAATACTTGAATAAGTTAATTAAAGCAAATAGTTTACTAATAATTAGTTGTTTATTCGTAAATACTATTTTAACTTTGCTCTCTTCGTGCTTGCTTCGCTTTTTTCTTCGCGAGTCTTTTCGCTTTTTTCTGCACAAGCTTTAAATTAAGATAAAGCGGTTTTTTCGTTTGGCGTTCCGTAATAAAATCAGCGTAGCCACTTTCATCTAAGTAGTTTAAGACTTCCCGCGCATTCTTGTACCCTAACTCGATATTTTTGACGATTGCCCGTGGGGAGAAGTTAATGATTGATAACGGCGGGATGCCGAGTGCATGTTTTGGTGTAATATCAATTAACGAAACTTTGCCTTTAAACTTACGGACTTTCGTAAATGCAAAGAGCGAAACAGTAATAATTAAGTCGCACCCTTGATCAAGAAGAGCTTGGATTGGTAAGTTATCGATTACACCACCATCAACGTAATATTCACCATCAATTTCTGTTGGTCCAAAAAGAAGCGGAATTGAAGCACTTGCTAAAGCGACTTTATACGGATCTTCCGCCGTATTAAGATGCACAATTTCTAACTTCATCTTCCGGCGGTTAATTTGGCTGAGTACTTTATCATCGGGAACGTGGACAAGTGTTGCGTAGCCATTAATATGACTCTTTTGAATTTCAGTAATGCTGCGGTTTTCAAGGAGCAAGTCATACAATTCACTAATTGAGAAAAGTCCCTTTAAATCGTGCTTATAGCGGCCAAGGCCGTCGCCATATAGCTTTTTGTTATCAATACTTGTCCAGAGTGTTTCCATTTCACTAAACGTCATATCACTCATTAAAAGCAAGGCATTAATTGCACCGATTGATGTTCCAGAAACGTAATTTATTTCTTTATGAACATCTTTTTCCATGAGCGCCTTTAAAACACCAAGCTGATAACTCCCAAGCGCTCCGCCGCCCCCTAAAACTAAACCTACTTTCATTGTTTCTCCTTTAGTCATTAATGTTCCAAAGTACTATTTAATTATAACATTATTAATCTTTCCGCATTGTTCAAAATTCGTAATAAATACTTTAAAATAAAGATATTTACGTACTTTTATCGATTTTTATTGATATAAGTCAATTTATTTTTAAAATATATCGGTTATGATATTGTTGATAACGAAGAAAGAAGGATGAAATATGAGCAATAAACAATTTACTAAACTAATGAAAGAACATCAAGAAAAACTCGTGATGTTTGTCCCAATTGTCGCCCGCGTTCACGGGCCAACACACCCCGAATTTAACGATGTCAAAATAGAGTTTGATTTAATTATGAAAAAATATAAAAAGGGTGAACAAGCAATTGCTGCACATTTTATGGCGTTACGTGAAATTACAAATAACTACGAAGTACCGCATGATGTTTGCGAAACGTATGCCGCAGTTTATGAAATGCTTGCCGAATTAGATCAAGCACTCCAGGTTGAAGGTTAATCATGATCCGTTTTATCTTCAAACATAAAAACAAATTGATGATTACTAGCTTACTCTTAATTATCAGTGGTTTTATTGCGCTTTACGGTTTTAAGCACGAACTTGTTTTCAATATTACGTTTATCACTGCTTCAATCATTGGCGTCATCCCCATCGCTTTACAAGCGTATCAAGCGCTGCGCGTAAAAGTTGTGAGCATTGATGTTTTAGTGACAATTGCTGTGATTGGGGCTTTTGTAATTAAGTCATACGAAGAAAGTGCGATTGTCACGTTTCTCTTTTTATTTGGTGCGTATTTAGAACAGCGAACTTTACAAAAAACGCGGAATGCTATTAAAGAGCTCACGGAAATGGCGCCGGAAAAAGCAACAATAATTAATGCGGACGGTTCCACAACAGAAATTGATATTGAAGACGTCGAAATTGGTGACTTATTAATCGTAAAAACCGGCGGAAAGATTCCGGTTGATGGTGTTGTAATTAGTGGTGAAGGTTACGTTAACGAAGCAACAATTACCGGTGAATCATTCGCTCAAATTAAAACGCAAGGCAAAGCAGTTTACGCGGGAACAATTTTAGAAAACGGCACAATTCAAATTAAGACGAATCAAGTTGGCGAAGATACAGTTTTTGGCAAAATTATTGAACTCGTCGAAGAAGCCCAAGATTCTAAATCAAAAGCCGAACGATTTATCGATACATTTTCAAAGTACTACACTCCGGCAGTTCTAGTGTTTGGGTTTATTGTCTGGCTCATTACACGCGATGTCGCTATGGCGGTTACTATTTTAGTTCTTGGTTGTCCCGGCGCACTCGTAATCGGCATTCCTGTTTCTAACGTCGCGGGAATCGGTAACGGTGCACGGAACGGCATTTTAATTAAAGGGAGCGAAGTTATTAAAGATTTTAGCAAAGTCGATACGATTGTCTTTGATAAAACGGGCACACTAACAACGGGGAACACAAGCGTTACTGATGTAAAGTATTTTGAAAATGATGAGACAAAAGCAAATAATTATTTAGTGGCTGTCGAAAAAGAATCAAATCACCCATTAGCCCAGGCAATTGTAAGTTATATTAAACCAAATGATGCCGTGAACGTAACGACGACTAATGTCGTTAAAGGGGAGGGAATTATTGCCGAAATCAATAACGAAAAAGTTTACGTCGGCAATAAAAAACTGATCGAAAATAATCAAATTACTTTATCGAAAGCGATGATTAAAACGATTAATGAGTACGAAACACTCGGTAATTCGCTTGTTATTTTAGCAATTGAGCGAAAAGTGTATATGATTCTTGGTATCCGTGATGAACTCCGGCCCGGTTTAGAAAAACAGCTTCGTGAATTACGCAAAGATGGGGTCAAACAACTTATTTTACTAAGCGGCGATAACCAAGGTAGTGTTAACGTCGTTAAAGAGCAACTTCATCTTGACGTAGCAATTGGTGAGATGCTTCCGAAACATAAAAGGGATTATATTAAAACGCTGCAAGAGCAAGGCAATATCGTTGCTTTTGTTGGTGACGGAATTAATGATAGTCCATCACTTGCCACGGCAGAAATAGGTATCGCAATGGGCAGCGGCACTGATGTCGCAATCGAAACTTCTAACGTCGTTTTAATGAGTGACGACTTTGCGAAAATTGCCCATGCCCGGAAACTTACAAAAAAAATCATTTGGAATATGCGCCAAAACATTATTATTGCGCTCGCCGTAGTCGCTATTTTAATTACAAGTCTCCTTACGGCCGAGTGGATGAATATGGCGATTGGAATGCTTGTTCACGAAGGCAGTATTTTAGTTGTCATTTTAAATGGAATGCGTTTGTTGCGCTTTAAACGAAGAAATTGATTAAAATCAATTTTATAACAATAATGTTATGCGATAATAACATTAAGGAAAGGGGGACAAAATGAAAAAAGCAAATGTCCAATTAGAATCACTCGCATGTCCATCATGCTTATTAAAAATAGAAAACGCTTTAAAGCGGCTCGATGGTGTAGAAAAAGAAAGCATTAAGGTGCTTTATAATGCAAGTCGTGCCCGTTTTAATTTTGATGAAACGAAAGTGAATCCAACCACGATTGAAAATGCGATCAGCAAGCTTGGGTACCGTGTTCTAAAAATTACGGTTAAGTAAACGTGATGAATGACAAACAAATTCAGTCTTGTATCGAACACGTGCCGATTTTTACCGCGCTTAATCAAGCAGAAAAAGATCAATTAATCTTAGTTGCGAAACATGAAGCATATGCAAAAAGTGATTTCATTTATATGGCCGGTGACGAACTTGAAGCGCTTTATGTTGTCCATAAAGGCAATGTTAAAATTATTAAATATACGAGCGATGGTAAGGAACAAGTATTACGGATTTTAAAGCACGGCGACTTCTTTGGTGAAACAGCGCTTTTTGGGAATAAATTAGTTGATAGTTTCGCCGAAATTACGAGCGATGCGGTAATTTGTAAAATTGAACAATCTTCATTCACCGAAATTATTAATCGCTCACCCCAAATTGCGACAAAAATGCTTAGTGAACTAAGTAAACGGCTACAAAAACTTGAAGAAACAATAACTTTTAACAATTTAAAAAGCGCCGATGCAAAAATCGCAAAATATTTAATCGATGCCGCGGTTGATCATATTGTTACTTTAACGACAACAAAGAAAAACATTAGTGCCTTACTCGGCATTACTCCCGAAACTTTTAGTCGTCGTCTAAAATCTTTTGCGGAAAACGGACACTTAAAGTTAATCACAAACAAAAAGATTTTAATTACAAATCCACAGTATTTAGAAGCGTTAATTTATTAAAGTAACCATAAGTTAAGTTATAAAAAGGTTAGTGAACTACTCTCACTAACCTTTTTTCTTTTTTTATCAAATAACTTTAATAATTACTGGATGTTTTATTAGTAAATCGTTTATGGTCGCAGATTATAATCGTAAAATGCGACTATTTCATCAGTGCGCTTGGCAACAGGGTTAGTCCCATATAGTTTTGTGTGAGCCGGGTATTCTTCCCAAGACTTGAAGCTGCCATCTTCGGCCACTACGTATTCAGTTGCAAAAGTGATTCCGCTCTGATAATCTTCATTTTCCGTATATATTTCTGTCTCGCCAGCCGGGACATTACGAATTTCAAATTCAACAATAACTGCTTGCTCGACTTCAATACTAATTATTTCCAGATACCTTGTATCAACAGTACCGGGATAAGTTTCCATAATGATTAATTCACCGCGATAATTAATCACAACGATATCACCGGCAACTAGCAGTGGAAGGTCGTAATCAAGCGGGTTAAAAAAGAGATTAGCATAATCAATCAGAAGCGTTGCTTCTTCCGGGATATGAAAACCATAATCTAAGCTCATCATCATTGTTACGCTTTTTAGCTCTTGAGAAGTCGAACTATTACTGCTTTCTACATGAGAAAGCGAACTTGAACTATTATCACAACTCGTGATTCCTACTAATAGTAAGAGCATAATTGGGAGTAATTTTAACTTTTTCATTTTACCTTTTCTCCTGTATTAAAGCTTATCTTCAAATTTAAAGATCATTCTTATCTTTATTTTAGCATTTATTGCTCTGCTAAGCACTATGCATCATCGTTTAAACGTTCAACGGTGAGCCGAACAACAAGTGCTTGATCGAAAAGTACTTCGTCAATACTTTTAATGAGAAATTTAATTTCATCACTATATAAAACACTAACAACGTAGCCAGGTTTAATTACCGTGTTTTTATCGATAAAATATTTTTTTTCGTTATTTACGCTTTTTTCATGGTTTTTACGCTTTTTTTACAATAAACCGACGAAAATGCGCTGGTAAGTTGTATTATTTAGTAGCGGAGGAAAATGGGCCACTACAACGTTAACGACTTATGTTCACCAAATCGGGAACTAATGGAACGAACATTTAATACGATTTATGAGAAGTATTCATATTTAGTGTTTTATGTCGCTTTTGAAATTGTTCGCCATAAGGAAGACGCAAAAGATATTACGCTTGAAACATTCTTAAGGATGTATGAAAATCGCCACAGACTCCGCAAAGGCAAAAGTCTTAAATACTACTTAGTGACGATTGCAAAAAATCTCGCGATCAATTTGCAAAAAAGTAAAGCACGCTTCGTCGCTTATGACGACGCACTTGATTCCGGCCAAAAAGAAACGGCAGACGACTTTGATGCTTATATAATGACTTTTGAAAATTTCCTTGATGAAGAAGAAATAGCGTTAGTTATTTATAAACTTCTCTATGAATATACATTTAAAGAAATTGCAGCGATGCAAAAAACAACAACTAACAGTGTTTCCAGTAAATACAAACGAACACTTGATAAAATTCGTAAATATTATCGGAGGTAATAAAGATGGCAAAATTTAGAAAAAAAGTAAAAGAAGATTTTATTAAGAAAACTGGTGTCGAATTTTCATTTGACACAGCAGAGTTAGAAAGTAATGAGCCACAAGTAAAAAAACGTTTTAATCGTAATTGGCTTTTTCTCATTGTTCCAAGTGCCATTGTTGTTTCGCTCGTTTTAGTTGTGAGCGCCGTTGTGCTGAGTACGTTACTAACAATGAAGGATTCCGTCCGGATCACGCGGAAACAATATTCACAAGCGGAAATTGCCGTCATTGAAGCAAATACATTTAAACGGCTTAATGATGTCGAGTATCCGTCACTCTCGAACCCCACACGTGAACTAATGGATAAAAATGAAGTTGAGCACTTTAGTAAGTTTGCCAACACGATTTATCAAGCACTTGATTTTGCTGAAAATGCGTCATTTGCGCCGGTTAATTTGTATCCGCTTCTTTCCGTTCTCGCGATGGGTTCTTCGGCACCAGAGTTAGAAACTAACTTTGCCACGCTCTTTGAGAACAGAAACGAAAGCGACCGAACAGCGTTATATAGTAAAGTTTTAAAAAATAATTATTACCATAATAAACGTGGTTCAAGTTTTCTTCATAACGGTGCTTTTGTTGATTATAAGCTCGGAATTTCTGATCCCTTTTTACAAAAACTAACGAACAATTATTTTGAAGCGTTCGAACTTGATTATAGCAATGAAGAAGACGTCCTTAAAATGATCGCGTGGATTAATGATGCAATGCAAGAAGAAGACTTTATTAAACGCCGTGAACTTGGCGTTAATAAAAACACAATAATGTACTTGTTTTCCGTCTTTTTATTTTCGAATGAATGGACGTACAAGTATTATGAAAAAGATAATGTAGTCGCGCCCTTTTATTTAAGTGATGGGCGGCAAGTAGCGAATAATTACATGAGCCATAAGTATTATGGTTATTATTATGATTATGAGAAATATGTGAGTGTCTACGATTACTACACGAACGAAAATAGTGTCCAGTACATTATCCCAAAGTCACAAGATGATTATATTTATAACCTTTTAGCCGATAATAACTTCCTAATTGAGACCGGCGAAAAACAGACGCACCAAACAATTGCTTTAACCGCGCCAATTTTTACTAATCGTAATACACTTAGTTTCAAAAATGCGTTAACAAAACTCGGTTTAGGAGCAATGTTTGACGCTTCCGAAAATAATTTCGCCAATATATTTAGCAACCCCCCTACTTCTTCCTTTATTGAAACAGTACAACAGAAAAATGAAGTATCGTTTACTGTTGACGGTACAACCGTTAAGTCCTTAACATTTGCCGGAGCAATGTCTGCTAGCCCGCTGCCTAACGACACACTTGAAGTAAAGCTCAATCAGCCGTTTATCTACGTTATCCGTGATAATAACAATGTTCCGCTCTTTATTGGCCATTACGACACTCCGAATATTTAAACGTGAATGCAAGTTAAAATGAAAAGCTAACGGTTTAGTCCGCTAGCTTTTTTTCGTTTATAATTTTATCGTACTAACTTAAGCGTTAAACTGTAAACGTTCCGTCACTACTTTTAATTAATCCTTGATCGCATAGTTCACGCGCTTTTTTCTTTTTAAGCGTGTAATCTTTTTCTGTGTAAGAAGCATCAACTTCAAGGTCAAGCCGTGCGGCGATGTCGTTAATTATTTCTAAACCATACGCGTGCATGCGCGTACCTTTAATATTAAGTAAGGTCGGGTCGTTTCATGGATTTTTCTTTTGCTTTCATCAATAAGTGGAAATTTCAGAAAATCCAAAGATTAATAATGGCTACTTTGTTGTAGTCTTCGTATATGTTTAGTTTTTTGTTTATTGTTTAGCTTGAGACCAAACTTTAATTGGCAGTTCTCCAGTAAGAAACTGAACTTCATCAATAAATTCAATATAACTAATATCAGGATAAGCGACTGAAGACTACTTATTAAAAAATATTATTTTAAAATCGGATAAATTTCTTCAGTTATATTGATATTAGTGTAATCCCAAACTGCATCATCCCAAAGCAAGGTGTCACTAAAGAAACTGGCGTCAATTGTTGCAGCGTCAACAAGTGTTCCGCCTAAAGTTGCGTCCGGCAATAGTTGTCCGTTACTCTTATATACTTCGTTTGTAAAGTACGTATTATTAAAGACGACTGCGTTTTCATAGTTACGACCAATAATACTACCGGCAAGCGCATTAGCTCTAACTATCCCGAAGTTAATACTGTTCGTGATTATACCGCCACTTTGGGCCCAGCCGACTAAACCGCCAACTAACTCGCCATGGCGCTCACTTGGCGCATTTAAGTTACCGGCATTATAACTATTCGTAATCGTGAAATAATTAAAGCCGTACCCAATTAAGCCACCAAGCGTCCCTCTAATATCACTCGTAATATCGCCTAAGTTATAACTATTTGAAATATGAACTTCCGGCATAAATTGTCTTTGGCCAGAGCGACTTGCTGAACCAACTAAACCGCCAAGTCTTTCTTCGCCGCTAATGTTTCCTTCGTTAGAGCTTCGAATAATATTTAGTTCCGCGAAATCAGCAGCACTATACGTACCAATTAAACCACCAATGCCTGTCGCAGTTCCGCTGATATCGTTTGTGTTATAACTATTTTCCAGCGTAATCGTGCTGCGATCAAAAAGGCGCATTTGTCCAATTAAACCACCAAGATGAGCAAGGCCAATAATTTCGCCCGCGTTATAACTATCTTCAATTGTAATAAGCGAGTTCGTATCATAAAAGTCCCCAATTAAACCACCCGTATAAAGACTTGTCGTTATCTTGCCGCTATTACCACTTCTTGTAACTGTAATTTCCGCACCAAGAGTCATGATGCGACCAACTAACCCACCTAAGCTTTCATAAAATTCGCCAGTGATTTCACTAGCGTTTAAACTATCAATAATCGCTAAAGTCGTGCCGCCAGTTGATTCATAGTTGCCAAGAATCCCACCAAAGCCAACGTAACCAAAGCTCCTTTCATCAACGTTCATTACGAAACTTTCATTTGTGAGAGCGGAAAGCATAAGGTCGTGGTTATTATGCGAACTGCCGATAATCCCACCAACAAAAACGTTACCCGGCTGCGCCGGAGATGCAAATTCAATCAGTGAATCACTTAGTGTTAAATTGGTAATTGTTGCGTCATCAACTTCACCAAATAATCCCACGCTTTCGTAATACGTTAAAATCGTCATCCCACTAATTGTAAAACCTTGCCCATTAAATTCACCAGCAAAGCCATTTATTGGTACCCATTCCTCATCCTTTAAATCAAGATCATTCATAAGTCGATACGTTCCGTTTAAATTATTCGTAATATTTTCTAAATCAGCGCGCGTATAAATAGGATAGAAATATTCCGCAACAACGGTGATGTCTTCGGTAAACAAATAATTAGTCAGCGAGTCACCAAATTCATCGGCAATTCGTTCACCCGCGTAATACCAACCGCCAAACGGTGAGTTTGTTGGTGTATTTAGAACAGGTAAAACAAAATCACTACTATATATAACATCAATTGTTAAAAGAGTTTCGGGTTCATTAAATGTTCCGCCATTTAAATCTAGTGTAATCGTAAATGTTTTAAAAGTGGCGCTAAACACCGCGATGTACGTTACATCACCAACGACAGCATTAACTTCTGGTGACCAGCCATTAAACGCAAAAGTCCGATGCGGTTCGCTCGCTTTTTCAGGAACGGCCCCAGTATACTCAGGAACCGTGCCATACGGTACATTTAAATCTTCATGAAGTAATGTGCCGTCGTCATTTAACCACGTTACCGCGTAGTTATTGCGTGTTTCCGTATATGTTGCCGTATATGTCGCCGCTTTTGTCACCGTAACAACTTCTGGTTCCCAAACGCTAAAAGTATACGTAAACTCGGCATTTTTTGCTTTAGTTGGCGTTTCTTTAGTAAATGCTGGAAGCGCTCCATAAGCAAGCTCTTGAATATCTAAAACTGTACCATCTTCATTTATCCATGTAATTGGATATTTATTAACTGCATCATCGAACGTAGCAGTATATGTCGCATCGCTAGTGGCGACAACGATATCAGGCATCCAACCACTAAACTCGTAAGTAAATTCGGCAGTCTGTGCTCTTGTTGGAGTGGCTCCCTCATAAGTTGGCATTGTCCCGTGCATTACTTCTTGATCAACTTCTAAAACCGTACCGTCATAATTTTTCCACGTAATAGTAAACGTTTCCGCTAAACTTGGTTCGCTTGATAAAGTACTACTTGATGAGCTTTGTTTGCTTGAAGAACTGTCTGGTTTATTCAATAGCGGCACCAAAAGAGCAGCAGTAACTGCACCGACAACAACTAAGGAAATAGTTGATATTAAAAATATACGTTTCTTAATCATGCTTTTTACCCCCAATGTTACTTACATTTTCAGCATAGCATAATGAATTTTAAAGTTTCTTTGTTTGCTCTAGAAATTTACAAGGATCCTTGGCCACGATATATCATTGTTAACACGAATACGATAAGTAGGGCAAAAATCGTCGTCACAATTAGGCTAATAATCACCCCAATAATGATTCCTTTGCGGGTCTTCGTTTGTTTAACAAAAATAGCAATAATAAGCCCCAAAACATTGGTAAAATAACCGATAAGCAAACCAAGCCAAACATTGCCATTATTTATTGACTGTTCAGTGTTTTGTATTAAGTCGCTTTTTTCACTCATTTTAAACCTGTTTTAAGTTTATCATAAGTTAAAAATTGTCGAGTATTATTTTATGAGTTTGTTAATTCTTTAACTCTCTTAATGATTGCTTAACAAGTTCACTAATTTCAAGAAGTCCCATACTTGCACCAAAAAGCGGATAACCGGTTTATAAAATACGCCCATTTTTAAGTGGACCAATGTATTGCGGAATAAAACCGAAATCATTAATTATTGTTTCGACAACTACGTTAGTCGTCTCTTCACTTGTTGCATAAAGCACGACGATACGTTCTTCTTTTCCGCTTTTTGTGCAATTTCGCTTCCACTTTTTGTGATATGTATATTGATTGTATTAAGTTTGTTCTATGGAATAAAGAAAAATGCCCACTTTGTGAGTGTGTTTTCATTAGAACACTCCTTCTTTAATTTTAATTATGTCGTATGCATGCAGTTTCCATTCTGGATAGTAGATAGACAGACGATGTTTTTCACTCGTAAAGTTGCGCGCTATTTGTGATCCGCACTTTTTCATTTCTGCGAGCAACGCTTCTGTAATGTTGTAGCCATCTTCATAAAAAGAAAGCACAAGTCCAACTTTTGAGTAAAGAATTGTTTTATTCACGTGCTTCAAGTATTTTAGTATTTCCTTCCCATTAAGGAGTGGAATCATATTAAGAGCGCTAATTAGTTCTTCGAAGTCATCATACGTTTTCACATTATCAACGCTATCAACAATAGTTTTCTCGAGTGAACTTACTTTTACGTTGTTTATCTTATCAACAAAAAGTGTATCTTTAACGCGCTTTGAGCGATACGTGTTATGTTCAAACGTAAAATCATGAAACTGTATTGGTGAAGAAACAATTACTTCATTATAAACTTGATTCGTGTAGCCGTAAAACTCAAATGCACTATGATAAGAAACAAAAGATTTTTTCGTAATTTTACTCGCTATATCAAACTTTGTTGAAATTATGCCTTTTGTTTCAAAACTAACCGCTGCATAAAGATTACGTTTAATACGCTTAATATATCCTTTTGCTAAATAGCTCTGAACGATGTTACTTGCAAGATCTTTGTCACCCGTTAAGCTAACAACATAGTTAAAATCAAAGATCCGTTTATACGCAAAGTCTTCAATATATTTCATAGTTCACCTCCATAAGCCAATTATACTTGTTTTGTTATATTGTGATAATTAATAATACTATAACATAACAATATAAGTAATTAAGGTAACAAATGAACTTTAAGTAAAGCTGGTTCTGATTCGCATAATAGAGACTTAAATCACACGTTTTACACGAAAACAAAGTTTTTAAAGTTTGGTTTTTACACGAAATCAATCTTTTTGACGGTTCTATAAAGAAAATCCACTTATGCTACATTCAAATCGGTGAAATGTTGATGACATCTTGGTGACATTTACAAATAAGTTGGTTTTAAAGTTGGTGATAAGTTGGTGATAAGTTGGTGATATTTTCATATTTTAATAATTGCTGGTGTTTTTTCTAATAAAACCTATAAAATAGATTTAATGCTTAGTTTTACATTTTTAAATTTTTAAATACGCCAAAAAGGGGTAAAAACCGCTGTTTTTCGTTTTTTTATAAATAGGTATAACTTTCCCGTGTGCCCCCTGCCAGTTTATAGCAAAGCATCTTACCACACCTTACCACGTCTTAGCACATCTTATTTTGTCTTAAAAACGCGTTTTTTCAAACATCATTTCTTACCACATCTTGCCATATCTTACAGGGTTTTACTTTTTAGATTTTTATCTACGCCAAAACGGAACTTTTATTTCAAAACAGATTGAGTGTTTAAAAGGTCGCTTCACAACTATTGAAAATTAGAACATTTATTAAAAATACTTTGAAATAATAAACTTAAAAACACTTAATATATTTCAGCATTCCAAATTGTTAGAAGTTAATCTACTAACACTTGCTAAAACACTATAATGTCTGCTCTTATTCGTGTATTATTATTAGTATGTATAAATATGATTTTGATAGCATGACCGATAAAGAAATTCTCTATGTCGGTGCCGCAAATAATTTGTTGACTTTCTTCCTTTGGTTAACTGCAATTTTATTTAATATCTTTGGTTTTGAGATCGGATTTACGGGAATAAATTATGTGTTTGGGCTACCTTATTATTTATATATTTTTAACGCGCTTGCTGCGATTATTTGCTTTGTCTTTAAGCACGTCCAGTACAAGAAACACAATTATTTTGCGAACAAGAAAAAATACGTTCTTGACACTCTCCTTCACTTACTCCTATTTTTGATGTTCTTTCTTAATGCCTTTTTCTTAATTACGGTCGAATCTGATAACGAAACATTTCTTGCAATTAATTGGGATTGGCGGATTTTAATTCCCGTACTCCTCCCGCTTTTAATCGCACTCATTATATATATGGATTTAACAGCACACCGACCTGTCCGCAAAAAAGCACAAGCATATTTAAAAGCGACTCGGCGAGAAAAGAAATTAAGGAAGTAAAAACAACATGTTATATAAATTCGCTTTAATCTTTGCCTTATTTATCAATCATCGTTAAGTTGAACGACCTAATAACAGCCAACGGGCAATATCAAAAACTTTAATACCATCGATATCATAATCATTATGGCGCGTGTTAGCGATTAAAATTTTAGGATAAAAATCCTTTATTTGCCGTAACGGGTTTAGTTCACGCTCCAACGTTTCATCGCGTGTAATGTTATCAGCAACTTGGATATAATTTTTTTCTGTTCCTTTCATCGCGACAAAATCGATTTCTTTTTCATAAAGTTTACCAACATACAGCGAATAACCGCGACGAATTAATTCAATTGCCACAATATTTTCATATAACCGACCATAGTCAAAATATCTTTTGCCTAATTTCGCAAACCGAAAACCGTGATCGACTAAGTAATACTTCTCGTTCGTTTTTAAATAACCACTACCTCTTATATCAAAACGTTTAATTTTATAGAAAACAAACCCTTCACATAAATATTTCAAATAGTTACCAACTGTTTTATGATCAATAGCCACACCGTCTTTAACTAAGTTTTTTGTAATGCCATAGGGAGATGTAATATTGGCAATATTATCAAGTAAAAAAGCCACAATGTTTTCCATCGCTACTTGATCGGTAACATTGTTCTTTTTCATAATATCTTTTAAAATCACAACGTCTAATACATTAGCGATATATTCGGTTTTTTGTTCCTCTAGTTCATAAAGATAACTACCAGCAAACCCACCTTCTAACGTATACTTTTCAAAAGCTTCATCAATGTTTTTATACTCAAAATAATCTAAGTATTCGCTGAAAGAAAAAGGAAGGACTTTTATTTCAAAGTGGCGGCCGGTAAAAAGTGTTGCTAAGTCACTTGATAATAAGAAAGCATTTGACCCAGTTATATAAATATCAAATTTCTTTGATTCATAAATGTCATTAACCGCGATTTCAAACTTCTCACACATTTGTGCTTCATCAATAAAAAGATAGTTTTTAAATCCTTCTTTATATTTATTCCAAATATATGTATTTAATTTACGATACTCCTTGATATCGTCAAATTCAATCCGGTTATAATCAATTCTAATAATGTTAATGTTTCCCGGTTCGGTTTCAATTATTTTAATGTACTCATTAAGTAGCATTGATTTACCAGACCGTCTAACACCAGTAATAACCTTTATGTCAGGTTTATCTTTATAACTAAGCAATTTCTGTAAGTAGTCGTCTCTTTTTATTATTTTCATCGTTCCGCTCCTAAAACTATTTTAGCACTCGATTCCCAAAACTTCAAGTTTTTTTGTTTTTTGGGAATGGCGTGTTGTTTCTTCACTGTTTTGTACTAAAAAGACAACTAAAGTGTCATTTTCACTCTTCATTGCTAGTTTTTGTGTTGTTTTGTTGGCACTTTTTGTGATTATTGAGTTATGCTGTAACCACAAAATATCAAACATACAAGAAAGCCATTCCCAAAACTGTAATTTATTCTGCTTTTTTGGAATGCTAAATTACGTTGACTCGTAGCATGGGTAACAGATCTACTTTCTGGGATAAACACGCCCCAACCATTATGGCACGTGGTAGTGGCACGGGTGGTCCATTAATTCCCCCACATCCAAATAAACACCAAAGACTTAGTATTCGGGAAGTAGCAAGAATCCAAACGTTCCCAGATACGTTCTTCTTCTTTGGTCCACTAAGTCCAGCATATAAACAAATCGGCAATGCTGTACCCGTATTAATGGCATATCAAATCGCTTCGATATTTAACAACTTATAAAAGTAATAACATTACCCAAAATACACTAAAGTTCGGAAAATCAGTACTTTTGCTTTTTTATATTACGGGTAATTATTACCAAATATACTGTTTTCGGTCATGCGTATCCTTGACACTTATTGTCCATCTACGCCAAATCTGCGCCAAATCTACGCCAGGGGATTAAAAAACCCCCATAGAATGGGGTTAATTCGACAATCGGTGCCCCCTGCCAGTTTATCGCAAGTCATCTTACCACATCTTACGACATCTTACGGGATTTTACTTTTTAGATTTTTATCTACGCCAAAAACAAGTCTTTCTTTTATACATATTTTAAAAAGTTATTACATCAAATAAAAAATGATCGAATACGGAAAAACAGAATATTATGACTCCATCAGTAAATGAGTTATTTAATAGAAACATTTTTATTTAATTGCGGTCTTTAAATTAGCGATAACCAACGTTTTGATGATTCAACAACCGATTTTAAAATTAAATCCAAGAAATCACTATAATCTCTTGTTGTATGAGCTTTATCTAATGCCTCATAGTAAATAAGACGATCTTCTTTTCTAATAACAATCGGTGTATAACCATTATTCATGAGCACAAGATTAAGTAAAAGGCGCGCTGTTCGGCCGTTACCATCAACAAAGGGGTGAATTTTCACAAACTCACCATGAAGAAGGGCGGCCTGTGCAAGTGGGTGGTACTTATGCCAATGTTTATTAAAATCAATGACAAGTGTTTCCATAAGTGCTGATAGTTTATCATACTCTGGTGGAATATGTGTCGCACCACTAATAATCACGTTAGAAAGACGATATTTCCCTGCATTTATATCATCAATATTTCGAAGAATGAGTGCATGGAGACTTTTAACATCCCATTCAGTCAATGAATCATTACTATTTACTAACTCCTCCAAAAATAAGATTGCTTCCTTGTGGTTGATTGCTTCTAAATGTTCACGCACACTACGCCCACCAATTGTGATGCCTTCAAGCACAACTTTTGTTTCAGCAAGCGTTAACGTACTACCTTCAATCGCATTGGAATTATATGTCCAATCAACAATTAAACTTTCACGAAGTGACATTAATGTAGCACTATTCAGTGGCCGTTTGTCATTGATCTTTTTTTGTAATGAATCAACTTCATTAAAATCAATTTCTAAACCATAAAACAATTCATTTCTTTTTTCACGCAAGTCTATTGGTTTAGCGGTATTAATCGGAATCATCCAATTGCGACCAATCTTCACCGCTCCTTCAATCCGATTAGCGTGCAAAAGTGCACGGATACGTCGATCACTAATTTTCCACTTAATACTTGCTTCTTTTGTTGTCATATACTTCATATAATTACCCTCTAACAATATGTTATACCGTTATCGGAATAATGTCAATTCATTAGTATGAAAAAAGCCCACGTTGTGAGCGTGTTTATTTTAATCTTGCAAGATTTGGAAGCTAATTCAGTTTCGAGTGGTGCCCCCTGCCAGTTTATCGC
>DASRNI010000014.1:0-6274 GCA_035647455.1 Bacilli bacterium | reverse complement strand
CCCGTCGTTCATCACGCGGAAACTTTGTTTCGGTGCGACTGTGTCACCAACTTGAATGCCGAGCGCTAAGACGGCGTCTTTATCTTTTACACCTAAATCAAGGTATAAGTCTTTAATTTCAAGCACTTTATTCCGTTGTTCGGGCGGCATGCCGTGCGGTGGTTGGGCGCCGGTAACAGCGATGTACTTTTGACCACTTCGTGTTTTAACTGTCCATTCTTGAGCAAGGGTTACGTGCGGCCACCAGCCACCAACGTTATGGAGCCGTAAGTAACCGCCTTTTTCAATTGCTTTAACAACAAAGCCAACTTCATCCATATGGGCACTGAGCATGACGACTGGTGCCTCTTTTTCTGTGCCAGGTAGCGTGGCGATTAATGAACCTAAGTTATCGAATGTAATTTCCGTGAAACTTTCGAGTTCACCTTTGACTAACTGCGCGACTTCTTTTTCGTCGCCACTAATGCCATCAACTTCACTTAGTCTTTTTAAAAGGTCTAATTTTTGTTTATCCATTTTTTCCTACTTTCTAATAATCATTTTCTTGGCGTTTATAGTTTACCATCATCTTCTTGTCGTATGCGTCTTTTATATCACTTTCACTAAAGTAAAGCGCTTTCCCTAAACTTAAGTACATACTTAAGCTTGTTACGAAAGTTGCCGTGCAGGGTGCTTCATAAAACTTCGTGACACTCGTAATTACGCTTAAAAAGTGTGTTGTTAAGTCTTCATTAGTGTCACTTGCTTCTACCGTTTCAGGCAGCGTTAATTCGTAGGCAAGCGCGAGACTAAAAAAGAAATGAATCCCGTCGGCATATTCGTCAAGGAGCACTGCACGGGGACTCGGGCTTTTCTTTGACCAATACTTAAAACTTCTTGATTCATTCGCGAGTTCACTTAGTTCAACAAAAAGAGCGAGAAAACGCTCTTTCTTTGTGTTCTTGTATGTAACTTGATGATTCGTCATAATAACTTGATCAAGTTCACGCTGCATTGTTAAGTAAGGTTTTGTAAGTAACTGCATAAACTAAAGTTTATCAATGCCCCAAATATCATTAATATATTGTTTAATCGTGCGGTCACTACTAAAGAAGCCACTTTTTGCGATGTTATAGAGTGCGCTTTCTGCCCACTTCGCTTTATCGCGGTAATAAGTCACAATGTCATCCGTACGTTTGACGTACGCTGGTAAATCTTTGAGCACTAAGAACTCATCACCACGGTTCATAATTTCATCAAAGATTGGTTTAAATGTATGCGGGTTACCATTACTCCATGTTCCATCAATTAAACTATCTAAGACACGTTTAATTTCCGGGTTTGTTTCGTAAACAACCCACGGTGAATAACCGTTTTCCGCTTTGAGTTTCAAGACTTCTGGTTCACGAAGACCAAAGATAAACGAATGCTCGTCACCAACGCGCTCATTAATTTCTACGTTCGCACCGTCAAGTGTTCCAAGCGTTAAGGCACCGTTCATCATAAACTTCATATTACCTGTTCCGCTTGCTTCTTTACCGGCCGTACTTATTTGTTCACTAATGTCCGTTGCCGGAATAATAATTTCCGCCGTACGAACACCGTAGTTTTCTATAAAGACGACTTTCATGAGCCCGTTTACTTCTCTGTCATTATTAATCACTTCCGCAACGCTATTAATGAGTTCAATCACTTTTTTCGCAAAGTAATAACTTGGCGCTGCTTTCGCCCCAAAGATAAACGTGATTGGATGCATTTTGAACTTTGGATCACGCTTAAGCGCAAAGTAAAGGGTCATAATGCGGAAGACGTTCATGAGTTGACGTTTATACGCGTGAAGACGTTTAATTTGGACGTCAAAGATTGAATCAACATCAATTGTAATCCCGTTATGCTCTTTAATATAAGCGGCAAGTACTTCTTTCTTTTGTTTCTTAATTTGGAAAAACTTCTTCTGGACTTTTTTGTCATTAATATAAGGAATTAACTTTTCAAAGTCATCCGGGTTCGTAATATAGCTTGCACCAATTAAGTTTGTTAAGTAACTACTAAGTTCAGGGTTACTTGCTAAAAACCAACGCCGGTGCGTAATGCCGTTTGTTTTATTATTAAACTTTTCCGGGTAATACTTATAAAACTCTTTAAAAGTTTGCCCTTTAAGAATTTCCGTATGGAGCGCGGCAACACCGTTAACGCTGAAACACGTAACGATCGCTAAGTTCGTCATATGAATCATCCCGTCACGGAGAATCGCCATTGCACTCTTTTCCGCCGCACTTGCGCCTTTTTCGGCAAGTTCTTTTTGGTGACGACGGTGAATTTCTTCAATAATCATATAATTACGCGGCACTAGATGTTGGACGTAATGAATTGGCCACTTTTCCAGTGCTTCAATCATTACCGTATGGTTTGTGTACGCAAATGTTTTAGTGACAATACTCCACGCTTCATCCCAACCGAATTCATGGTCATCAACAAGAATGCGCATGAGTTCAGGGATTCCTAAAATTGGATGCGTGTCGTTAAGTTGAAAAACATAAAGCTCGGCAAAGTTTCTGAGTGTACCGTGACGACGTAAATGACCACGGACAGCGCTTTGAAGTCCAGCACTAACTAAGAAGTACTGCTGCCGTAAGCGGAGCATCTTCCCTTTTTCGGTCGAGTCGTCCGGATAGAGCCCATGATTAATTTCGCGGAGCGTTGTTAAGTACTGATCAAACGGTTCACGTGTTGGCAGTTTATCTTCACTAGGTTCCGCGCTCCATAGCCGCAGTGTGTTCGCGACTTCGTTGCCGTAACCAATTACCGTCATATCGTAAGGCACAGCTTTTACAACAGTTGGATTCACGGTTTTAATGCCAAATGTGCCGTCTTTCTTGCGGTACGTTTCAGCGTGACCGTAAAACTTTACATCAACAGCGTGCTTTGGTTTTCTTACTTCCCAGACGTTACCGTTTACTAACCATTGGTCGGGTAGTTCAATTTGTTTATTATCGACAATCTTTTGGCGGAAAAAGCCGTATTCGTACCGAATTGTATGTCCGTTACCAGCGTAACCAAGACTAGCAATTGAGTCTAAAAAACATGCAGCAAGGCGACCAAGACCGCCGTTACCAAGTCCAGCATCACTTTCTTCTTCTTCTAAGTCATGGAGATTAATCCCAAGATCTTTAAGGCCGTCATTAACTAGTTCATAAATGCCTAAGTTAATTAAGTTATTTGTGAGCAAGCGTCCAATTAAGAATTCCATTGAGAAATAAATTAATTGTTTCTTATGCTTTTTGTTGACCGTATCTTTACTTTCGCGCCAACTTGTGTTTGCATAGTCGCGAACCATGCTCCCTAGTATGTCGTAACGTTCGGTTACGTGACTATCCGCGACACTCACACCATACTTCGCATCGAGTCGCGTTTTGTATTCACTTTGAAAATTTTTAATTGATGTAAACATAAATTAAATACTCCTATCTTTTCTTTTTATTTGTTTTATTTTGTTTTTTTAAGAATTAACGCCGCATTTGAGCCAAGTTTAATCGTCACAATATGCGGTTTAAGTTCGGGTCCTGGACCTTTCCGTGTCAATAGCGGTAAACCGTTATACTGGTTATAGCCGCCATAAACATCTTTATCGCTATTAAAGATTTCCGTGTATTCGCCTTCTTTAAAGACGCCGATGTCGTACTCTTCATAAAAGTTCTGGGTCATATTAAAAACAAAGACGAGTACTTCATCCTGATAGCGACGTTCAAACGCAAAGACACTTTGGTCTCGGTTGTTGACCATTAACCAGACGAAGTTAATCGCGTTATATTCGGCAACATGCATCGCTTTCTCGGCTTTATAAATTAAGTTAAGATCACGAATTAAGCGACTTACACTGTCATGCTTCGGGAAGCTCTTGAGTTCCCACGGTAAGCTTTTTGTTTCGTCCCATTCGTCAAACGACGCTATTTCGTTGCCCATGAAATTAAGTTTCTTCCCGGGGTGGGCGAATTGGTACGTATAAAGGTTACGAATGAGTGCGAACTTTTGGTCATAGTTCCCCCACATCTTATTAATGATTGTCCCTTTACCGTGCACGACTTCGTCGTGACTTAACGGGAGCATAAAGTTTTCACTAAAGAAATAGTGCATCGAAAATGTGAGTAAGTTATGATCGTACTTTTTATAAATAGGATCTTTACTATAGTACTTAAGTGTATCGTTCATCCAGCCTAAGTCCCATTTATAATCAAAGCCAAGCCCACCGTGCTCAACGTCACGCGTTGTGCCGCTGAAGGCGGTGCTATCTTCGGCGATCATCATGACAGTTGGAAACTCGTGATGAACTTTACCGTTCAGCCGCTTTAAGAACTCAATCCCACCGTGATTTTCGCCGCGTTGACTATTACCGTGCCAGTAAACGATGTTACTAACCGCGTCAATTCTAATCCCATCGAAATGAAAGTATTCAAGGAAATAAAAGATTGCGCTAATTAAGAAACTCCGGACTGGATCTTTGCCTAAATCAAACTGCGGTGAACCCCACTGACTAAACGTATGTTCGGGATCACTATATTCAAACATTTTCGTGCCGTCAAACTCAATAAGACCAAAATAGTCGTTCGCAAAATGCACAGGAACGAAGTCAAGAATAACACCAATCCCTGCTTGGTGCAGCCGGTCGACAAAACTCATGAGTTGAAACGGATTCCCGTAACGCGAATCAACGCTATAAAAGCCGGTTGCTTGATATCCCCAACTACCAGCGAACGGATGCTGCAAGATCGGCATAATTTCGACATGCGTAAAACCGTGGTCTAAAACATACGGAATTAAATGGTCGGCTATTTCTTCGTAGCTAAGAGTGCGCCCGTTTTCTTTCCCTTTCCAGCTCCCTAAATGTATTTCATAGATTGAAATTGGTTCGTCGTGCCCGCGTGAGCGCGTCTTTAAGTACTCTTCGTCATGCCAGACGAAACCTTCAATATCGAAAAGCCGGGAGGCACTGCCGGGCGGTTCTTCACTAAAAAAGGCATACGGGTCACTTTTTTCAACCGTATGACCTTGCGCATTACGGAACTTATATTTATAGTTCATGTAATTTTCAAGTTCGTTGATTTTTATTTCCCATACACCGCGATAATCGATTTTTTTCATTTTATGCTTTTGGTCATTCCAACTATTGAAATCACCAACAAGACTAACATCACTCGCTCCTGGTGCGTATAACCTGAAGACAACGTGTGCTTTACGGCGGCCTTTTGCTTTAACAAAATGTGCGCCAAAGTATTTATGTGCTTCGGTTGTAAACCCCATAAGGAATTCATCGATAAATGCCATAAACCCTCCTTACTTTTATTATTATAATAAAAAAGGGGCTTAAAACAAAACTTAACAGTCAAAACAAGGGTGTTTTGTCGTGTTTTCCCCTTATTTTCGTGTATTTAGGGGGAAAAAGAGTAAAAAAAGATGCGCTAACAATAAGTAAGGACACAAATTAACGTGCTTTAAATATAATTTAACCCACAAAAGCTGTTTTTCAACTTTATAAGTGACTTATATAATCGAGTTTTCCTTTATAAAAGAGTCACTAATAAATCCTTTTAGCTGCACTTAATCTAGCTGTCACTCTGTCCGTTTCTTTTGGTTTATAATTACTAAAATAATTCTTAAAAAATCACGTAGGAAAGTCGTAGCAAATTATTTTGCGATACATGAAGAAGTAAAGATGACAAAACGTTTTTAACTAGCGGCAAAACAAAAAGATCAGACGTTATGTAAACAAAAGTCCAAAAAAGATATTGCAATTTAAGAAAAAAATGTATAATAAAGGTGGGAAAAGAGAAAACAAAACACCAAAAAACAGACTCGTCCTTAACCGCGAAAAAAGTTAAGGTGACAAGTTGTTGAGTGTTGAGCCCAAAGGTGTTTCTTCTCAATAAACGGTTAGAAGGTGCGAAAAATCTAACCGTTTTTTTATTTAATTATTGAGAAATAGATCGGGTTTGAGGACCACGTTTTCTGGTTTAATGTACTTAATGTTAAGAAGATCAAGGAAGTCTTGTCCGAAGAAATTAAGCGCGAGTTCGTAGGCGGTTTTATTACCTTGGTTTTCGCGGATTAAGCTGTTGATATGTGAGAACATTAAATCAAGCATTTCTTGGGTTAAGTTTTCAAACGATTTTCCTTTCGGAATGAAACGGCGAATGAGACGATGATTGCTCTCAATTTTCGCGCGTTGGTGCGAAGGATACGGATCAGCGTAGAACGTTTTCGTAAGTTCCTTAACTTCACCAGTTTCCGTGTCAACAGC
>DASRNI010000013.1:0-2347 GCA_035647455.1 Bacilli bacterium | reverse complement strand
GTAATAATGAGATTGGCATCTCTAAATTTATTAATGAATTTATCCATATTTATAGTATAACATAATATTTTATTATGTTATACAAAAAGTTAACCTTTTTCCGTAAAACTAATTGTCGCTGCGATTGCTTTTTTCCAACCACGATACTTTCTGTCACGTACTTGTTTTGTCATTTTTGGTTTATAAGTCTTAGCATATTCATGAATTTTATTAAGCTCATTAACTGACTTAAAGTAGCCCGTGTAAAGTCCCGCTAAGTAGCAAACACCTAAACTAGTCGTTTCGTAAATCTTCGGCACACGAATTTCAGTATTTAAAATATCTGCTTGAAACTGCATTAAATAACTATTAACACTAGCCCCACCATCAACACTAAGCGCCGCAAGATCAATTTTCGTTTCGGCCTTCATGACGTCAAAGACGTCACGCGATTGGTAGGCGATTGCTTCAAGTGTTGCTCGGATTAATTCTTTCGGCGTTGTTTCGCGTGTTAAACCAAAGAGAGCGCCACGGGCATCGCTATCCCAGTACGGTGTCCCAAGTCCAACAAACGCTGGGACAAAATAAATGTCGTCATCTTTTGATTCCTTCGCTGCTTTTTCCGTGTAACTTGCTTCTTTAAATAATTTAAGCTCGTCACGCAGCCACTGCACTGCCGCGCCGCCAATAAAAACACTACCTTCTAAAGCGTAAGTTACTTCGTCACCAATTTGCCACGCAATTGTTGTAAGTAAACCGTTTTTTGATAACTTTGGTGTCTTTCCGGTGTTCATAAGCATAAAGCATCCCGTCCCATACGTATTTTTCGCACTTCCTTCATCTAAACAAAGCTGTCCGAAAAGTGCCGCCTGCTGGTCACCAGCGACACCAGTAATTTTTAAGTGGTGCTGAAAGTACTTCGTTTTCCCAAAATACGCACTACTTGGAAACACACGGGGCAGCATTGCGCGGGGAATATTGAAAAGTTCGAGCAGTTCCGTGTCCCACTCTAAAGTATGAATATTAAATAGTAATGTTCGTGAAGCGTTAGTCACATCAGTAACATGCTTTTCTTCATTAGTTAATTTGTAAATTAACCACGAATCAATTGTGCCAAAAAGTAATTCACCCTTTTCTGCGCGTTCTTGGCCGTTTGGAACACGGTCAAGAATATAACGAATTTTACTCGCGCTAAAATACGGATTAATTAAGAGTCCAGTTTTGTGGTGAATCATTTCTTCAGCGTCACCTAGGTTTTCCAGATAACTTGCACTTTGACCGCTTTGCCAGACGATTGCTTTATATACAGGCATCCCTGTATTTTTATCCCAAACAACAGTTGTTTCACGTTGATTAGTAATTCCGACTGTTTCAATATTTGTGAACGTTAAATTTTGACTAATTAGTAATTTGTTAATCACCGATAGCACACTCAACCAAATCTCAATTGCATCTTGTTCGACGTAACTTGGCTTTGGATAATAGCATTTAACTTCTTCTTGAGCAATCGCTTTTACACAAGCGTTTTCATCAAAAAGAATAGCTCTTGTTGAAGTTGTACCTTGGTCAATTGTTAAGACGTATTTTTTCATTATTTTAAAATGTCCTCAACTTCCTTAGGAATGTTTCTTGATAAGTTTTTACTCCCTTTGGCGGTCACTAAAACGTTATCTTCGATGCGAACACCGATGCCGTGTTTCGCAAAGTAAAGTCCTGGTTCAACAGTAATAACATTTCCAACTTTAAGCGGTAAAGAACGAAGTCCCGGATCATGCGTATCAAGCCCTAAATGATGTGAGACACCGTGATAATAAACTTCTTCGATATTATCTTTTTCTTTAAGTAAGTTAGCCTGCACTAATTCACGCTTGAGAAAGTCTTTTGTAAATTCTTGCAAGTCAAGGAGCGTTAGGCCCGGCTTAATATATTCAATCACCGCTTTATTACATGCTAAAACGATTTCGTAAATAGCTAATCCAATCTTTGTGAACTTTTTATCCGCTGGGTAAGTTCGTGATATATCAGCGGTATACATATTGTTATGTCCGCCTAAATCGAGCAAAACGAGTTCGTTTTCATTAATTACGCTATTTAGCGTTGGATAATGGAGAATTGTCGCGTTAAGCCCACTAGCGACGATTGTATCAAAACCAAGAATGCCGTTTTGTCGCTTTATTTCATAAAGAAACTTTGCGGCTACTTCGTACTCGTACTTACCACTTTTAACTTGTTTCTGCGCACTTAAGAGTGCTTTTCGTGTTAGTTTAATACTTTGTTCAATAAGCTTAACTTCTGCACGACTTTTGACCATGCGTAACTTAATAATTTCTTCGTAAATATCAAGTACATTGAAGTCACTAAATTCACG
>DASRNI010000012.1:0-49157 GCA_035647455.1 Bacilli bacterium | reverse complement strand
GATATTAGTTATATTAAGTACACCGATCGCGTGTTTAATTTAGAAGGTGATGAAGATGAAGAATAAATTTACATTTAGCGCTAATCAGCAAAAAGCACTTAACTTAACTAAACAAAACATGCTCATAAGTGCCGGGGCCGGCAGCGGAAAAACGGCCGTTCTCATTGAACGACTTTACCAACTTTACACGGTCGAACAAGTTAAAGTGAGTGAAGTTCTCGTCCTTGTCTTTGGCCGACTCGCTGCCCAGGAGCTTAAAGAAAGAATTAATGAAAAGCTTGCCAAAGACGCGGAATTCGCCCACTTAATCCCTGAAGTTGAAGTTGCGAACATTGTTACATTTGACGCGTATGCTTTAGAAATTGTCCGTAAATACGGTGCAAACTTTGGCAATCCTGCGAATATTACTAATCTTGATGAAGTGATGCAAAAAGTAAAGTTCACTGAGTACTTTGACGCTATTCTTGAAAACTACTATGAAAACCCGACGCCGTTATTCACGCATTTTATCAAAACGTTTCACGCACGAAATACGTATTCATTATTAGGCTTTCTGCTTGATTTTCATTACGAAGTGATTTTAAAGCTTGATGAAGAAGAGTATTTAGATAACTACATTACAACTTATTATAGTGACGCAAAGTTCAATGAATACATCGCAACTTACTTAAAAAAAGGCCGTGCTATTCTTGGCGACATTATTACGACAAGTAAACGACTTAGTCATGAAAATTATCAGGAAAAGTATGTGCAACTTTATGAAGAATTTAATAAAATTGATTCATTTACGAAACTCATTTTATTCGCTGTTGATGCTAAAAAGCCGGTAATGCCAAATAAGTTTCTCGAAAATCATCCGGAAAACGCGGAAGACGAAACAAAACTTAAAGCACTTTTTAAAGAACTTAAGGATGATTTTAGTTTACCAACTGAATATGAACTTTATGAAGACTTCTTAATCGAAAAACGTTACGCCGAATTTATTGTTGAGTTTTATAATAAAATTCGTACGCGGCTTTTAGCATTTAAAAATAACTATAACGCTTTTACGTTTAGTGATATTAGTAAACTCGCTTATAAAATTGTCCAAGACCCCACGATTAAAAAAGAACTGCAAAATGAATTCGCTTATATCTTAATTGATGAATACCAAGATACAAGTGATATTCAAGAGTCATTCATTCAAACTATCAGCACGAATAACGTTTACATGGTTGGTGATATTAAACAAAGTATTTACGGTTTCCGTAACGCTAATCCGGAACTTTTCAAAATGAAGTACCGCGAATATAGTGACTTTAAAAACGGTGAACTCGTTGTTCTTAACGATAACTACCGTTCGCGTAAAGAAGTGATTGATCCAATTAATGCGATACTTAGTGAAGTGATGACGGAAGAAATTGGTGGGGCTAATTATCAGGCCGAACACCAAATAAACGCGGCAAATACTGTGTATAACGAGAGTATTCTTACGGAGAGCCGCTTTAATTACCATACGTTTTATCTTGAGTACGAAGATAAAATGCTGAAGTACGAAGCTGAAGTAACGATTGTGATTAATGATATTAAAAATAAAATAAATCATGGCTACGAAATATACGATTTTAAAGCAGAAAAAATGCGGCCAGTTAATTATAGCGACTTTACGATTCTTCTGCGTGACGCGACACGGTTTGATGATATTGAAAAAATGTTCATTGCCGCTGGTGTGCCGATTTTCCCGCATAAAGACGAAACAATTCATGATGATCAAATTATGCTTGCGCTGAAGAGTGCACTCGTGATTTACGCGGGTTACGCGGCCGAAGAAGCACCAACAACGTACAAATTCCGCCACGCAGTTGCGTCATTTTTACGGAGTTTCATTGTTGGCTATACTGATGAAGAACTTTATCATCTCTTTAATCTTGAAACGGGTTTTCATCTTGATCCTGTGCTGCAAAAATTCCAAGCACTTGTGCTCACAACAAAAGACGCACCAGTTAAAACAATTATTAACGCGATTGTTGATACTTTTAACGTTTACGAAAAGCTTTACACGCTTGGTGACGTTTATTTAAATAATAGTAAACTAAGCGCAGCACTTAACGCCCTTTATACTTTTAGTAACTACCAGTACACACTTGAAGAAATCATCACGCACTTTAACGACTTAATTAAAACAAACTCGGCTTTAGAGATTAAACGAACAAAACTTGCAAGTGACGCGGTAAATATGCTTACAATGCACGGCTCGAAAGGGCTTGAATACCCGATTGTTTATTATTTTTTACTTGATAAAAAGACGGGTGGACAAACTTCAAGTTTCCGGGCGACAACAGATCACGGTTTTGTTTTCCCGACTCCTTATAAATATTCACTAAGCAGCACTTTAGCGAAAGAAGCAGTTGAAAACAAGGAACGCAGCGAAATGATCCGTTTACTTTATGTCGCCCTTACACGCGCGAAAGAAGAAATTAACATCGTCAGTGCTTTCAAACGAAAAAAAGACGGAACAATTAAAGAAACACCGCTTTTAAGTGAAGCAAAGACAATGCTTGATGTTCTCCGCAATGCGCCAAGCTTAACGAAGTTAGAAAAAGAACTTGTACGGATCCCTGAATTAACAAAAGTAACGCTTGAAGCGGAAGTTAAGGAAACGACAGAAGAACTTGTTGTTAAAGAAATCAAACCTGAATTTAGCGTAACTAAAGTAGAAATTGAGCGTCGTGACATTACCGAAGCCTTTTTAGAAGTCGGGACAAAGTTCCATCGCTATTTGGAACTCTTTAACTTTGCAACACGCGACCTTAGTTTTATAAAAGACGCAAAAGAACGCGAAATAATTCGTAAAGTTACGAACTTATCGTTATTTAATAATGTGAAAAATGAGGAAGTATATCGCGAATACAATTACGTAACAAAAGAAGGCGAAGAAAAGATTATTGATATGTTTATTAAAGAAGACAATCAAATTATCTTAACCGACTTTAAACTGCATAATATTCTTCTTCCCGAGTACGTGACGCAAGTATTAGCGTATAAAGACTATTTAGAACAAACATTTAACTTACCGGTTAAACCATACTTAGTTAGTATCATTAAAGCCGAAGCGAGATTTATTAGCGATGAACAATAAAGTGCTTACCGAACAAGCTTTTAACCGCTTTGTGCTTAATTATTACAGAGCGGATCAAGCCGAACTAACGTTTCTTTATAATTGTTACAAAGAAATGCTTGGGCTAATTACTGCGCATGTTGCGAGTGAAAAAGAAATAATGCTCGAACCACTAAATAATGGTGTCCTTATTTTATATTTACTCCATGACTACGTTTACCGACAAAATCTCGAAAATGTTCAATTATACAATTTAGCAGATGACGAAATATTTATGAGTCGCTTTTTAAATACGGTGATTGATAAATATACAAGCTTAACAAGTTTCAAGTACGAACACGACAAATTACTATCGCGCTATAGCATGCCCGTTTCAAGCTTGACGCTTTACCTTAACTTTATTTTAATTACGCTCAAAAACTTAAGTATCGAGCATGAACATAGTATTCTTTTAAAACTCTTACAAAAGGCGTTTCTCTACGTCGAAACAAGCTTAGGTTTACTTACAAACGGCTTTGAAAGCGAAGCGATTAGTTTATGGCGGAGCTTACATGAACTTGAAGCAATTTTAATTTTACTCACTGATGAAAACGTCTTAAAAGTTTACACGCGCCACTTACAGTATAGTGCGGCGTTTAATAAACTTCTTCCTAAGGAAGAAGGTGACGCAATCTTTGTGGAAATAAAAAGTGAAATGAAAAAACTTGGGCTTAAAAGTAAAGACACAAAACGCTTTATTGAGTACGGTTTTATTCGCGCTCACAAAAACTTTTCGGCGGAAAACAACTTGACCTTTAAGTATGGTCTCCAAAAACTTGCGGGGCTAGAACGTTATCATCAAGATTACCAACTTGCGAGCGAACTTGCCCACAGTTCACCGCTCTTATTACTGCAAAGTAAACGCCATTTAACGGTTACTGTATTAACGTTACTATATGAAACATTCTTACGGCTCGAAACAATTTTTGATGAATTTTATTTAGCAACAGCCGCACCGGAAACAGAACCTTATTATACTGAAGTGCGTTCGCGCTATTTAAATGACATCATTGCTATTTTAAACCGTGAAAAATTAAATCTAAATAAACCTAGCAATTAAGCGCGGAAGTGTTACAATAAAGTTAGAAGTGCTCTATTAGAGCAAAAGAGGTGATAACGATGAAAAATATCATGAACAAAACTAAATATACGTTACTCGTGCTTTTTAGCGCAGCACTAGTGCTTTCAAGTTGCCGCACGCGTGGCACGAGTGATCTTGTTGCAAAAACAAAGATGCAAAAAGTGAAAACAGCAGCGAAGTTAAACGACTTACTCGAGCAAAGTAAAGATAATCTTGAAAGAGGTTGGGAAAATCTTGCGACTGATGCCGTTCCGACTCCGGAAGCAGATGGCAGTGAATCAACATCCGGATCCCGTGAACATAGTACAACGAACGTTCAAGTTGAAGGTGTTGACGAAGGTGACGTCATTAAAACTGATGGTGATCAAGTGTTTTATGCGCCGCGTTATAGTGATACATTTTATGTTTTTGATGTTGATGCAGAATACGACATTACGGTTAAAAAAGAAATTGTTCAACCAGGTTTTTATGTCGAAAGTTTATATTTAACGCGTGACTATGTGATTACGCTTAATTACGGTGCATTTCATTATGGTCCTTTTGAACCAGTCACAGATCCACCACAAAGTGATAGTGATGACGTTGAAATAGTCGTACCTGCACCAGCCTTTAGTGGCTCGAAAATTGCGCTTTATGAACGAGAAAATTTCACCGTTAGCTACGAAATTGAATTTAATTTTTATGTTTCGAATCACCGTTTAATTAACGATAGCTTGTTTTTTGTTGGTGATCGTTATATTTATGGTGCCGACATCGTACCGCTTCACCGCGAAAATAGTGGCGATGTAATCAGTTCCAGTTACGATGATATGTATTACTTTGAAGATAGTTACGTCGATAGTTTAACCGTTGTCGGTGGCTTACTCCTTAACAAGGACGTAGCAAACATAAAATACAATGAAAAAGTTTATTTAACGAGTTACATTTATTTACGTGACATTTATGTAAGTCACGAAAATCTTTATATTTTAAGTGGTAACTATGTTAACGAACGCGAACGAAGTTACCAAACAACGACGATTTCGCAACATAAACTTAATGTCAGTGCAGCTAGTACAAGTTTCGTTGCTGCGAGTAATGTGCCCGGCTTAACTTTAAATCAGTTCGCCGTTGACGAGTACGATGGTTACTTGCGCATTGCGACGACCGACACTCAAGGTTCATGGCGCGTTAATGCGCTTGGTTATTATGATTGGGAATCTTACAAAACCGAAGTAACAAACTATTTATTTATTTTAAAAGCAGAGATTAACACGGCGGACTTTAGCTTAGTTGGTTATATTGATGAAGGGCTTGGCAAACCTGGAGAAACGATTAAATCAGTCCGTTTTGAAGGTGAAAAGGCGCTTATTGTGACATTTTTACAAACTGATCCGCTGTATGTGATTAATTTAAACGATCCGGCTAACCCGGTGATAACGGACGCGATTGAGTTACCTGGTTACGACGTGTACCAGCATAACTGGGGCAGTAATAAGGTGCTTGGTTTTGGTTATAATGCGACGGAAACAGGCATTATTAACGGAATGAAATTAACCGCATATGACGTTACTGAAGGCAGTGCACGTGAACTTGAAACATATTCAATTTACGATATGTATGACGACGGCCATAGCGTGTGGACTTATGGTTATAGTGAAGCGCTTTACAACCACCGCGCCATGCTTGTCCATGTTGGGAAAGGTCTCTTTGGTTTCCCACTCCATTACTATGCGACAACAATGACAAACGATAATCATTACGTCTACGAATATTCAAGTGCATATTACTTATTCAAAATTAACTTTGCCGGTGGTGGTCCAATTATCAGTGCCCCAATTAAAGTTGAGCACGAGCGCGCTAGTGAAGAGTACAGTTATGTTGATCGGGCAGTGATGATTGATGATTACCTTTATACATTTAGTAGTTACGGTGTCGTCGTCCTTGATTTAATCAGTGAACATATTATTGACACTTTAGAACTATAGTATTTACTTTACGGAACAAAAAAAAGACGGGTTTTGCGGCCCGTCTTTTGTAATTAAGCTATTAACGCTTAGGCGTCTTCGTAACAGCTACCGCCGATAAATTCACGCAGTAGTGAGTTCGAAGGTACCCATTTCTCGTCAAGATCTTTAAAGTACTTAAGCATGCGAATTAAGCGTTCCGCAAGTGGGAAAAATTCACTTAAGTAATCAAACTCGTGGAGTAATGGTAAGGCGTGCTTTTTCATGACAGCAAGTTCGTAAGAGAGAAGTGAGTTATAAACGTAATCAGCTTCTTCCTGGGTGTCATAAATCCACTTAAATTCTCCCGCCCGGACACTTGGCCACATTTTCATCGTGTCAAGCGCACTTGCGTTACGATACTTGTTATCGCGTACGATGCGGCGGAGTAAACGTAAGTCCGTTAAGCTAATGGGGTTTTGGTCATCAATATTAATTTGCGCCTGGGGCGAAATGTAAATTTTAAACTTTTGGTGTTTCGGAATATAGCTCGTTAACTGTTCATTAAGCGCGTGAATTCCTTCAATAATGAGTGGTTGATCAGGTTCAATCTTGAGCTTGCGTCCGGGGACACGGCCACCGATTTTGAAATCAAAGTGCGGTAATTGAACTTCTTCACCGTTAATTAAGTCGTACATGTTTTTATTGAATAACTCAATGTCAAGCGCGTAAATTGATTCAAGATCAAAATCGCCATTTTCATCGCGTGGCGCCTGGTCGCGTGGCAAATAGTAGTCATCAATTGAAAGCCGAATTGGGCGCAGTCCGCGACTCATAAGTTCCGTACGAAGTCGGTTCGCAAACGTTGTTTTCCCGCTGCTACTAGGTCCGGCAATTCCGATCAGACGAATGTCATCAATATCTTCCATAATCCGGTCACCAAGTTCGGTGAGCATTTGGTAGTGACGCGCTTCACAAATATTAATTAAATCAACATCTTCACCGTTTTCAATATATTTATTAATGTTCGCAACACTGTCTAACTTTGTTAGTTCGGCCCAACCGTGGGCGGCTTTAAGTGTTTTACCAAACATTGGCGCGTCTTTAAATTCCGGGATAACACCTTTTGTTTCACTGCGCGGATAGCTTAAGAGCATGCCTGGTGAGTAAGGTCGTAAGACAAATTTATCAAGATAGCCAGTTGAAGGGACCATATAACCATACATATAGTTTAAGTAGCCGTCACATTCATAAACGTGGACAGTTGGTTCGGGTCGATATTTTAAAACTTCAAGTTTATCGGGGAAACCATGCTTTTCATAAAGCCGCGCGGCTTCTTCAACACTAATTTTATGGCGTTTAAGCGGATAGTTTGCTTCAATAATTTTGCGCATCTCGTTTTCAAGCTTATCAACGAGTAAGCGATCAAGATTAACGTTTTTATTTAATACTTGAATAAAAATTGACCGCGATACGTTATAAGAAAAGCGAATCCGTAACTCAGGTCGAATTCGTTTCATCGCCATTGCGGTAATGTAACGAAGTGACGTTTGATAAATACGCATCCCTTCGCTGTCATCAATATCTTTAACGACAAGGTCTGTGTCATCAGTTAACATGTATGTAAGTTCGCGGACGCGACCATTAACAAGCGCACAGATGTGGTTACGATCCGGTCCGACAATCTCAAGGACAGAAACCGGTTTTGTGAAAGTTTGTACTTTACCTTCGTAAGTAACTTTAAAACTCATTTTAATTCTCCAATCATTTTTTTGTTTTCTTGTAAACCATTATAACTTTTTTACCAAACTTTGCCAATTAATTAATATGCAGGTTATTTTATAAATAATAAAGGCGGATTCGTTCAATTATTTCTATGCTTGTTTCATTGCTATATACGAAAGTTTCTTTTGTGTCACTAAAGTAAAATGATAAAAGTGTTTGATCATGAAGTTTAATTAAAAGGCTGTTCTCTTGTTTAATGAGCGGGAAAACTTCGTTTCCGACAAAGTTGACGGCAGTTTCGTCTTTTAAATCAAGTGAAACTGTGAGACTGTTCGGAGTGCTATTTAGTTCATGATCACTAAAATCAACTTTTGTTGCGTAATATTCAAGCAAGTTCGCAAACGTTTTTGTCATCATCCTTAAACTCTTAATTTCCGTAATGCCTGTAATGCTCGCGTTAAAACTATCTTTCTGCCAAAAGTAAAAAGCCGGAGTGCCTTTAAAGTTAAGCGTGTCTTGGTAATTTTGTTGCAGTAACCCAAAGTCGCTTTCGCTGTAATCAAACGTAAAAAGAAGTAAGTTTGTTGTGCGTAAGTAGTCAAAAAGAACGGGTTCAATTTCACTGACAAAGTGACAGCCTTTTTGATAAACATAAAACGCAAGCGGCCAATTGTTTTCGTAAAGAAGCGCAAAAGTTGGGTAGTCAAGTGTCGTTAGTAATTCGCTGTACGTTAAGTTTAGCGCATCGTTACGCTTTTGAAAGGCGGGTAATTTTCGTTCTTTTCCGCGTAAATTCGCACAACTTACGAGTAATAACGTAAAAATTATCGTTAATCGTAATCTTTTTGTGCTTTTCGTATTATAATAAAGCATATCTATAAATACAGTTTTATTTAAAAAATAAGAATGCGAGGTGGAATATGAATATTTGGCATGACATGAATCCGAACCGAATTAGCCCCGAACTTTTTGACGCGATTGTTGAAATTAGTCGTGGTGAACAATGTAAATACGAATTAGATAAAGAGACAGGCTTAATTCGCCTTGACCGTGTACTTTATACGTCAACGCATTATCCAGCAAACTACGGTTTTATTCCGTTAACACTTGCGGGTGACGATGATCCGCTTGACGTTTTAATATTAAGTTCGCAACCAATTGCCCCAATGACGATTGTAACGTGTCGCCCAATTGGCGCGGTTAAAATGATGGATAGTGGTGAAGTCGATGAAAAAATCATTGCAATCGCCGTTAATGATCCAACGTATGCTGACTATAAGTCAATTACAGAAATTCCTGATCACGTCTCGCAGGAAATCCGCCATTTCTTCCAAGTTTATAAAACACTTGAAGGCAAAGAGACCGTCGTCCATCATATGCAGAAAAAAGAATGTGCCGTACGGATGATTGAAGAATCAATCGCACGCTACAAAGAAGAATTTAAAAAATAATCATTAATGATTAATCTTGTTTTAGTTTCCCCGGAAATGCCGGCTAATGTTGGTAATATAATGCGCACTGCGGTTGCAGTTGACGCATTTTTACATATTGTCGGTCCAACTGTGCTTAAGCTTACCGAAAGCGACTTAAAGCGCGCGGGACTTGATTACATTAATAAACTTTCTTACAAAGTTTATGAAAGTTACGCCGAATTTATTAAACTAAACGCCCCAAAACATCTTTACTTTATCTCGCGTTACGGCAAAAAGCGCTATGACGAAGTAACGTATCCCCCTATAAATGAAAACGTCTTTTTAGTTTTTGGGAATGAGTCAAAAGGTTTACCACAAGAGCTTTACACAACACAAAAAGAAACTTTAATTAGAATTCCGATGGTTATTAATGTTCGGAGTTTAAATTTAAGTAATGCCGTTGCAATTGTAACGTACGAAGTACTGCGCCAGCGCGGTTTTCCTAATTTAGCAACGTTTGAAGTAATTAAAGGCGATCAGCCTGTTTAACAAGTTCTTTAATTTCATTAGACACGTTCCGTAAAAAGATCGACTTATAATTAATTAACTTAACTAAGCCGGGTAACCGGCCTTTTTTTACGTACTTAACTTGTGTGTATATAACTTCACCATCATCTTTTTTTGCAAGTGCTAAAACGACTTCGGCACCAAGTTTGATTAAGTCTTGCTGTGTGTTATCACCACTTACTACAACATGAGCGCCGCTTTCATCTTTTATATGAAAGAAGTAATCGTTACCCCGGGCTACTTGAAAAGTTACAAAATCATTTTGTAAGTTATTGCGACCAAACATCACAGTTGCACTTTGGAGTTTGAAAAAGTAAGGCGTACTTTTTGTAAACTTAACGCTCCGTGTTTCTTTTTTCGGTTTTAAGTTAAGTTCTTTGCGAATTTCTTCAAGTTCTTCTTTTTGTTCAGCGTGCAAAATTTGCTTAAAGAGCATTTCTAAATACGCTAACTCGTCTTCCGCGTTTTTAATTAAACCGCTAATAACTTTTTCTGCGCGTTTTAACTTTCGCCCCTTTTTAAAGAGCAGTTCGGTGTTTTCATAAAGAGACAAGTGGCCTTTATAAGGAAACGTTTTGTCATTAACAATAAACAGATCTTTTTCTGGAGCAATTTGCGTTGTCAGTAAGTAATTTGCCGCGTCATAAAAGGCGGGTGCGGCTAAACTCTGCTCGTAGTCTTTTGCATAATTACGCAGTAAGCGTTCTTTTTGTTTAATTTTAAGTTCAAGATAAATAAAAAGTTCGCGGTAGTTTTGTTTTTTAATAAACTCCTTGTCACGGGCTAAATAAGCAGCATAAAAATCTTGTTCAGTGCTTGGTTTAAAAGCAAAGTCAGGGCTTTTTGGTGGAAGTTCGTAACGCGCACCGCGACGTAATAAGCGTCCGCCCTTTGTCGCATCATAACTATAACGATACGCCGACATAATCGCGTGATCTTGATTAATAACAAACATATTAGGATGACGCGGGATAAGCTCAATCATCAGTGTCATCGTTTCTTCCTTAAAGTAACTATCTTTACGAACAAAGTTAAGCGCTAGCACTAAATCATTATTTTTTATCGTCACGCTCATTAATTTACCACCGAGAAACCGGCGTGAATCGAGCGCAAAAGAATGAAGTTCACCACCAGGTGGGAATAGTGCTTTATCGACGTTTCGCGCGATAAATGGTGTCGTGTTATTACAAGAAACGAAAATGTTTTGCCGCTTTGTAAATTCAAAAAGGTAGTCAGTTAAGGAAAGTTGACGAATTTTTACTAAATATAAATTAAGCAGATTATGTGCTTCATTCGCAAAATTTTCCAAATCGCTAAAATACATTCTTTGCATAATTTAATGATACACTAAAATTGTTATTTACGAGTAAATAAGGTAGAATTAAGATGCATATTTAAAGGGGAAAAACGATGAAAAAAGGAAAAATTGTTTTAATTAGCGGTCCTTCCGGAGTCGGTAAAGGCACCGTACAAAATGTTTTGTTAAATGACGCTGCACTGAACTTGGTTTTTAGTATTAGCATGACGACAAGGAAAGCGCGAGCTGGTGAAGAAAATGGTGTGCATTATTATTTTGTGACACATGAAGAGTTTCAAGCTAATTTAGACCGTAATAACTTTTTAGAACATGCTGAATTTGTCGGCAATAAATACGGAACCCCGAAAGATAAAGTGAACGAATTACTGAACGCTGGGAAAAATGTTTTGATTGAAATTGAAGTAGAAGGTGCGAAAAAACTTTTAAGTCAAGTTCATAAAAAGGACGTTGTTTCTATTTACTTAATGCCGCCAAGTTTTGCCGAATTAGAAAAGCGGATTCGCGGTCGTGGGACTGAAAGCGAAGAGTTAATTGCCGGGCGACTCAAACGGGCCAAAGAAGAACTCGCTTTTAAAAATCAGTACGAATATCATGTGATTAATGATGATGTCACACGAACAGCCGAAGAAATTAAAGAAATTATTGAAAATCATTAATAAAGATGCAAATACTCAGTGTTTTAACGCAATATAACGCCTTAACGAAGCCTTTTACGTATTATTATGATGGTGACGATGTCGTTAAAGGTGTCCGTGTTTTAACAACAATTAATCGCCGAAAAATTGTTGGTTATGTTGTTAATGTAGTAAGCACTGATGAAACAATTAGTGAAGCTAGTAAACGACTTGGTCTTAATTTAGTTTTGATCGATGAAGTACTGGACACGGAACCGATCTTAACAGCGGAACTATTTGAACTTAGTGAAATTGTAAGTAGCTATTATATGAATCCGCATATCAGCGTACTCCAAGCGATGCTTCCGCCTTCACTACGTCCGCTTAAAAGTGCATTAACGAAACCAAAAATCGCTTACGAATATATTGTCAAAATTAACCGTGCATTAACTGCAGAAGATAAATTAACACCAAAGCAACAAGGAGTTTTTGATGAAGTTAGCACAAGCGAAAGAGTTGTGCGTAAAACAAATAACGCTGGACAAGTTGATAGTCTTGTTAAACGCGGTATATTTCGTTTAGAAGAAGTCGAAAAGTCACGTCTTAAACTTGATTTAAAGATCACACCAGTTAATGTCACACTTACAAACGACCAGGAAAATGCTGTTAATGCAATTTATAACGGGAGTAAAGAAACTTATTTACTCCACGGTGTTACCGGCAGCGGGAAAACGGAAGTATATCTTCATCTTGCGAAAAAGTATGTCGAAGATAACAAAACTGTGATTATTTTAGTGCCTGAGATTGCTTTAACAAAAATGATGATTGAACGCTTTTTTGCGGAGTTTGGCCGTGAAGTTGCGATTTTTCATAGCGAACTAACCCCAGCGGAAAAGTACGATGAATACCGCAAGATTGCCCAAGGCAAAATTAAAGTTGTTGTCGGGGCAAGAAGTGCGATTTTCGTCCCACTTACGAATATTGGTTTAATTGTGATTGATGAAGAGCATGCTGAGTCATACAAACAAAACGTCATGCCTTTTTATCACGCGACCACTGTCGCCCAAATGCGCGCTAAAAGTTATAATTCGAAAGTTGTTCTAGGCAGTGCAACCCCGCTTTTAGAAACAATTGCCCGAGCTAAAAAAGATGTTTACGGTTACGTTGAACTGACAAAACGCATTAATGAAACTGTTTTACCACACACAACGGTTGTTGATATGTTTGATTTAAATAACGTTCATACAGATTCCCCATTTATCTCTAAACAACTATTTTCTGGCTTAACTGATGTTTTAAATAACAAAGAACAAGCAATTATTTTACTTAATCGCCGCGGTTATGCCCCGTATGTAACGTGCCGCGAATGTGGGGCAACAAAATTATGTCCCGAATGCGGAATTAGTCTTGCTTTTCATAAAAGTGATAATACACTTAAATGCCATAACTGTGCATCGAGCTACGCGGTTAATGAGCCGTGCGCTACATGCGAAGGAACTTATTTCCGGTTTAGCGGTTTTGGCACACAAAAAGCGGTGGAAGATTTAGAAAAGTTATTCCCAACAGCGCGAATATTACGTCTTGATAGTGATATTGCTAAAAAGCGTGACAGTACGTATAAAGTGCTTGAAGCGTTTCGTAATGCTGAAGCTGATTTTCTTGTAGGTACACAGATGGTCGCGAAAGGTCATGACTTCCCACTTGTTTCGCTCGTCGGAATTTTAAATGCTGACGCGGCGCTTGCTTTCCCTAGTTTCCGGGCGGCTGAACGAACGTTTCAGTTAATCACGCAAGCAATTGGCCGGAGTGGCCGCGATAAAATTAGTGGCCGGGCGATTATTCAAACATTAACAACTAATCACTATGTGATTAACACGGCAAAAAAACAAGATTATCTTGCTTTTGCCAAGCGCGAAATGTATATGCGTAAGTTAAGTCATAACCCACCTTATTATTTCTTAATCTCACTTACTTTTTCGCACAGTAATGAAACAACACTTTTAGCGACAATTTTAACGCTGAAAAAGCAACTTGAAGAAACGTTAGGAAGTGACGCCGAAGTTGTTGGACCAATCCCGAAACTTTATATGGCGTTTGGGCAAAAAGTTAGTAAGTCACTAATTATTAAACACCGCAATTATTTTAAAATTAAGCCCCACTTATTAAAACTATTGCATCCGTTCCGCACGCAGAGTAGTTTTGATGTTAGAATAGATGTCGATCCAGTTGATGCTTAAGGAGGAGTTATTATGGTTGTTATCAAAGTATATAGTCAAGATGTTTATGCCGCAGCAGAAGTAAGTGCAAAACACACAGTAGCGCTTGAAAAGTTACTTAAGTTGCCTGTAAATAGCGTCTTTTTCATTGGTGGTGATGCTTCACTAATTGCGAAAGGTGTCGAACAAGCAAATTGGTTTACGTATTTAGAAGTTGAATTACCGGAAACACTCAACATTTACCGTACTGAGCTTGCCGAATATTTAGACCGTGCTTTTAGTGATTACGGCGTTCATCTCCGCGTTAAGTTTATAAACTATGACATTTCGAGTGTCGTGACGATGATTAATCCGGAGTATAAAGTGTTCAACGATATCATTATTGAAGTCGATAATGAGTATGAAGAACATTATCATTTTGATGAAAATGATGAAGATGAATTTGAAGATTAAGCCATAAATTAACACTTTTCCCCATATTTGTAAATTTTTTCTTTAATTAGTGTTAAAATAACACTGGGTGGTTTTATTATGGAAAAGACATTAAATAGTTTACATGAAATCGTAAAGAACAATCTTTCGTTTCAAGATTACGCCCGGCAACTAAAAAACGATAGTAGTTACACGGATGAAGAAAAACGGAAAATACGGATGCTTGTTAATCAAGTCATCAATTTTTATTTCCGCTATCAATATATCGTTAATTATGGTGAAGAAGAACCTTTCACACTGCGTTCAGTTGTTTTGATTGCGATGTATAGTGTTAATCGTCGCCGAAACTTTGTGGAGTTTAGTTATGAAAGCATGCTTGCTCTTGCGCTTGATGAAGAAGCAAGAATTGCTGAAAAGTTCGCGGAACAATATTTCCCACTTCGGATTCCGGAAAATATGAGCCGTGAAGATCAAATGCTCGGCATTGCCACCCGCTTTAGTGTCCCCCTTTCTTTAGTCAATCGACTTCGTGAAGATATCGGCCGCCGCAATATTATTAAGTTTTTTGCAAACCGCTACGAAGAACGTTACGGAATTGTTAATGAAAAACTGCGTGATGTTGCTGACTTTTATGAAGAATTCACTGACTTTGAGTATGATCCCGTGAATGAAACGTTTTATTTTAAAGAACGCGGATTTTTAAAAGACACAACACCGTATAAAGACGGTCTTATTATCGTTAGTTCCCATAGTGTCCTTGATATGTATGACCGAATTATTTTACTTAATCCGAAAAAAGTACTATTTAATCTTCATGACGGTACGAACTTACTTTTACTTTTCGCTTTTTTAAATCCTGATTTAGAAATTGTCGCGAATGTACCAAGCTTAAAAGCACGGCGAATTTTAGAACACTTAATTCGGAAGTTTGAACTTAAAAACATCCGCACGAAAGCACCTGGTAACGAACAGTTTGATCTCGTTGTTGTTAGTTTATCGAACTCAATGCTTAATGGTAACGTTCGCTACCGTGATTTATATTTAACTTTACCGGAAGACTTTAGTCAGTATAGTGAACGGGCCGCAAAAGAACTAAACCAAAGCGTTGCTAATGTTCGTGAAGAAGGTCATCTCTTACTTATTACGAATACTGTTATTCGCGAAGAAACGCATTATCAAGTATTGAACTTTTTAAAAGCGCATGAAGATTTCGTCCTTGAACGTGAGAAACAACATTTCCATTTTAATAAAGGTCATGAGTCAGTTTATTACGCTTTAGTGAAGAAAACCGTGCCAACCGAAGAAGAAGTGCAGCCGGATGACGCTCAAGCGCCGCAAGAAGTAGTAAAAGAAGAAGTTCAAGAACCGGTCGAGTCTGAACCAGTCAAAGAAGAACTAGCACCGCAAGAAGAAGCGGAAAAGGTTAGCGAAGAAAAGCCTGAACCAATAGAAGAAGTTGCCAAGGTTGCAGAAGAAGTGGAAACAAAAGAAGAACAAACTCCCGAACAACCTGAAACAATTGAAAAACTAGAAAAAGAAATAAAAGAAGATGCAGAAGCGGAAGAACCACTTGAATCGTAATTTTTACGATGTAACGCGAAACGAACTCGAAAAACTATTAATAAACTTTAACTTAAAACCGTACGCTGCGAAACAAATTTTCGAATGGGTGTATGAAAAAGGCGTTAAAGACTTTGATTTAATGACGAATATTAGTTTGAAATCGCGAGCCGCGCTTAAAGAGTATTTTGTTTTTCCAAAACTCGCCACAAAAAGCGTGCAAACAAGTAAAGACGGCACAATTAAGATGCTTTTAACGCTGCATGATAATCATCATGTTGAAACTGTGTTAATGCGTTACCGTTACGGCAATGTTGTTTGTGTTACAACGCAAGTTGGTTGCAATATGGGCTGTAAGTTTTGTGCTTCCGGCTTACTTAAAAAACAGCGTGACTTAACGGCAGGTGAAATGCTGCAGCAAGTTTTATCGATGAACGAATATATGGCAAGTAACAGTGAAACGAAGTTAACAACCCATGTTGTTATGATGGGGATTGGTGAACCGTTTGATAACTTTAGTAACATTGTCCGCTTTATTAATTTAATCAACGACCCAAAAAGTCTCGCCATTGGTGCACGTCATATTACGGTCTCAACATGCGGTATCGTTCCGAAAATACGTGAATTTGCTGATCTAAAACTACAAGTAAAACTCGCAATTTCACTCCATGCCGCCACGGATGAAAAACGCAACCAAATTATGCCAATCAACAGTGCTTACCCGCTCAAAGACTTAATGGACGCGGTAAAGTACTATGAAAAAACAACGAATAAACGCATAACTTATGAATATATTATGCTGAAAGACTTTAACGATTCCCGCGAAGACGCGCTTGCTCTTGTTAAACTTATTAAAGGAACAATGGGTTTTGTTAACTTAATTCCGTATAATAGTGTTGATGAACATGATTTCGAACGGAGCCCGAATAACCGTGTGCAAATATTTGCAAAAACGCTTTTAGAGCGGAATGTGCGTGCAACTGTCCGGAAAGAATTTGGCAGCGATATCGACGCTGCTTGTGGGCAATTGCGCGCGAAGGAGGAGAAAGCTGATGGCGAGTGACCGTGGAACATTTTATGCGCGCAGTGACCGCGGACTTGTCCGTCTTCATAACGAAGATAAAGCCGCTGTTTTACTGAACCAAAAACGCGACTTACTCTTTGTCGTTTGTGACGGACTTGGTGGCCATAACAAAGGTGACTTTGCCGCACAGCTAGCGATTGATATGCTGATGAAAGCATTTTTAACGAATCGCGGTTTCCGTACTTCTCGCGGTGTTCGCCGCTTTTTCCTTAAACAAGTCAAAGCAATTAATAAAGCAATTTTCGAAGAAAGTATTTTAAGTAACGATATTAATAATATGTCAACAACGATGAACGCGGTTGTTTTAACGAAACGGATGGTGATTAATTTAAATATCGGTGATAGTCGCTTTTATTTAATTAATGAAGATGAAATCGAACAAGTTAGCGAGGATCAAACTGTTGTTGGTTATTTAGTGAAAACGGGCCAAATTAGTGCTGAAGAAGCAGAAAGACATCCGAAAAAGAACATATTAACGAACGCGCTCGGTACTTTACCTTCAATTACTTTTGATTTAAAGAAACGGCAGTATCGCGGTGAAAAAATTCTTGTTTGTAGTGATGGTCTTTACAATATGCTTGATAATAAAGATATCGTTGAACTACTTAAAACAAACCGCAGCACGGAAAATAAAGTTAACGATTTAATTGACTTAGCGAAAGAACGTGGTGGTGCGGATAATATCGCAGTTTGCTTGTGGGAGCTTAAAAATGATTAGAATCGGTGACTTAATCGATAACCGTTACCGGATTTTAAGTGTACTTGGTGAAGGCGGTATGGGTAGTGTCTTCGAAGCAATCGATATTATTACGAAAAGAAATGTCGCGCTCAAGTTTTTAAAAGCTACAGTCGCGAAAGATAAAGTAAATTTAGCCCGCTTTGAAATCGAAGCACGGGCAACAGCGATGCTTAATCATCCAAACATTGTCCGGGTCATTAGTGTCGGTAAATATAACAACCTACCATATATGGTTAACGAATTAATCGTTGGTAAAAACTTAGAAGAAGAACTTGATGAACGCGGTAAATATACGTACTTAGAAGCAATTGATATCGTTGAACAACTTTGTAGTGCGGTAAGTGTTGCCCATCAAAACGGGATTATTCACCGGGATATTAAACCAAGTAACGTTTATATTACGCGTGATGGTCTCATTAAACTTGGTGACTTTGGTATTGCCCGCTATCAAGATAGTAAACGCGTGACTAGTAACACAAACATTGTCGGCAGCGCTCATTACCTAGCCCCCGAAGTTTGTGAAGGTGGCGAAGCTAGTGAACGCAGTGATATTTATGCGCTCGGAATTAATTTATTCCAACTTGTGACAGGCCGTGTGCCTTTTGACGGTGATTCTAACGTTACAATTGCGATTAAACAAGTGCGGGAGAAGTTTCCGAAGCCGCGCAAGTTTATTAAAACGTTTCCCGTCGAACTCGAACGAATTATTTTAAAAACGGTCCGCAAAAAACCGCGTGAACGTTATCAAACTGTTGATGAACTAAAAGAAGACTTAGTAAAACTGAAGGAAAACCCCGCCTTACTCGAACCCCGGCAATCAATTTGGGTGCGCTGGTTTGGCTTTGCAGTGGATGAGTAATGGTTGGTTTAGTCGTTAATAAACAAAAATCGAGCTTTATTGTTGAGTTTAAAGGTGAGCTTTTCGTTTGTAAAGCAAGCGGTAACCTAATTAAATCTGGCGGCCATATTTTTGTTGGTGATCACGTCAAGTTTGAACCAGAAAATAATCTTGTTACACGCTTATTACCACGGCACAATTTTTTACTTCGTCCACCGTTAGCAAATGTTGATCTTGTTTTAATCGTGATGTCACTTGTTGAACCGACATTTAGTTCTTTACTTGTCGAAAAGTTTTTAAGTTACGTTAATTTTGCCGAAGCAAAACCACTTGTCATTATTACGAAACTTGATTTAAGTGACGAAACGACACTCGCCCCGCATCTTTCACGACTTGATAAACTTGGTGTGCCGTACTTTATTGTTAATAACGTAACTGGTGAAGGTGTAAAAGCGGTTAAAAAGTATATTGGGGGTAAAATTACCGCCTTAATGGGTCAATCTGGTGTTGGTAAATCAAGCTTTATCAACGCTCTAACAGATTATGAACGTGAGATTGGTAAATATAACATTAATGTTAATCGCGGTCGTCACGTAACAAAAGAAGTGATTATGCTCCCCTTTAACGAAGGCTACATTATTGATACACCAGGTTTTAGCTCGTTTGAACTTCCGCTTACAAAAGGTGACTTAGCGGAAAACTATCCTGGTTTCAAAGAATATATTGGTGCCTGTCGCTTTAATGATTGTTACCATATTAATGAGCCAGGCTGTGCGGTTAAAGTTGATGTTGAAGCGGGCCTTATTAGTGAACAAACATACCGAAATTATGTTACAATAAGTGAAGAATTAAAACGTCATGCGGAGGATTATTAAATGAAACAAATTATTGTTGCCCCAAGTTTACTTGCCGCGGATTTTCGCTTTCTAGATCGCGAGTTAAAATTACTCAAAACGCACAATATTACGTACTTACATTTTGATGTCATGGACGGCCATTTTGTCCCAAATCTTTCCTTCGGCTTAACGCTCCTTGACGCAATTAGTCCGCATTATGACTTTGTTTATGACGTTCACTTAATGATTAGTAATCCGGAAATATACGCGGATGAATATATTAAAAAAGGTGCGGATATCGTGACGTTCCATTACGAAGTAATGGAAAACGAACAAGCAACCCATCAATTAATCAAAAAAATTAAAAGTTTAGGTGCGAAAGCGGGGATGAGTATTAAACCGGGTACAGACGTTGAAGTGCTTTTTCCTTATTTAAATGAACTTGATTTAGTTTTAATTATGTCAGTTGAACCAGGCTTTGGTGGCCAGTCATTTATGGAAAATTCACTCGAAAAGATTAGTGCGCTTGCCCGACTTAAAAAGATGCACAACTTTCGCTATTTAATTGAAGTAGATGGCGGGATTAATAGTGAAACTGGTGCTTTAGTTAAAAAGGCCGGTGCGGAAGTTCTCGTTGCTGGTTCGTACTTATTTAATCAGCAAGATATGAAGCAAAGGATTAAAAAGCTGCGCGATGAATAATCTCATTCTTTTTTCATTTCTCGGCGTTATAGCGCTATTTAGTATCACGCTTATTTTTCAACTAAATATGTTTAAAATTACGCAGAAGCGCAAGTTTAATTTTAAAAACGAATTACCATTTGAATTAACCGAAGGAACTTCACGGCGCTTTTTAAAATTACAATACTTGTTTCACGGCTTAATTAGTCTCTTATTACTCGTTTACGGCTTTGCGTTTGCTTTTAAAGACGGCAATAATCTTTTCTTTTATGACATTATGCTTTTAAGCGGCTTAACGGTTGCTGCGTTTACGTACTTTCTCGTCTTTTTTCTTAAAATTGATAACGTTAAGTTTCACATTATTGTCCTTTTACTATATGTCTTTGCGCTTTTCACAAGTTTCTTAGCGCTTGGCTTAAACTTACACTTTTCACCATTTAGTAAAATTAATGAAAATAGTTTTACGTACATTTTTATCGCGCTTGGTTATGTCGTTGCCGGTGTGATTATCGGTCTTATTCTTAACCCAAAACTTGCGAAGTGGCCGTATATGGATAAAATCACCCAACAAGATGAAACGGTCATTATTATGCGGCCGAAAACATTTATTTTGGCGCTTTATGAATGGATCTTTGTTTTCCTTCATCTCGCCTTTTTAGTGATTAGTTTGTTATCTTTATTTTTATAAAAACCACTACTGAATAAAAAAACGCCCAGTTTCCTGAGCGTTATTTTTTTAAGGCCGAAGCTTATTTACTTTTATTTAAAGTACGATAAGCGCGAGCGGACATACGGACTTTTTGGACTTTACCATCGACTTCAACTTCGAATGTCTGGAGGTTTACACCCCAACGTCGTCTCGTTGCCCGGAGTGAGTGACTGCGTCTATTCCCACTTAATGGGCCTTTGCCTGTGACTGGACAATGTCTTGCCATAAAGAATCCCTCCTTCCGCGTATAATGCTTTGTTAGATTACCATAATTAAATTAATTATGCCAATCATTACATTTTTATTTTCGGGAATTTTTGTAAATATGCTTCTTTTGTGATTAAGTTCGGACATCTTTTTAAAAGTTCCGCTAAAATGATTCGTTTTTTATCGTGAATAATATAACGTTCGTCACCTTGGTTTGTGAAGAAACGAAGGGACGATTTTTTATTTGAATACGCAAGATCAATATACCAAATATCTTTATAAACGTAGCGCATTTCTTTTTTATTCCGATAGTGAATAAGTTCGCGTTTTGTGAGTTCATAATAATTAAGACGGTTCGCAAAAATTAAGTAAATTAGTGTGACTAAAGTCCAGCCGCCAAGCAAAATATAATGAAGTAAAGTTGGTGGAAAAACGATGCCAATCAAAAGATAAAAAACAATGATGCTAAGTGCATAAATCGGCAAAAAGACGGCGATAATATAAAGCCGGTATGCGTAAATTTTTTGGCCAAGATAATTTTCTTTTGCTTCGGTCATACGTTACTAATTAAAAGAGCAAAATCAGTAAAGCGACCACGGAGATCACTAACTTCCGTACGCAGTCTTTTTTCTTGCCTTTTCTCTTCCTTGCGGTCTTTCGTAAATTTCGTAATAATGAGTGGTCTTGTTAAGTCATAAAGTTGGAAATAAAGTGTTAATAAATAGTCTTCAAACGTGATTAAGTGGCTGAAAAATTCACCGGTGATGGAATATTCATGGACGAAAAGCGAAGCAAATGAATAATGAACATGATAACTTTCGAGATTCACTACGCCTAAAAGTGTTTTTAGCGAGAAGTCTTGGTCTTTAATTAACGCACCGGCCCAGCCAAAGCGTTCAGCAGTGAAGTAAGGAATATTACGCTTGACGGCATGTTTTTTTGTTTCGCGCGATTTTTCTTCTTTCGTTTCTTCAGTGACTTTAATAATATTTGCATGCATCAAGGCAAGCTCCCGGCGAACTTTATATTTACCGGTTAGTTCGGGATGCGCTGCTAAAATAAGCATCGTCGTTGTAGTTTCAAGTAAACTCCGCCAAATAATTAAGGCGTCATTATAAAGCTCACGTTCAAGCAGGAGAAGTCCAGCAATTTTTTGGTCATAAAAGCGCTTAATCACGGAAAGGAGAACACGGTCACTTTCCGTTAGTTTTTTCTTATCAATCGCGCGAATCGCATTAATGCGCGTACTTAAAATGTTTTGAAAGCGGCTGACCCGCGGATTAAGCACACCTTGACCAAGAAACGGGTTATCAGGATCATTGAGTCGTTCAGCTTCTTCAATTGTTTCCTTAGCGAGAGAACGAATGTAATTATCATGATTAAAGTAAGACTTTTTAAGTTTTAAATTCGCTTTTTTCATCCGTTCATTATGGCGATTAACGACAAGAGCGCAAAAATCTTTGAGATTAATCTCAAGCCCGCGGAGTGTTTTTCTGTTTTCGCGAAAAATATCACTAATGTGGTCGCGAAAATAATTAATCTTTTCGATCGTGATTGGCGAAATGTGCGGATCGTCGCGCAGTAAATCGCGGATATCTTTTTGGGATAATTTCGTGTCAGACAAACTAGTTTTTTCCTTTTCTTAAATCGCATTCGAAAGTTACGATTTTGATTTGCGATTTCATTATATCAATTTTCATCGCAATTTCCTTTTTATATGTTAATATAAACTATGTAGCAAAGGAGATTTTTTAGTGAGTTTATTTACGATATTACCATCAAACTTCTTTTCAATATTAGCGAGTAAAAACAAAGAAATATACGCTGAAGCTTTATTGCTCTTACAAAAGTCGCTCGAGAGTAACGATCTTTTAATTCGTCGCAGTGACTTTGTTCGCACACTTAAAGATAAATACAGTGATTTAATTTTACAAGTTGACTTAAGCGAAGATGAAAATGAAGATGCGGAGCAACGCGACTTTAGTGACAAAGCAAGTTTCGTCGTGCGCCGCTTAGAAGAAACGGGCTGGATCGATGTCGAAATTAGTCAAGAAAATTTTGAAGAATACATCGCCCTACCAAGTTATTCGATTAGTTTCTTAACGCTCTTAAACGATTTAGTAACTGATCATAACGCCGAGTACGTCTCGCTTGTCCATGCGACGTACAGTGAACTCAAGCAGGAAGACGAAGCGCGCGACGAATTTATGTACGCAACGCTCGTCCGTGCTTTTGAAAATACGAAGAAACTTCGAACTGAGCTTATTACGCTCGCGCATAGTATTCGCATTTTCCAAAACCGGCTAGGCAAAGTTTTCAGCACAAATAACATTTTAGAAGATTATTTTGATCTTTATAAAACACGGGTTAGTGACCGCTATTACCATCCACTGAAAACGTTTGATAGTGTCGCCAAGTTTAAGCGACCAATTTTATCAATTTTACAAAATTGGCTTTATAGCGAAGAAATACGCAAACAGTTAACAACGCAAGCTTTAATGTGGACGAGAGCGAAAGACGCGCAAGCTGCGGAACAAGATATTATTAGTAAAATTAACTTTATTAGTGATATGTACGAACAACTCGGCAGCACAATTAGTGAAATTGACCGCAAACACCAAGATTACACAAAAGCGAGTGCGAATAAAATTTTATATTTAAACCGCGCTGACAAAACAATTAAAGGCCATCTCGATTATATTTTTAAAGTATACGCTGAGAAGCTTAGTAAAGGTGATACTGTTTCGCCAATTTTAAATACACTCCGTGACACATTCACAATGGTCCCCCAAGGTTTTATTACGCCGGAAGCGATTACAATTCCGATTGTGCGCAAGTTGCGTGATGAAAGCTTACCGTTATCAATTAGTGAATTTGAACTTGCGGATGACGTGCTCATTGAAAGTTTTATTGAAGAAGCACGTAATCAGTTTTCGACAGACCGGGTGCTTGATTTTATGGATTTAGCGTTTGATGATGATAGCGAATTACATATTTCGGAAATATCATTACCTAATTTTGAGGCTTTCATGCTCTTAATTTTAGCGACAATCGAATCTGGGTCAGACGAATGTTTTTATACAGTTGAACGTGAAGAAGGCTCTGTATCAAATTATGGATACCGCATGCCTTCACTCCGCTTTATTAGAAAGGAAGTTGAAGCATAATGTTTAGTGAAGAATTTGCAAAGTTAAGTCGGGCGGACAAGGACGAATTTGCCCGCGTAATAAATTACTTATTACGGAAAAGTTTCGTTGTACGTGATGAATATGATCGTCGCGAGAAAATAATTAAGATTAGTCCAACGTACCGATTTTTAGAACGGCACTTTGACTTAATTAATAAGTATCTTGATTATAGTGGCTGGGTCGTCGAGAAAGACTTTATGTTAGGCGTTTTTAGTCTTCATAATACGCATCAACATAACCGACTCCGTTTTGACCGCGAGACGTCACTTATTTTATATACGCTCCGGCTCATTTATGAAACAGAAAAAAGTGAAGGTGGCCACGCAAGTAATGCAGTTTACCTTTCGACGCCGCTCGTACTTAAAGTAATGTACGAACGCGGCATCTTAATTCCCGGTAAACGGCTTAATGGTCGCTTAATTGGCCGTAGTTTAAAGGAATTACAACAACATAATATTATTAACCGTGTCAGCGGTTCTTGGGATGAAGGTAATGTTAACTTTTATTTACTCCCTTCAATCACCTTTGCCGTTGATAACGATAAAATTGTCGCGATTAGTGAGGCACTTGAAAAGCTCGCTTTACGCGAAGAGCGTGAGGGAGAATAAACATGAAAATACTAAAAACAGTCAAAATAACGAATTGGCATTATTTTTGGAACGAAAAGTTTAATATCGAGCCAATTGTCTTTTTAACCGGTGTTAACGCGAGTGGGAAGTCAACGATTATTGATGCGATGCAAGTCGTCTTGCTTGGTGACACTTCAAACCGTTTCTTTAATAAGGCAGCGGCCGAAAAATCAAAACGAACACTTAAAGGTTATCTCCGTGGTGAACTTGGTGATACGCTTGATGGTGGCTTTCATTATTTACGTGACGGCCGTTTTACTTCGTATATCGCGCTCGAATTTTTTGATGACGTTCAGGAAACGTACTTTACACTTGGCGCTGTCTTTGATGTTTACCCTGATGGCGGCCATGATCACCGTTTCTTTATTTTAGAAGACCGGATTCCCGAAAACGATTTTATCGTGAATGACATCCCGATGGAATATAAAGATTTAGCCGCATACTTTGCGGAGCATTATCCTTATAAACATCGTTTCTTCGATACAAACCGCCAGTACCGTGAAGCACTTAAAAAGCAACTTGGTAATTTGAAGGATAAATATTTTTCACTCCTTAAAAAAGCGGTTAGTTTTACGCCAATTAGTGATATTACAAAGTTTATTACGGAATATGTTACGGAAAGTCAAACAGGAATCGATATTGTTCCGATGCAAGAAAACATTTTCCAATATAAGAAACTTGAAGACGAAGCACTTGTTATGCAAGAAAAAATTAATCGGCTGGAAGCAATTAAACAAACGCACGGTGTCTATAGTGAACACCATACAAGTTTACTCCTCGCCGAATACGTCTTAAAGAAGTCAACGCATCAAAACGATGTTAATCGGCTTAATTCATATTTAAAACAAGTTGAAAGTGCTAACTCTCGGCTACGCGATATTGAAAGCGAACTCGCCGATCTTGATGTTAATATTGCCGACTTAAATCGCCGTAAAGTGCGGCTCATTCAAGATAATGCAACGAATGATACGTATCGCATTACCGATGAACTTCATGAACTAAAACAAAAAACAAACGAAAAAATTACCGAACTACAAACGAGTACGATGAACTTAAAAATGAACATCGAACGTTATGTGCAAAGTAGTAATGCTTTCGCTGAGAAAATTATTAATTTAGTGACACCAGAAATTTTAAAAGCTGTCCCACGTGACGCTGAGTACGAACTAAATACACTTTTAACGAGTGCGCATGATGTTACTAAAGAAAACGAAACTGTTAGTGAACTCTTAGCCCGTGACTTAAATAGCTTAAGCGAAACGGTACTAACCGCGTGGCGCGATAAACTTGGTCGCTTCAAGCAGCTCTTAAGTGCGAATAGTTTAACGATTAACCGTTTACTTCGTCGCGCTGAAGAAGAAGAAGTCGTTTTACGGCAACAAGAAATCGACATGAAAAGCGGCGGCAAACCGTACGACTTTAATTTACTCCAAGTTCGTAACGCTTTACGCGCGCGGCTCACGCAGCGCCACGGCTACGCGATTGAAGTAAGTATCTTTGCCGACTTAATTGATATTAAAACACCGAAATGGACGAATGCTGTTGAAGGGTATTTAGGTGGTCAACGCTTTAATTTAATTGTTGATGACGAATTCTTCATGGAAGCGTATGGTTACTTAAAAGATATCTTAGCCGAACGTAACTACTACGGCACAACGCTTGTTGATACTGCGCGTATTTTAGAACGTAACTACGAAGCATACTCGGGCACACTAGCCGAAGAAATAGTTACTGATCATCTTGGGGCAAGTGCGTACGTTAATTTCTTACTCGGCCGCCTTAAAAAGTGTAATACACCCGAAGAAGCGCGCAATAGCGGTAACGGGATTACCCCGGAAACAGATTTATACCGGAACTTTACGTTTGGGCGGATTAACCCGCGCATTTATGAACGCAAGTTTATCGGTCGCGAAGTCGCGGAAGCAGATATTAATGTCAAACAACAAGAAATTACACGGCACCGCGAAGTAATTAGCTTTTACCGTGAACTTGAACGTGTGCTTTCGGAAAGTTTCGAGTTTGAAATTTTAAATACAAACGAAATTATGACAATTAGTTTCCAAATTCGAACACTTCATGATTTACCGGGTCTCCACGATACACTTCGTTACGTTGAAGAAGAACTTGGTAAACATGACTTAACGCTGCTTGAAGGAATTCAGCGACGAATTAATCTCGTTGATGAAGACTTAAAGTCAATGGAAAACCAGCGGCTTGTCATCGTTGAAGAACGTGGTAATCTTTCAATGCAAATTAAGACGCTCAACGACGAACGAATTCCCGAAACAAGAACATTAATTAGTGAATTTGAAAAAGAAGTTAATGAAACGTTTGATGCTTTCTTTATTATTGACATAGCCGAACCACATTTTGTCGAACTTTTAGCAGCCGGTAAGTCACCTTTAGAAATTAATAGTGAATACCGTCAAACGTATACAAAACTCCAATATTTACAAGATAACGCCTTTAGAGAACTTGTGAAACTGCGGAAAGATTACGTCTTCGACTATCGCCTTAGTTACGATGTTAACTTAAAAGATAACGATGTTTATGATGACGAACTTAATGAACTTAAAGAAGTTAAACTTCCTGAGTATCAAGTAAAAATTCATGATGCTTATCAAAAGGCTGTTAAACAGTTTAAAGATGATTTTATTAGTACACTCCGGAACGCGATTGAAACGGTTGAAGATCAAATTAATGAACTTAACATTGCTTTAAGTACTTCGACATTTGGTGATGATTCCTATCAATTCACCGTTCGTCCAAGTGCGGAAAACAGACCGTACTACGAAATGATTAAAGATGACTTATTACTCCAAGTTACGGATGACGATAGTGAGTTCTTTGCGAAGTATGACGATGTAATGAAAAATTTATTCGCCCAAATTGTGATGGCGGGAAGTGGTGACAAAGACGCTGCGCTTGCCGCAAACGTTGAACGCTTTACTGACTATCGGAACTATTTAGACTTTGACTTAATTGTTAAAGATAAAGAAGGCCGTGAACAACGGTTATCAAAAATGCTTGATAAAAAGTCTGGTGGGGAAACACAAACTCCGTTCTATATTAGTGTTCTCGCAAGTTTTGCTTATCTTTACCGCGTTAATGAACCAGGTGAACTGAGCAATAGTGCGCGAATCATTATTTTTGACGAAGCATTTAGCAAGATGGATAGTGGGCGAATTAAAGAAGCAATCCGCTTACTCCGCCGCTTTGGTCTCCAAGCAATCGTTAGTGCACCAAGCGATAAGATTGGTGACATTACCCCGCTTGTTGACGAAACACTCGTCGTCTTACGCGACAAACGCTCAAGTTACGTTCAACTCTTTGCGAAGGAAGATTTATTAACGAGTTAAACAAATGAAGTACGAATCACTCACAAGTTTTGCTAAGTACCATAAAAAACTTTATGGTCGCTACATTGCCCTTGTGGCTGTGAGTCTTTTCGTCTACTTTTTAAGCTTAAGCTTGATGGTCGTGCTCCATCTTTGGCTTGATGTTGATCTGTTTGCTCCGCTCCACGTACCGCTTAGCATCAGCGGCGCCTTTTTAGTCGTCGCCGTCTTTTTAGTGCTTTTTTACCGCTTTCTCTTTCGCCGTTATGAAAAAGAATTAACGCGGCGCTTTTATGAAAGTGCACAGAAACTTGGCTTTACGTTTGAAGTGCTTAAAACAAAAAAAGTTCTTTATGACTATGCCGAACTATTTAATGAAGCAGGGCTTTATTATGCGAATGAATTTACGAAAGTTGCGGCATTTGAACTTGGTAACCAACAAATTTATATGCTTTTCTTTAGTGAAGCCGAAGAAAAGACGCGGGTTGTGCTCCATTTACCGGAACGCCATCAAAAGTATTATTACCAAATTAATAATGGCAACTACGCTCCACCGGCAAAGTTTCGTGATCATGAGTTACTTAAACTCCATTTTGTGCATAAACTCGCGCTTAATTATTACGCTTCAAGTAACGATACGGAAGTCAAAATATATTTACGGAAGACACTTGAAAAACGTTTTCAAAAGCTTTACGAAACGTACGGGAAAACGCTCGCGTATATTGCATTCCCCGATCACGAATTTTTAAACATTAACGACGCTAGTGACTTAAAAGCACTAAAGTTAAGTAAACCACAAAGCAAAGAAAAGCTTAGTGAACGGTTAAATACGTTATTAATTTACCAAAAATTAATTTATATTATGTTAGAAAAGAGGGAACCATGGCCAAACAATTAGTTGCAATGATTTTAGCAGGTGGTAAAGGGACAAGACTTTACGAACTAACGACTAAAGACGCGAAACCTGCCGTGCATTTCGGTGGTAAATATCGCATTATTGATTATCCGCTCAGTAACTGTGCGCATTCCGGCATTAATACTGTCGGGGTTGTGACACAGTACGAGTCAACAAGTTTAAACAAATATATCGGTAACGGTGAAAAGTGGGGCCTTAACGGTGTCCGTAGCACAACAATTAACTTACCGCCGCGACAAACTGAAGAAGGTAGTAACTGGTTTTTAGGCACAGCGGATGCAATTTACCGCAACCTTGATTTCCTTGATTCGCATGAACCGGAATATGTGCTTATTTTAAGTGGTGACCATATTTATAAAATGGATTACGCAAAGATGCTTGAAACGCATCTAGAAAAAGGCGCTGACTTAACGATTGCCGTCCTTAATGTGACGCTTGAAGAAGCTAAGCGCTTCGGGATTATGACAAGTAACGAAGCAGGTTACATTACGAAGTTTGAAGAAAAACCGGAGCATCCTACGTCAACTTTAGCAAGTATGGGGATTTACATCTTTACGTATAGCGAACTTAAAGCGGAGTTAATTAAAGATGCTAGTTTAAAAGATAGCGATCACGACTTTGGTAAAAATATTATTCCTTCGATGCTCGCAGCGAACAAGAAACTTGCTGTTCATCGTTTTGAAGGCTACTGGAAAGACGTCGGAACAATTGATTCACTGTGGGAAGCAAATATGGATTTAATTAAAATGACCAATGATGAATACGGTGCCGGTAACGCCTTCCGTCTCTTTAGTGAAGACACGAATAGTGTCCCGCAGTATGTCGGTAAAAGAGCCCGGGTTAAAAATAGTATCGTTAACCAAGGGGCAATCGTCCTCGGGAGCGTCGAAGGCAGCATCATTAGTAACGAAGTAATTATTGAGCAAGGCGCAAAAATCACGAATAGTGTGATTATGCCGCATGTCACAATTGGCGAAGGTGCGGAAATTAATAACGCCATTGTCATTAATGATACCGTTGTTAAAAAGGGCGCCAAAATTAACTTAAACACTAATAAAATTGTGCTCGTTCACGAAGAGGAGGCAAACTAATGAAAGTACTCGCATTTTTAAATTTGCATCATCAACCGGGACTCGGTGCACTTACAAAAAATAGGAACAGCGCGACAGTTAGTTTTCTGGGCCGTTATGCTTTTATGGATTTTATGCTTTCGAACTTTTCCAATTCAGGCATTGACCGTGTGGCTGTCCTTGTTGATCAGCACCCGCAAAGTGTTTTAAAACATTTAGGCAGTCGCAACATTTTTAATCTTAATACGAAAATAGGTTTTAATATGGTCGCTTATAACGAAAGTGCAAGCCGTTATGGTCCGCGTTATAATACCGATATTGCGAATATTATTTTCCATAAATATTTACTAAAAGAACATGATCCAGATGTAATTGTCGTCGCACCAAGTTACTTTTTAATGCCGCTTGATTTACGCCAAGTGATTAAAGAGCATAAAGATAATCACGCTGATATTACCGTCGTTTATCAAGATGTTAATAACGCGAAAACACAGTTTATTGGTCGCGGTGTGATTACGGTTGACGAAGAAGGTCACGTGAAAACGTTTACGCGGAATAAAGGTGAAGAAGATAAACGTAGTGTTTCAACCGAAGTATTCGTTATCTCGCGTCGTGTGTTTGAAGAACTCTTAGCAGAAGCACAAAGTACAAGTCCTTTTTATACGTTAAGTGACGTTATTGCCCAGCGTATTATTGATGGTCATACAGTCAATAGTTATCATTACAAAGGCTATCTCCGTTCAATTGATAGTTACGCGAACTATTTCCGCTTTAGCTTTGAATTATTAACGTACACGATCAGAAAAGAACTTTTCCTTGATGACTGGCCAATTTATACCGTTACGCATGATACGCAGCCGGCGAAGTACGGGCAAACGGCAAACGTTAAAAATAGTTTCGTTGCAAACGGTGCAAAAATTGAAGGAACCGTTAAAAACGCGATCATTTCTCGGAATGTTGTCGTTGAAAAAGGGGCGGTGATTGAAAACGCGATTGTTTTCACGGATACAACTATCCGGGCGGATCAAAAGTTAAAGTATGTACTGCTTGATAAAGAAGTTGAAGTTCGCTTAATTAATGAATTAAGTGGGACCGAGGACGACATTTTATATATTAAAAAGGGAGATAAAATATAATGCGCATAATGATGGTGGCAAGTGAGAGTGCTCCACTTGCAAAAACAGGTGGTTTAGCGGATGTTGTATATTCGCTCAGTAAAGAACTTAGTGTTCTTGGTGAAGAAGTTAGTGTAGTGATGCCGTTTTACGGGGCAATTAATAAAGATATTGGGAGTGAAATTCGTTTTGTCAGTAACGTCCAAGTCCAACTTAGTTGGCGCTGTCAAAATGCGAAGATTTATAAAACATTTGTTGATGGGATTACGTTTTATTTAATCGAAAACGAATATTACTTTGGTCGTGAAGGCTTTTATGGTTACGCTGACGATACGGAGCGCTTTGCGTTCTTTACCGTTGCGGTCCGGAATATGCTCGTTAGCTTAAAACTCCGGCCGGATATTTTGCATGTGCATGATTACCACGCTGGGATGCTACCGGCACTTATTAAAATTCAAAATAAGAAAAATGCCCAGTTCCGGCGCATGAAGTACGTTGTGACGATTCATAATCCGGCGTTCCAAGGTGAATTTGGTCCGGAATTACTGGAAGATTTTTACGATATTCGCAAAAGTTATTATGACGACGGGACACTTCGTTACCGCGATAAAGTTAATAGTTTAAAAGCGGCGATTGTGCACGCTGATAAAATTAATACAGTGAGTCCAACCCACGCCTTAGAACTTTTAACACGTGAAGGTTCAAAAGGGTTAGACGGAATTATTAATTTACGCCGTGACGACTTTAGCGGCATTCTTAACGGCATTGATTACGATGAATTTAATCCGGAAACGGACACAAATATTCCCCATCTCTTTTCACTTAAGAGTACGGCGAATAAAAAACGCAATAAAGAAGAATTACTCCGTGAGTTTAATTTAACGGTCAAGGCGAATCAACCACTATTTAGCATGGTTTCGCGGCTAACTTGGCAAAAAGGAATGGATTTAATGCTAGCTGGCGCTTATGAAGTGCTGGCAAAAGGGGCGGCTGTTATCGTTCTTGGTAGCGGAGAATACGGCTACGAACAAGCACTTGAAGAACTGCGCCGTCAGTACCCGGAACAAGTTGGTATTTATATTGGTTATAACAATAGTCTTGCTCACCGTATTTATGCGGCAAGTGATTTCTTTATGATGCCAAGTTTATTTGAACCGTGTGGGATTGGCCAAATGATCGCCCAGCGCTACGGCACACTCCCAATCGTCCGTGCGACTGGTGGCTTAAAAGATACAATTATTAGTTATGACGGCATGAATGAAAATAAGGCCGACGGGTTTTCGTTTGATAATTATGATGAGTACTGGATGAAACTCACAATGAATTACGCTTTTGATACGTATCAAGACACAAAAACGATGGATAAACTCGTTGATAACGCGATGACGAAAAATAATCATTGGCGTGAAGCAGCGAAAAAATATTTAGCGCTTTACAAAGAAGCCCGAAGCGTCTAGTTGCGTTCTTTTTTATTTTAATATAAAATAAACTTTGCTAGGAGAAGACTAAGTAGCTAGCTACGTCTCACCTTCTCAATACTAGCCGTTACTTGCGTTAAAAGAAAATGAAGATAAAAGTTAAGGTGGTACCGCGGAACTCCGCCCTTAGGTAGCACCTTTTATTTTATAAAAAGGAGACGTTATGAATTACGACTTTAAAAAGATTGAAAAGAAGTGGCAAGCATATTGGGAAAAAAATAATACGTTTAAAACTGATTTATATGACTTTTCAAAACCAAAATATTACGTGTTAGATATGTTCCCTTATCCTTCTGGAGACGGACTTCATGTTGGCCACGTGCTTGGTTATACCGCGACTGACATTGTTGCCCGCTTTAAACGGATGCAAGGCTTTAATGTTCTGCACCCAATTGGCTACGATTCGTTTGGCTTACCCGCCGAACAATATGCAATTCGCACAAATAAACATCCAGCAACATTTACGAATGAAAATATTAAAGTATTTCGCACCCAACTGAAAGAGATGGGCTTTAGTTACGACTTTACGAAAGAAGTAACGACAAGCGAACCAAGTTACTATAAATGGACGCAGTGGATCTTTACAAAACTTTTTGCCAACGACTTAGCTTACGTTGATTATATCCCGGTAAACTTTTGTCCTGCGCTTGGTACTGTGCTCGCAAACGAAGAAGTCATCGACGGAAAAAGCGAAGTTGGTGGTTTCCCGGTTATACGGAAACCAATGCGCCAGTGGCTCCTTAAAATAACCGACTACGCTGATAAACTCCTTGATGGGCTTGACGACTTAAATTGGCCCGTTTCGACGAAAGAAATGCAAAAAAACTGGATTGGCCAAAGTGAAGGGGCAGCGATTACGTTTCAAGTAAAAGATAGTGACTTTACTTTCGAAGTTTTTACAACGCGCGCTGATACACTTTTTGGGGCAACGTACGCGACACTTGCTCCAGAGCATCCGCTAGTCTTAGAAATTACGACAAAAGAACAAGAAGAAGTTGTGAAAAAGTACCAAGAAGAAGCAACGAAACTTAGCGACTTAGAACGGACAGAACTTAATAAAGATAAAACAGGTGTATTTACTGGTGCTTACGCAATTAACCCGGTAAATAACGCGTTAATCCCGATTTATATCGCTACTTATGTGCTCCTTAGTTACGGTAGTGGTGCGGTAATGGCCGTACCTGCGCATGATGAACGTGACTATGAATTTGCGAAAAAACACGATTTACCAATTAAACAAGTACTTGAAGGTGACATTACGAAAAACGCCTTTACCGGTGACGCTAAACATATTAATAGTGATTTTATTAATGGCCTTTATATTAAAGAAGCAAGCGAAAAAGTAATTAGCGTTCTTGCTGCTAAAGGTCGCGCGGAAAAACGGACTAACTACAAACTTCGTGACTGGCTCTTTTCCCGGCAGCGCTATTGGGGTGAACCGATCCCGATAGTTCACTTCGCAAAGACAAACGAAGCTAAAGCGTTATCGCTCGAAGAGCTGCCGCTTGTTTTACCGCCACTTGAAGAATATAAACCAAGTGGAACGGGTGAATCACCGCTTGCCTTAGCAAACGAATGGTTAAATGTTGAAATTGCCGGTGAACAAGCGCGCCGCGAAACAAACACAATGCCACAGTGGGCGGGAAGTTGTTGGTATTATATGCGTTATCTTGATCCGCATAATGAAAATGAATTTGCTGCTCAAGAATTACTGAAACATTGGCTCCCCGTTGATCTTTATATTGGGGGCGCAGAACATGCTGTGCTGCACTTACTTTATGCGCGCTTTTGGCACCGTTTCCTTTTTGATATTGGCGAAGTACCGACGAAGGAACCGTTTGAAAAATTATTCCATCAAGGAATGATTTTAGGAGAAAACGGCGAGAAGATGTCAAAGTCACGTGGCAACGTCGTTAATCCGGGTGAAATTATTAGTGAATTTGGCGTTGATAGCTTACGGCTTTACGAAATGTTCATGGGTCCACTTGAAGCAAGTTTACCGTGGTCAAATAGTGGCCTTGATGGCGCACTCCGTTTCTTACGCCGCGTGTACCGCATGACGACAAATGAATTTACAATTCCGTTCACCGATAAAAATAATGGTGAACTTGATTATATTTATCACTCGACAGTTAAAAAAGTGACAGAAGACTATGAAAAGCTCGCCTTTAACACGGCGATTGCCCAGATGATGACTTTTGTCAATGAACTTTATAAAGCAAAAGAAATATATTTACCGTACTTTATTAATTTTATTAAACTGCTTTACCCCATCGCTCCGCATTTAGGCGAAGAACTTTACGCCAAGTACGTTGATGTAAGAACAATTACTTACGAAAGTTGGCCAACGTACGATGCGGCAAAAGCAGTACTTGACGAAATTAATATTGCTGTACAAATTAATGGACGGCTCCGCTTTACTGTTCAAACTAAAAAAGACGCGACAAAAGAAGAACTTGAAGCAATTGTGATGAATGACGAGCGACTTGAGTCTTACATTGCCGGCAAAGAAATTGTTCGCAAAATTATCGTCCCCGGACGGATCGTTAATATTGTCGTTAAATAAGGAGAACAAGATGATTTTAACAATTGATATCGGAAATACATTTATTTGTCTCGCTCTCAGTAAAGACGGACAAGTTATTGAGCGAAAAGAACTTCACACAAAACGGAAAGCAAGCGCTTTTCATTATTTTAAAGCTGTCCGGACAAACCTAAAACTAAAGTACGATAAGCTTGCCGTTCGTCAAGTTGTTATCGCTAGTGTTGTACCAAGTTTAACGGCAAAATTTGTCTCGATTACGATGCGACTCTTTAACGTTGTTCCCCACGTTTTAACGGCGCATTCAAAGTTAAACACTGAGCTTGAAATTGATCATCCGGAAGAAGTTGGCGCGGATATTATTGCCGCTGCCGTTGCGGTTAAAGCGCAAAAACGCTACCCAGCAATTGTTGTTGATCTCGGCACTGCTAATAAATATATTTACATTAATGAACACGGCAACTTTGCCGGCGTCGTCATTAGTGGGGGCTTAATGCTGAGCTTTGACGCCCTTACAAAAAAGGCAGAAAAACTCCGAGACATCCCACTTGAAGCACCAAACAAAGTACTCGGTAAAAACACAATTGACGCCTTAAGTAGCGGTCTTTTCTACCGAACACAAGCAGAAATTAAAAGTTTTGTACAGTTAATTGAAAAAGAAGTTGACAAAAAGTGTCAAGTTATTGTTACGGGTGGTAGTGTGCCACTTATTAAAAAGATGTTACCGAAAAGTTATATGATCAACCAAGATCTAATCCATCAAGGATTACTTGTTGTTGGGCAGTTGAATTAGGAGGAAATTATGAGAGACTATAAAAAACTTGCCGCTCCTTATTACGAAGAAGCAGTTAAAAAACTTGGCACGTTCGTTAATATTGATAGTGTTTATGACGAAGCGACAGTTAGTGAAAAAGATCCGTACGGTAAAGGTGTAACTAACGCTTTAGAATTTATTAGTGACTTAGCAAAGAAAGATGGCTTTACCGTTAAAAATATTAACAACCGCGTCATTGAAATTAGTATTGGTAATATTAACAAGAATAACGTTGCGATTTTCGCGCATGCTGATGTTGTCCCCGCAACCGGGAACTGGATTAGCCCGCCATTTAAAGCAACAATTCGTGATGACTATATGTATGGCCGCGGGACAAGTGACGATAAAGGTCCAGTAATTGCTAGTTATTACGCACTTAAATTACTCCGCGACCATAACTTAATTACGAACTATAGTGTACGCCTTGTTGTTGGTGGCGACGAAGAGCGTGGTAGTAGCTGTATGAATTATTATTTTAACGATTACGCTGCCCCGCATCCAAAAGCTGGTTTTACACCAGATGCGATATTCCCGCTTATTTACGCTGAAAAAGGCATTGTTAATTACGTGACGAAAAAGCAGTTTGCGATTAAGCACCTTTACAAACTTGAAGGTGGCGAAGCGGCGAATAGTGTGATCGATAAAGTTACAGCAACACTTGATAAAGATTTAGATTTTTTAACGTACCTTAATGAAAAGGCGGTTAATTACGAATATGAAACGGCCGGTGATAAAATCAAGTTAACTGTTTACGGCTTAAGTTCGCACGGCAGTTATCCCGAAAAAGGTGAAAACGCAGCGATTACATTTTTAACGCATTTTAGTGCTTTTTATGATGACGAAGAATTAACGAAGATTAGTTACTATTATAGCGATGTTAATGGACGAAACTTAAATGCTTACGCAAATACAAAGCTTGTCGGTGAAACAACGTTTAACGTTGGTTTAATAAGTTACGACGGTAATGAACTTAGTTTAACCGTTAATTTCCGTTTCCCCGAAACTATTGACACGAAAATAGCTTTACGCGATATTAAAGAATTAACCGGGATGAGTCTTAAATGTGACCGCGTTAGTCCCGTTCTCCTTTTCGATCCAGAAAGCGACTTTATTCAAACATTAATGAGTGCATACCAAGATGAAACAGGTGACTTAACAAGTAAACCACTCGCTATTGGGGGCGGGACATACGCGAAAGAATGTCCAAATACTGTGGCCTTTGGAAGTAGTTTCCCCGAACGTCGTGGTGATATCCACGCGCCCAACGAATATATCGCGCTGGAAGACTTGAAAATTCAAATTAGTATGTATGCGCGCGCCATATATTACTTAGGAACAAAATTATAAAATGCGTGTTCACAAAAAGAAATGGGCGCCGGCCTTTTTAAACGAAAGCACGTTCGTTCTTTTTGATCGGCTAGATTTAACAGAAATCTCATACCCAAAGCACTATAACAAAGTTTATCTTGAAGTCGGCGTCGGTAAAGGTGCTTTTATTAGTAATCTTGCCGCAACCCACCGTGATATATTGTTTATTGGGATCGAACTAAACGAAACAATTACAGCCATTGCTGCGAAGAAAGTTGTGGAAAAAAAGCTCACTAATGTGCTTTTAATTGTTGGAGATGCACGGAAAGTGCTCACAAAACTTGCGCGTAACGCATTTGACCGAATTATTTTAAATCATAGTGACCCGTGGCCGAAAAAGCGCCACACAAAACGACGACTCACCTTTCCGCCGCTCTTAGAGCGTTATTATGAATTACTAAAAAAAGATGGCGTTTTAGCGTTTAAAACCGATAATACACCGTTTGCCGAATATACGTTAGAAGCACTACAACAGACAAAATTTAACTTAATCACCGTTGACTTTGCGTATAACGGGGTTAATAATGCTGACTATATGACGGAATACGAAACACTTTTTCGCAGTCAAGGTGTTAAAATAAAATTAATTGAAGCAAAGAAGGAGTAAATTATGTTAACGAAGAAAATGCTGGAACGATTTAAGAAAGTAACAACAATTAATGCAATCCCGGGGATTGAAAACGAATTAACCGCTTATTTAGACAAGGAGTTTAAAAAGTTAGGTTACGAAGTTATTTATGATAACTTAGGCAGCGTTTTTGCTGTTAAACGGAGTAAGACAAAAGATCCGTATAAAGTTGTTGTCGCTAGTCACGCTGATGAAGTTGGTCTTATCGTTGACCGGATTCAAAAAAACGGGATTATTAAAGTTAGTGCCCGCGGTGGGATTGATCCGTTAACACTTTTAGCGCAGCGCGCAACGCTGACAACGAAAGCCGGGGCGAAACTCCAAGGTGCCGTCGATAGCTTACCGCCGCACTTAAAAAGCCAAGGGACAAATAACTTAAAAATTAATGCTTTAAACTTTGATTTTGGTTTTGCAAGTAAAGATGAAGCACTTGCAGCTGGTGTTAACATTGGTGATATGATTGTCATTAATGGCGAATTTCTGGAACTTAACGGCGGTAAACGACTTTTAAGTAAAGCGTTTGATAATCGTTACGGTGTTTTTCTCGCACTTGAAGTTGCCGAATATTATCAAGATAAAAAATTACCATACGATCTTTATATTGGCGCGACGGTGCAAGAAGAAGTTGGACTTCGCGGTGCAGTGACGGCAAGTAACTTAATTAAACCTGATTTAGCAATCGTCCTTGACTGTAGTCCGGCCCGTGACACAGTTGGTGGGAACGAAGGTGGAGCACTCGGCCAAGGTATTTTACTTCGCTATTTTGATCGCTCGATGATTGCGAATAAAACGCTTTTAAGTTTCCAAGAAGAAACGGCGAAAGAACTCGGCGTTAAAACACAGTACTATATGAGTTTAGGCGGGACAGATGCTGGAGCGTTTCATTTAAGTAATATTGGTGTTGCAACACTTACGCACTGTATTTGTGCGCGCGGTCTCCACACTAATTCAACAATTGTTGACGCAAAAGACGTCGTTGATGCGCGAAAAGTGCTTTTAAGAATGCTTGAAAAACTCACACCAGCAGAAATAAAACGGCTCAAGGAGAGTAAGCACGGATGAATGAAGCACTTTTAAAAAGAAGCGACCGCAGAAATCGCTTAACGAACAAAACATTTAAGTTTCCTCAGGAAATAAAAGATCATTTTTATACCGCTAATTATTTTAGTAAGACCGAAGAAATTATTAAAACACATTTAAAGGATACCGTCGTCACTATGCAGTTTTTTGCCCGTGAACACGGAGTACTCTGTGGCGTAGACCAAGCACTTAGTTTACTTGCGACTTTTGCGGTTAAGCCGGAAAGTCTCACAGTTGAAGCACTTTTTGACGGTGACACAATAAAACCGTTTGAACCGGTGCTGAAAATTACGGGACCATACGTTAATTTTGGGTTTCTAGAAAGTTTAATTGATGGTATTTTAACCCGCCAAACTAATATTGCGACGAATAGTAAAGAAGTAGTTAAAGCGGCTCAGGGCAAAGAAGTTTTTTCAATGGCTGACCGCCAGGATGACTACTTAACGCAAGCTGGTGACGGCTATGCCAGTTTCATCGGTGGCATTACGAAGTTTTCAACCGATGCGCAAGGAAGTTATGTTGATATTAATGGGATGGGAACAATGCCGCATGCCTTAATTGCAATGACCGGTGGCGACGTTGTTACGGCGAGCCGTTTATTTCTCGAAACGTTCCCAGAAACACCGCTAACCGCGCTTGTGGATTATCATAACGATTCCGTTGGTGACAGTCTCAAAGTTGCCCGCGCTTTTGGTAAAAAACTAAGTGCGATTCGTCTTGATACCTCGCGTGCTCTTGCTGATGTTGTTTTTAGTGATGGTTGTAGTAACTTTGAAGAAGTTCGTGGTGTTAGTAAAGCACTTGTCTTTAAAGTTCGTGAAGCACTTGATCGTGAAGGTTTTAACTACGTTAAAATTGTCGTGAGCAGCGGCTTCAACGCGGAAAAAATTCAGGACTTTGAAAAAGATAATGTTCCTGTTGATATGTACGGAGTCGGAACGTACTTACTAAACAATAAAACGATTGGTTTTACCGGTGACATCGTCAAAGTGAACGGGAAAGCACAGGCAAAAGTCGGTCGTGAAGAATATTTTAGCACGCGCTTAGAGACAGTTAAACTCACAAAAAATTAAAGTTAATACTTTAAAATGTAAGTGCTTACTTGATTATGAAAATATTTTCATATATTATTTAAGTGAGGTGAATTTTTATGAATGATAGTTTTAAAGACCGTGTAACAATTTATGAAGTTGCGAGTGTCGCTGGGGTTAGTTTAGCTACTGTCTCTCGCGTCATTAACAACCATCAAAATGTGACCGAAGCCACTCGGCAAAAAGTTAAAGATGCAATTAATAAATTAGGTTACCGTCCTAGTGCCCTTGCGCAGGCACTCGCGACAAGTAAAACGACGAACATTGGTGTTATTATCCCCAGTGCAAACTACGTTTATATTAGTAACTTACTCCACGGTATTACAAAAGCAGCCGGCGAACGCGGCTATGTGATTACGCTATTTGTGACATCAAACGATAAAGCGGAAGCGAAAATCGCGATGGATAAACTAATTACAAGTCACGTTGACGGAGCGATTATTTTCGATAACTTATTTGAAGAAGAAGAAATTAACCAAATCGCCAATTACCAAGTTCCTGTTGTCGTTGTCAATAACCGGATTGACGAAAAAGAAAAAGTAACATGCATTACGTTTGGTTACGAAAATACTTTGCGGGAAGAAATTGTCCGCAAACATTTACAAACCTCAAGTAAACCGATGTTTTTCGTTGATTTCCCCGATAGTGACCGCCTACTTGACCGGCTGAAACGAAGTTTCGTCGATACACATGAAGCAGAAGGACGACCGTACACATTACTCAGCGTAGATAACAGTTATCAAGGTTATTACGATTATTTCTTAAATTACTTTAAAGCAGTAAGAAACGGCTACTTTATCGTGAACCGTGATACGCTGGCCGTTGGTGTAATTAACGCCGCGCATGATAACGGACTTAGAGTGCCGGAAGATATTGAAGTACTTAGTTTAATTGGCACGCGTTATGCGCCGATTTTACGGCCCCGTGTTTCGAGTATGCTCCTTGATCTCCACGAAGTCGGACTTCGTGCGATGGACATTCTTGTGGAAATCATGGGTGGAAAACTTAATATTCCGCGGCAAAAAGTCGTTGCAACATACGTTAAACTTGATACGACGCTCTAGAAAGGCAAATTATGACACTTTATGAAGATTTAAAATATCGCAATTTAATTAAAGACTTTTCTTCTGAAGAAGAAATTAAAAAAATGCTCAGTACTCCGCAAGTGATTTACTGTGGCTTTGACCCAAGTGCAGCAAGTATGCATATGGGTAACTTTGTCATGGTGATGACACTCATGCGGCTCCAACAAGCGGGCCATAAAATTATCGCCGTTGTTGGTGGTGCGACCGGGATGATTGGTGACCCAAGTGGCCGGACAAGTGAACGGCAATTGTTAGATGAAAAGGAAATCGCCCTGAACACCGAAAAAATTAGAGAGCAACTTGAACGCTATCTCGAATTTAATGATAAAAATAAAGGCGAAATCGTTAATAACTACGATTGGCTCAGCAAAATTAGCTTACTTAGTTATCTCCGTGATTACGGTAAACATTTTGGGATTAACTATATGCTCGCGAAAGATACAGTAAAGTCACGCTTAGAAACCGGAATCAGTTATACCGAATTTAGTTATATGGTGTTACAAAGTATTGATTTCTTGCATTTACATGAAAACTACGGTGTTACAATGCAAATTGGTGGCAGTGACCAATGGGGCAACTTAGTAAGTGGCCTTGATCTTATTCGCCGCGTTAATGGTGAACGCACGAACGTTGAAGTAATGACTGCCCACTTATTAACTGATAGCCAAGGTGACAAATTTGGTAAAAGTGTTGATGGTGCGCTCTTTATCGACAAAGAAAAGTTTAGCCCATATGCGCTTTACCAGTATTTTATTAATGTAAGCGACGAAGACGCTTTAAAATACTTAAAAGTATTAACGTTTTTAAGTAAAGAAGAAATAGAAGCGCTTAATCAAGAGCACTTAGAAGCAGCGCATAAGCGGCAGGCGCAAAAACGTCTTGCTTATGAAGTTGTGAAAATTGTTCATAACGAAAAAGAAGCAGTCACCGCAATTAAAATGAGTGAAGCACTATTTACGGGTGACTTTGAGACACTCACAAAAAGTAATTTAGCTGAACTCTTTGACAAACTCGCCGCGCCACTAGCAGTAAACGTTAAACTTGAAGACGCACTTATTACTCTTGGCGCAGCAAAAAGTAAACGTGAAGCGCGTGAATTTATTAACGGTAACGCAATTAGTCTTAACGGCGTTAAAGTAAATGATCCCGAATTACTTTTAAGCGAAAAATATTTCCTTCATGCGACATACGCCGTAATTAAGCGGGGTCGCCGTAATTATTACGTCGGTAAAAAAACTTAACAATACTTATTAAATAAATCTTCAAGCGGTTAAGAAAACGTTAAAAGCTTAACCGCTCTTTTTTTTAATGCGTTTTGTTTAAAGCTGTTGTTGTTCTCTCGGCATATAAGGACCGCTATAGGCGGGGTGTTCATCAGCAAATGTAAAGCTAACATCAAAATACATATTTTGGGCTAGCCCGTCTCTAGTTTGATCAATTTCATAAAATAAGCGACCGGGAAGTTCATTATTAAATTCCAGGAAAAAAGTCTCAGTACCAATACATCCCTCGCCGTGCTCAGTGTATTCATCATCTTCTATTAATGCGGCATCGCTTTTAACGCCGTTCGAAAAAATCGTTATCTCCATCGTGGCTCATTCATTGCTCGTAAGAATTTCATTTTCTTCTTCGCCTTCGTAATCGTAAATTCGTCCGGAAACGTAATTTAACGATAGCGGAAGTGGCCAGGTTTCTATATCACAAAGTGGAGGTAGTGCTGTTAATAGAAGTGGCAAATAAAAAACGGATTTTTTCTCATTTTTCTGCTCCTTTGTTTGATAATTTTAGTTTAGCGTAGTTATTTACCGAAATATATACTAAATTTAGAGAAACAATCGCCCTTAACAAAAAGAAAACGTTCATAAAAATAAAAAAAAGCTGTTAAGTTTTTTAAATTTCTTAACAGCCTTTTTATGTATCTTGTTACTAACGACTATAAGAAGCGGTTGTAGAACTCAATGATTAATGCATCATTAATTTCTTGAGCAACTTCAGTACGTTCGGGTAAGCGATCATACTTCGCTGTGAGTTTTTCCGTATCAACGGTTAAGAACGGGACGATAATTTTGTCGTGTTCTAAGTTGATTTTAAGTAACTTTAAGTCGCGGCTTTTTTCACGTAGACTAATTGTCGCACCAACGGGGACTAAGAAACTTGGAATATCAACTTTCTTACCATCAACGGTGACGTGGCCATGATTAACGAGTTGTCGTGCTTGACGACGGGTCGCGGCAAAGCCACTACGGAACACTAAGTTATCAAGTCGTGATTCTAAAATTTGAATAAACGCTGTACCAGTAATAACGGCTTTGTTGCGTTTTGCCATTAAGAAGAGCCGTTGGAATTGTCGTTCGTTAACACCGTAAGTGTGACGGAGCTTTTGTTTTTCAACGAGCTGAATGCCGTATTCACTGGGGCGACGACGACGGGCGTTTCCGTGTTGTCCTGGCCCGTAAGGCCGCCGACGTAGTTCTTCACCAGTTTCTAAAATTGAATAGTTTAGACGACGCGATTTTTTCCATGTTGAACCTGTATCACGCATAGTTTTTCCTCCTTTTGTTATTTTGCATTTTAACAAATGGTATAAACCCCATTGCTTCGGATGATCGACTTAATGCTTTCACAGTAGAGCTTAAGTTACTAACACACTTTGCGTATCGACCATTAGACAAGCAGTGTTTATATGCTGCCAATATGCTCGCTAATAATAGCGTATATAATACGCTTTGTCAATTAATAGGTAAATATCAATCTAAATAATCACTACGGAAAATCTTTTGTTGTTCCGTCTTTGTAAAAGTAAGTCCCTTTAACTTTATCGCCGTCTTTAAAAGTACCGACAAATGAGTTACCGCTAGCGAAGTAATAAGTCCCTTCACCATCAAGTGCAGCATCTTTAAATGCGCCAACGTACTTGTCACCGTTTGGCATGTAAAGTGTGCCTTGGCCAGTAATTTTTGCGCCATCAATTTCGCCAACGTAGCGGGCGCCACTTTTTAAATAGTACGTAATATCACCTTTAATCACGCCATTTTCGTAATTAGCCTCAATATAATCGCCTTCTTTGAGATGAAGTACGGCCGGTCCGTGCGGTTTACCTTGTACAAACTCGCCTTCAAGATAACTGCCGTCACTTACATGGAGCGTCGCATGTCCCGTCATTTCTTCATTAAAGAAGTCACCTGAATAAATATCACCATTTGCAAAAAAGAAAACACCGCGGCCATGCTTAATGCCATCAACAAATTCGCCTTGGTAACTATCACCATTTGGCCACGTGTAACGACCGATTTTTGCTTCAACACCGTTAACATACTTGATTTCCAGGACACCGCCGTGACTGTGCTTTATTTTAACGTCGCCATCAGGAAACCCATCTTTAAACGTGCCTTCCCAAATAGTGCCGTCGGGAAAATTAACAATACCAAACCCATCATAACGATTTTGTTTAAAAGCACCAACGTACTTTGTCCCGTCTGCGCGCGTTTCAACGCCTTCGCCTTCTTTATACCCGTTAACGAACTCACCTTCATAATGCGTTCCGTCTTCGAGTTCTAAAACACCGGAACCATGCGGTAAATTATTAACTGCGTCACCTTCATACGTACCACCGGGAAAAGTATACTTGGTCATAATAACTACTCCTTAATATATTGTAATATTAACAAGCAAAAAATATCGTGTCAAACTTTTATTTAAAAGTTAAGCTATGCTTAAGCGTAATAAACTTCTAGACTTAGAAAGCGCACCTGGCTTGAAATAGTTACGGTGATTTCACTTTGATTATTTGTTGGTTTGATAGTGATAATTGCCCCGTTTGTGTTCACGATGACAGCGCTATAAAAAAAGCCATCAGCAAGTCCTTCCACTCCTTTACTCGGATCAGTTGTAACGACGATTTGGTCGATTGTTTTACCGCTTACACTAAACGTAACTTCTTGGTCGGCGTAAACACGAAGCGGACTATGCCAATAGCCGCCGTTACTTTTGTCGCCACCAACAAAGACGGTTGAATCAGCTTTTTTAATTGTCATTGTTAAAGCGTCAGTTTCCCAAACACCTAAGTTATCAGTCGCGGTTGTGAGAGTCGAAGTAGAGTTAAAATCTAAACGATAAACTTGTTCACTATTTGCAGGTGGTTCAATCACGGTATAAGCGGTAATATAAATATGCATTCCCGCGGGTAAACCTTCACCGCTTTCATAGTAACCAAACTCAAGTTCTAGGTTTTCTGCATCTTTATAAGCGTAGTAATAAGGATAGATGTCGTCCGGATCATCAAGTTCAAGTTCAAAATTGTCATTTTCTAAAAGTGCTTTGTATTCAAGTGTTCGTTCGCTTCCAGGAATAAAGATAAGGAAGTACGGATCTGGGAAATAAGGGTCTTCATCAATAAGGAGTGTGTAACTAACCGTCACATCACTTAAACTTGGAATAGTGCTCGTTGAATTTTTTAAAGCAAAGTAACTTGCTAGTGCGTCACTTGGCCAACCATCGTGCTCATCAAGATAATCAAAAAGATAATCTTCAGCGACTTCTTCGATGAAGAGCATAATTTCAATCCGATTTGGTTCAACAATATTCGCCGGTAAATAGTACGCATAAAGTTGAATTTCTTCATGCACGGAAAGTGCGTAAAGATATTCATCGTCAAGCGTTATATCATAGCCCGCATCTTCAAACGGAAGCGCGATATCAAGTAAGTCATCAGCGTCATCAGTAATGACTTTTAGGAAATAAAAATCGTAACCCCAATCAAGGATGGCGTGATAAATTTTGCGTTCAAGTGTGACGTTAGGCAGCGTATCTTTTAAATCAAACGTTGCCGCATATGCTTGTAAGGCACTGTTGGGCCAACTCGTGCTAATTGTATATGTATCGTCATCAATAATTGTTGTTGGTTCGGGTGGATACAGTTCGTCGCTACTTTCGGTTGTTGATAGCTCAGAGCTAGGGAGCGAACTAGAAGTAGTTGTTTCCGTTGCTGCGGAAGAATCTTTACTGCTCGAAGACGAATCTCGCTTTTCATTACAGCCACCAAGCAAAACGGCGGCTAAACTTAATAATAATAATACTTTTTTTGTTTTCATAATTAACCTCTTTTATTCTCTTAATATTGTAGCGTAGTCGCTCGTCTAATAATGCTAAAATGATAAGAAAACACGGTATTTCCTGCCTTTTTCATAAAAAAAGGGAACAAAACTCCGTTGTTCCCGTAAATTAAGGTATGTTGATGATTAGCTGTCTTCTGGTTTAATTTTCACACAGTACGTTTCACAGTTTTTCGCATACGCACAACCAGCACAATTCAAGCGGCGATTACGAATTAACACGTAAATGACAAGCCCAACTAAAACGGCTAAAACTAAGACAATAATGACATCGGCTAAACTCATATTAAAACCTCCAATAAATGACCAAACTGGTAAATTAGTGTCGCAATCACATAAGCAATTCCCGTTTGGAAAAGTACGGCAAAAAGCATTTTACGTGTACTGCCAAATTCTTTTTGCATCGCGCCAATTGCGCCAAAGCACGGCGCACTAAAAAGATTAAATGCCATAAAGGCAAAAGCACTTGCCGGGGTGAAGAAGCGGAAGCTTTCGCTCGCAAAGAGAGCCGTTCTAAGTCCTTCACTACCTTCATTGACGTTCGCGATAATTGCCATACTCGAAATAACTTGTTCTTTCGCGACGAGACCTTGTAAAATTGAAACACTTGCTTCCCAGCTAAATTCGCCAAGAAACGGGTAAAAGAACCAGGCAAACATCCGCCCAATATCACTAAGAATACTTTCGTTAACGGGGACGGCGTACTGAAACTGCCAGTTAAAACTAACGAGTAACCAAATGACGAGTGATAGTAAGAAAATAAGTGTGCCTGCTTGCACGACAAACGCACTACTTTTTTCATAGGTATCACGGACAATATAATTAAAGTTAGGCCGTTTGTACGTTGGTAACTCGGAAATAAATGAACCGGTGCTTGTTGCTTTAAAAACGCGTTTTAAAATTAAGGCACTGAGTAAAATAATAATAATTGCTAAAAAGTAAAGGGCAGCACTAACAAGCCCTGCAATATTTGGGAAGAAGAAGCCGGCAAAAAGCGTAATGACGGGGAGCTTCGCGCTACACGGGACAAACGGCGTTAACATAATCGCCATTTTCTTTTCGCGTTCATCATGAATCGTTCGTGTTGCCATAATGCCCGGCACGCTACAGCCACTCCCAATAATAAAAGGAATAATTGTTTTGCCGGAAAGTCCAACTTTTTGGAAAAGTCGATCAAAGACAAAAGCAACGCGCGGTAAGTAACCAGACGTTTCTAAAAGGGCAATTAAGAAAAAGAGTAAAATAAGCTGCGGTAAGAAACTAATGATCGCCCCGACACCAACTAAAATACCGTCGGTTAGTAAACTAACCGCCCACGGTGAAGCACCGACTGTCGGTAACCAACTTTGCATCGCACCGCGTAAAAGATCAACACCTGTTTCAATGAGTTCTGTTAAATATTGCCCAACAGGACCTGCGGCAATAAAGTAAACTAAAAACATAATGATGATGAAAAAAGGAATTGCAAAATATTTGTTAAGTAAGACACGGTCAATTTTATCTGTCCGTGTTTTCGGGTTTTGTAATGTTGAAACAGTTTCATTCCGCACATGCGTTATAAACTGATAACGATAGTCGGCAATTATTTCTAAAATATCGCCTTTGTAATGCGCTTCAATTTCCGCGCGGTAAGTACTTGCAATGTCACTAATTTCACTCGTGAAACCGGGATCATTTTCGAGCATTTTAATCGCAGCGAATGTTTTTTCTTTCCCGCTCACGCGTTTACTAAGCGCACTAATCCGTTCATTAATAAACGCTGGAAGAACAGCAATATCGGTTTTCTTTTTAAAGTCACGGTTACGAATTACGTGAATCAGGTCTTTAATTCCGCTTTTTTTAAGGGCCGATATCGGCACGGTTGTGACGTTAAGCATTTCGCCAAGTAACTCTTGGTTAACACGAATCCCTTGTTCAAAAGCAAGGTCACTCATATTAAGGACAACTAGAACGGGGATATTAAATTCTAAAAGCTGCGTCGTTAAATATAAACTGCGTTCAATCGCTGTTTGGTCAACGACGTTTAAAATTAAGTCAACGTCTTCTTCAAGTAAGAAGTTACGAACAATCTTTTCTTCTTCGCTATACGGGGCGAGTGAATATACACCCGGTAAATCGATAATTTCGTCTTCCGTCGTCCGAATAATCCCCGTTTTCCGTTCAATCGTCACCCCTGGCCAATTACCAATTTTTTGGTTTGAACCGGTTAAATGATTGAAAAGAAGTGACTTTCCACTATTTTGATTTCCAATTAAGGCAATTTTCATCGAATTAATTCAACCTCAACATCTTTAACATCGGTCTTGCGGACAAGTAAACTATAACCACGCAAGGAAAGACAAATCGGATCACCAAGTGGAGCAATTTTTGTGACGGTAACGATAACGTCCTTCGTAATTCCCATATCAAAAAGCCGGCGTCTAATCATAATGTTTTCGCCGTTCACCTTTAAAATACGCGCTTTTTCGCCTTTTTTAAGTTTATCTAGTGTATGTCCACGCTCTTGCACGTTATATCTCTAATCCTTGTAACCGTTCGTTACTACATTTAATATACTATTAAAAGGCGCGAAAACAAAGAGAAACGAAAACGTTAGATAACATACTTATCTTTACAAACAAAGA
>DASRNI010000011.1:0-2790 GCA_035647455.1 Bacilli bacterium | reverse complement strand
TCCATATAACGGTTATACTTCATTAAGTGACTTAATTCTCGACTTTAATAACGATACATTAAACTTTTATGACGAAGTTAAAACGTGGGGAACAGTCTCGAAAGTATATTTTAATAGCAGCGGCTCAATTAAAAGCTTTTATATTGAAAGTACTTCGCGCGAAGGTAAAAGTGCAGCGATGCTTATTTATAATTACCGCGGTGATGTTAATATTCAGGAAAACAACGTTTTAACTGTTACGGGTTACGTAAGTATTCATAACAACCGCCCACAGATGATTGACCCCTTAGTTACAATTGATTACTTAGAAAACAGTTCACCGGTGACGCCTTTTATTTTTAATGAAGAATTTCTAATTGATAGCAACGCATCAGCCTTTTTTGATCGTGTTGGCCCAATCCGTGTAAAAATGGAAGATGTCTACTTGACCGCGGTTAGTGATACGACTGCACTTGTCAGGTGGCCAGGCGGCTATTACGCAGCGACGCTTTATTACAATTCGCTTTATACCCAAGATGATATTTGGTCGAAGCTTTATGATAGTTATTATGATGACGAAATAATTACTCTTTACGGTTTTCTTGATGTTTATGGTGGTTGGCCCCAAGTATTACTACGTGACCCAGATGACATTATAACGAGCACAAGTGGCACGGATCCAGATCCCGACCATGATCCAACACTTATAACACTTGACCTTTTTGATTATAGTTATCCCAACATTGGCCGCTACGCAACCGGTAATTACGGCTCAAGTTACGTTAATGACTTTAATCTTAGTTTTTACCGACTGCACCGCGGTTCGCGCTACACTGATGTAACATTCCTACCTTTTATTCAGAGTACAAGTGACGGGACAATCGGTGCGGCCTTTTTTAACAACACGCCAATTAAAGGAATTACGAACTTTAGTATACGGTACCGGACGGATAAACTAACCGGCACTAGACCGATTTTGCATTATGGCGCAAACAAACTGCGGACAGAAAAAGTAACGCTTCCGCTTAGTACGTCTTACAATACTTTTAATTTTCCAGTTGAAGATGTTAATTTTTTTAATCTTGTTGCAAGTGACGCCGCGCTTTATGTTAGTGAACTTAATGTCACATATAGCGATACGGGAAGCGTTACTGAAGTTAATTACTTTGGATCAGGCGAAAACCTTTACCGGCTTAATCCAGTAACAAGTTCAGGCGCGCTTTACGAAGGAAAACAAGTAACCGTCCCGATTAATGTAAGTACAAGTAGCAGTGGCTATACAGTACTCGCGACAAAAACATATACATACTATTCGTTTGATTATATTGAAGATAATCTCTATAGTTTTAACGACGTTAGTGAATTTGCTTATACTGACCCCGTTGACCTTGCGGCATTCTTTAACGCTTTTAAAACGTACCCGGCAAATTATGTCCCGATCGGCAGTGCTAACTTTAGTCGCGCGAAAAGTGTTTTTGGTTATGATGCCCGGCAAGTTTCTTACTATACAAGAACAGACGGTTACGCTTTAAGTGTGCCGTGGCGAAGTATCCCGGGGCAAAATAAACCAGCGTACTATGAACTAGACCTTGATCTTGATGGCGATTATTACTATGGTAGTCGCGGTGTGGGCCGGCTTGTTTGTTGGGAGTATGGCTTTGATGCACCAGGTTACGACACCTCCCCCGTTAGTGTTTACACTGACGACCATTATGAGACATTTCAAGAATACTTAAATACGGGCTATTTTGGTGAACGTTTTAATAGTGCAAGAAATCGCACTAACTACGTTTGGAGTGCGCCAATAACTTTATAAAATACAAATTTAACAACGCTTAAAGTGCCGAAACTGTGAAAACCAGCGAGAAAAAGCGTCTGAAATTGTGAAAACACGCAAGAAAAAGTGTTTAAAATTGTGAATACATAGAATTTACACATTAAATAAACACATTTAAATAAGCTCATGTAACGTTATTTGCTTTTATTTAGAAAAAGCGTTACAATATTACTGGTGATTGTATGAAAGAAAAAATTAAAAGCTATATCGCTCGTAACTATGAATTTAACACTCCGCTTTTCACGCAAGATATTGTTGAGTCTTTTCCTAGTGTTAAGCAAGGAACAATTCGGCAAATATTACGTCGTTTGAAAAGTGAAGCTTTTTTGGAACAGTATAGTTATGGTGTTTACTTTCGACCAAAGAAACAAGGCGTGATGAACAAAGCTTTTATTACAGCAGAACAAATAAGTAACGCGAAGTATCTTCTTAAGAATGGAGTAATCCAAGGTTATGAAACAGGAATTAATCTTGCGAACAAACTTGGTCTTACCACCCAAACATCGCCATTTAAAAAGATTATGTCGAATGCTGTAGCAAACAAAGAACGGCAAGTAAAAATTGGTAACGCAACATATATTATTAATGCTCCAAGAGTTAAAGTAACAAAGGAGAACTATAAACTCCTACAGATTCTTGATTTGCTTGATGAATACGCTAAACATTTTAAAGAAGGATTAGAACAACAAAAAGATATTTTAGTGAGTTACTTTAAAGAATTGCCATTAAAGAAAGATGAAGTTATTACTATTATTGAAAAGTATCCTTTAAGAGCGCAAGTTTTCTTTTACAAGATTGGTATTCTAAACTGTCTACCTTAAATACGTATGTGTTTTTCAAATATAAAATAGTTAATAATAAAAGGGTTTTCAATCGATCATACATAATGTTGGTACATTAATTTATAAAATATGATTATTTCCAATAGGAAATATAAAGTCGCAATGGAAGTATCCTTTTGCCCTATATTCAGT
>DASRNI010000010.1:0-52162 GCA_035647455.1 Bacilli bacterium | reverse complement strand
CTCGCCATTATTTTTCGTTTTACGCTTCGTAATAAAACTATCTTTAAATGTTGATTGCAGGAGCATGTTGCCAGTGTAGAGATAGTTACGTAGTACGTATGCTACCCCGCCATGTCGCCATTCGTTATTTAGTTTCGTGCGAATACCTTTTTCATTAAGGTACTTCGCAATTGCTGGTGTTCCTTTTCCATTTAAATATTGCCGGTATATTTCTTTAACAATATCTGCTTCAGGTTTATTAACGTAAAACGTACCATCTTTAAATTCATAACCAAAGACATAAGTGTTCCATGCTTTACCCTTCTTAAAACCATTACGAATACTCCACTTTAAATTCTCGCTTACGGACCGCGCTTCTTCTTGCGCATAGGAAGCAAGAAACGATAGGATGAGTTCGCCTTCTTCACTTAGTGAATAAAGGTTTTGTTCTTCAAAGAAAACTTCGACATTCATGCTTTTTAGTTCTCTAACGGTTTCTAAAAGCACGACGGTATTCCGGGCAAAGCGTGATATTGATTTTGTGATAATTAAATCGATCTTGCCCGCACGTGCGTCATTTATTAAACGTGTAAAGTTAGGTCGAAGAGCTTTCGTGCCAGTAATCCCTTCATCAACATAAACACCAACATAAAGCCAACCCGGCGTTCTTTGAATTAAATCACTATAGTAACTTACTTGCGCTGATAAGGAGTGAAGCATTGTATCTTTGCTCGTTGAAACACGAGCGTACGCTGCCACATTCTTTTTGCGACTAAGTACACGCTTTTTCCTTACTAACTTTACCGCTCGTTTTGTCATGCTTTTTTCCTCACTCACATGTTTACTAATATCAGGGTTTATAGCAAGTTATGTTGACGGTAAACACTGTGATCTTTAATCGAGTAGTTTTCCGCCGTTTTACTTTCAATAAGTGCGAGGTCTTCAGGGCTAATAATCTTCATTTCGTAAAGACGAAAAGCAGTGATCATTGTGAACTCATATTCTGCCGCTTGTTCTCTGTATGTTTTATTTTGCACTACCATACCTCCCCTCTAAGTAGCACCGATGGGAACAGTACTTCCGCTTCTTGTGTGTTCTTGATGTAAACTTAATGCCGCAGTGTTTACAAGTAAAACGATAGATTGTTTTTGCCTTAACTAAACAGCGGTGACTATTCCACCACTCCATCCGACATTTGTCATCACAAAACTGTTTCCGCTTTCGTCCCTTTGTTGAGGTAACAGGTCTACGACAATTTTTACAAGCAGACGTTAAGTTTTCATCCGCTAATTTACGTGACCAAATTGACTTTACTGTTCCAATCGGCATGTCGAGCATCTCACTAATCGTGCGGTATGAATAACGTTTTTCTTTAAGCGCGATCACTTTTTCTTTTTTCGTCATTTGCTTCCTCCTACAGTACAAGTGAGTATTAGTGAGCGTTTGAGTAGCAAATAGTTACTTTTTCTTTTCGCTTTTCCATGTGTCATAGCAAACGCGTGCGCAAAACTTCGCACCAGATCGCCCGTAAACAGTAAACGCTCGCCTGCAATAAAAACATACTTTATCGTAGTAAGCTTTCCGTTTTACTTTGTCAAGATTCGCGTTCCACCACTTCATACGACAGTTGTCCGAGCAAAAGATTTTATTGTTCCGGTTTTGTTTATGGATTATTTTATCGCCGCACGCTTTACAAAACTCGGGCAAATTATCTTTTTTCGTTTCACTTTTTAGTTCGTTAATGAATTTGTTTTTTTCTTTACTCATAATTACTCCTCCCACTATACAAGTGAGGATTAACGCACTGCTGAGTAGCAAAAACGAAAAGATTTTATATTTCGTCTCATATAACTTTCAAAGTGCTGCACGAAAAACATAAAAAAGATACGCCAAAAGCAAAACAGAGGCGATTTTGAAAATTATGGGTTTTTGAAAATTTTGCCTCGCATATTTTTGAGGTGGGGCGGCGGTACTAGGCCATCCCTCTCCTCCTTCATCCGGGGGGGAGTAGAAAAATAAAATAAATTTCCGCACGCATACGTAAAGAAACGATTTTTGATTTCTTTGACTTTTCTTAGAAAGTTCCTAAAGGAAAAAACTTAAATGACAAAGTGTATCAAGTGTCTTTCCATAAGTTACCTATATGTATGATTTTTATTATCTCCCATACGCGAACTTTAGTAAATCGAGTTGATACACTTTGCCACCTTTACTAATTAAAACGCTAAAAAGCCCGCTTAAAATCATCAAAAAACAATAGTGAAAATATGAACGTTACAACTGATATCAACTCTACTTCAGTAACTTTTTCTATAGGTGGTTTTTATTTTCCACATACGTAAACTTATGTAATATCACTTGATATGAGTTGTCATTCTTACTAATAAAACATTCTTAAAACTCACGTATCATCACGATTATTTAATGGTGTAATTTTGAACGTTACAAAGGTCATCAATGGTGATTCCATAACTTTCCTATAGGGGTGTTTTTTTATTTTTTCTCCCTTATACGAACTTTAGGAAATACACTTGATATCCCTTGTCATTTTAAATAATAGGAACGCTAAAAAACCACCATGCAATCCGCTTAATTTTTTAATGCTATTTTGAACGATAGCAGCTGCTATTTTGTCTATTTACTTGATGAATTGTGAGCTAGAAAGATAAAGGGTATTAACAAAACTGCTTAAATCTCCTATTCTATCGTTAAGAATGGGAGGTTTTTTATGAATAAACGCAAAACATACGATGTTAATCTGAAATTAACGATTGTAAATGAATACGCTGCTGGAGGAACAACATACGCTAGGCTTGCTGAAAAGTATGATATTCCCCGTTCCAACGTTGCTAAATGGATTCAAAAATATAAAAAACATTATGTTGATCCACTTATTCAAGCACCACAAGGAAACGAGTTTTTAAATATCACAAACGCACTACTACCTCGAGAGGAAGAGCAAGCAAGCGTCACAATCATTATTAATGGTTTCGAGCTTACAAGCAACTTAAACACGCTCCGACGCTTGCTTAAAGGTGCTAAAGATGTTTAAAGTAACAGAAAAGCATACCGTTTATCTTTATCCTGGGATTACTGACTTTCGTCTTGGTATCTATGGCCTTCGTAAACTCATTAAAAATGAATTAACACCCGGTTCAATTTATATCTTCGCTAACAAGACATTAAACTCGATTAAGGTGATTGAAATAGAGGCAAATGCGGTTTGGCTTTATCAAAAGAAACTGCATCGCGGTAAGTTCGGTTATCCACGTTCCGGCGATGTTTTTACACTATCTCAAGACGAAGTTAACTTTATTATTGAGGGCGTTTCGCTCATCAACAAGATCGAAACAAACGGCAAAATTATTAACCGCAAGTTTTATTAAAACTACCACTAAATTTCTTTTATTATATAATTTTACTTTACTATGTAAAGTAAAGTATAATATTTACATGAAGAAAAAACTCGATTTAAGTAAACTTTCCCTCGCAGAACAGCAACAAATAACGCTTTTAATCGCGGAAAATGAACGGCTTGCTGAAGAAAATCTAAAACTTCAAACAGAATCGCTTTTAAACGAAGAAAAAATCAAAGAACTTAATCAAGAAATTGACGAGTTAACAAAAGTCCTAATTAAAGAAAAACATCTCATTGCTAAATATAATCTCGAACGCTACGTTTCAAAAGCTGATCTACCCAAAACAAAAGACGACATAAAAGCAAAACGTACGAACGGACTTCCTTCGACAATTAAAAGTTCCAAGAAAACACCTGGTCGCAAGAAAGGCTCAGTAAACTTTGGTGACGACTTCCTTGAACAACGTTCACTTGAAACAGAACCAATCACGCTTGATATTGCTGACAAATTAAAAGAAGAAAATCCAGACATTGTTTTACAAAAGATTGACGAAACAACGTCCTACCTTGTGAAACGCGTGAAAGCGCGTGTTATCGTCTATAAAGTCATTATGCCGAAGTATAAAGATGAAAACGGAAAACTCCATCAAGAAAACTTACCGACACCCATTCATCATTCAATGATCGATGCCTCGCTTTTAAGTGATTCAATCACAATGAAGTACTTTTTAGGCGTCCCCGAATACCGCTATGCGAAGTGGCTTAAAAACGAAGGGCTTCCCTTTAGTCAAAAAACAATTAACAACTGGGCTCTGCAAAGTGCTTCTTTATTAGAACCGTTTTATAATCACCTTAAATCACTCTTTACTTCACCAGAAATGGCTGTTTCTAACATTAATATCGACGAAACGTGGCTTGACGTTATTGAAAACAAAGCATTAGGCCGCGATAAAAACTATGTTTTTTGCTACTCCGCAATTACAAAGCACGGCAAACTCCCACTTTTTGAATATTCCTCCACTCGGCAAATAAGTAACGTTGAAAAGATTCTTGCAATGTATAACGCTATGGTGACTGTTGATGGCTACACTGGTTACAATTCACTTCGTAATAAAGGTATTAAAATTCAACGCTGTATGGTTCACGCTCGCCGCGAATTCGCTAATATCGTGAAAACACTCACGCCCGAACAAATGCAAGATTCCGCTGCTTATAAAGTTGTAAACTTAATCGATCATCTTTTCTACTATGAAAAGAAAATGCGTGAAAATAAGTTAACCGCTGCTCTAATACTCGAAAAACGCCAAAGTGACGAATATAAAGCTTTAATTAACGACTTGGAAGATTATATTGCAAATATTGATTCGGAAGAAGGGTCACCTTTAGAAAAAGCTGTTAACTACTATAAAAAGATGAATGGTGAACAATGGACGTATCTGGGAGACGCTACTGTTATGCTTGATAACAACGAAGCTGAACGACAAGCCAAGAAGTTTGTGATTGACCGTAAGAACTTCCTTTTCTCAAAGTCCGAAAAAGGCGCACACGCTTCTTGTATTCTCTTAACCATCATTGACCTTGGTTACGTTAATGATCTCGATCCACGGGCTTATTTAGAACTTGTCTTGAATAATATTGAAAAACAACCTTTTAACAACCTTTTGCCGTGGTCCACATTCGTTAAAGAAAATATTAATAATGACACATAATTACTAACGCCGGTTGAAAACTGAACACCCCGCCAATTGAAAACCAGGCCACATTAAAATTTAATTATAATTGTCTCTTATTAGGTACACGTTGTATCTTAGAAGAGATTTTTTGTTTCTAATTAGAGAATTTATTGTACACGGCTATCTTTCTAGCTCACTGATGAATTAAAATTATATCACTTTGATTGCCTTCATTTGGTGTGAGTAGCCAGTGAAGTTACCTTTATGATATCAGTTGATATGAGTTGTCGTTATCACTAATAAAATTGGCGAAAAGGCACACAAAATAGATGCTTTCAGTTTATTAATGAACTTTAAAAATTCTTTTAGCAAGATTTTTTATTTCAAAAATAAAATTCACAAGATGTTTCATAACGGTTTCCAAATCCTCTTCTTGTGGCAATATGATAGGTATCGTTGGCGTTTTTTTGAACTTCTCTTAATCAATTTAACTTCTAACTTTTTCTCAAATAATTCAATTTCTTTTTTAGTAAGATGTTTAAATTCCCTTTTACCATTTTCATAAACAATATTATAAGGATCAATAAAAAAGGGTGTTCCATTCTCAGCCCATAAAGTTGCATCAAAAATTAGACCCATACCTAAGTTATCAATACTTAAATAACCATATACATAGTGACTTATTGCTTTACTTTGATTTAACCCTTTAATTGAAGTGCAACCAGGCTTTACCTTTTCAAATTCAGCAATAATCCTGTCACGTAGTTTAAATATAAATAATGCGAAAAATTCTTGAACATTTTCATTGTCAATTGTATATTCTTCGTATGTGTATTGTTTCCATATAATTTCCTTTTCAAAAAAACGAACAATTGCTTCAAAATCATCATAGCCTTTTAAACTCGCAATATTTTCTTCACTTTTTTCAAGCATACTAATTAATTCCACCCATGAATACACTTTAACTAAGCATTTCTTGTCTTTATCGTGGACAACAATTTCGTTATTTTGAACTTTAGTTTCAAAATTCATTCGCAATCTATTCTTGACTTCCAAAAACAATTCATTTTTTCTTACATCAGGACAAAAGAAAACAAGAGTCTTCCCTCCTCTTTTTAAAAGATACTTTACATAATTTACCGGTTGATTATCAGTTAATGATGCCTCTAGCTTATTCTCAATAAACAGGATCGGTTTGTTGTTACTTTTTTCTAAAACCGCAATATCCACTCTTCCTTTTTTACCAAGGTGATATTCCGTTTCGATGAAATAGGAGGAATTAATTTCTTTTGTAATGCTTTTCATTATTCGATCAATACTTGAATGTTTTTGCTCTAATAAAAACGATAAAGTAAGACTGAAAACTTACTCTTTTTCTAATTCTAAAACACCCTTATTATATAAATGAATGAGTAATGACATCATTTTGCTCCTTTGCAGTTTGAATTGAATTAACGTAATATAATAAATTACCCATGTAGGAAGACTAAGTGTTATACGATAAGAACCGTGCTATACATTTATTAAAAATATCACGTTGTAGACTTTGGCGGGTGTAGCCGTTCACTTTTGAACTAAATCCAAATTGATTAAATAAATAATGTTTAAAATCCTGGGATTGTTAATTTAAGAGTCCAATCTTCAACATATTCGATTTTATACTTTTCACAAGCATCTACCATAAGATTATCCCACTCAAGTACAGCATCTAAAAACGTTAGACCACTTCTAACTAATGGAACGACCATTCCATGATTGGGAGCAGTTGTTCCAGCTAAAACAATAATATAATGCAGCAAATAATGCTCCTTATAATCAACAATTATCGTTTCACCGGTTTTATATTCGGGCGTATCTTTTAAAATAGCACCACTTATATTAATCTCATCAATATGATGCCTACTGTAAAGCCAACCAAAAATACCAACACGTTCATTGGTGTAGTACTTTTTAATGTCAAGTTTGTTATATGGCCCTGTCGGGCGTGTCTCCTTTAATTTATCAATAAAATCATGATAAATTTTAATCCATTTTTCGTCTTTCATCTTTACCTCCGTTCACTTTATCTAATTTAATTCATATTGATTGGTTATTTATATATTTAAAAGAAAGTCAGAAATATTTTGTTTCACAATAAATTTTATTTCAAGTTTCTCATCATGCATAACCTCATACAACTTAATTGTTTTAATATCATCTACAAAAGGCTCTTTACGATATTGATTGAAAAGTATATAGAATTTTATTTGTGCCTTATTGAGTAATTTGCTTAACATAATGAAGTTATTAAAATCTGCAGGGTAAGGTTTCCATTTATCTATATCCAATGTAGACCTTTTCAGTTCATAGACTTCGGTTATTTGTAGGTCTTGGTTAACACGCATTAAATCGATGTCAGTTGTGATAATATCCAACCCACTATTTATTTGCCAAAGGTGGTATGAATTAGATGCCTTTGAGTTAATAGGTTTTTTGCTTGCCTGATAACTTCTTTCGATTCCGAAACTCTCAATTTTTTCTATATACTTATCGAGTTTGATCCTTATTAATTTTTCTCTCTTTAGTGTATAAACTTCGGAGATGTTTGTTTCATCTCTATTAAACCTAACATATATGTAAGGGACGCCAGTTCTTTCTGAAAGTTGCTTAACATAAAACAGCATTCCCTTTTCAGCACGATTTAACTTCATTGAATTGTAATCATTACGACTATAGCCTGACAATAGTAAAATTACTTTAGGATCACATTTTCTATTTCCATACACTAATATCCATATGTTTTCGGGTGGATATTTTAATTTTTGTACAGAACTAATTAAATTAATTATTGAATTTCCACTATAATACTTTGTCATGAATTATTTGATGGCTTATTATTTTGGGTCAACAACCAAGTCAATAAACTCCCTCTCTTCTCTTGTGAAATTATATTTGTCATATAAGTCATTATCAGTCCATTTTCGATTAAAATCCAATAGAGGAACAAGTTTAAACATGCTTGGCGACATTTGCTGTGTGTTTTTCAACTGCCCTAGTAAAAAATGGAAAAACTTAGTTTTCATATAATGACTTAAATTAACCGCCTCGTTTCTAGTTTCAAATTCACCATAAACAATGTATGTTTGTGTGCAAATAGAAGGATTATCCGCAACAATTGGTTTGATTCGATCTGATGAAATCACACCTGAACCTACTGCTTTAGGAACATATACTTTGTGTTTATAGGCCAGCTCATGATTTTTTAGGATGTTTGTTGGTGAAGTATACCCAATGAATTTGTTCCCATATATTTTCATAGTGTTTTCTCTCGTAGGAGATGATGTATAGTCAGTAAAACTAGTTATAATACCAAAGGGCGTTTGAGAACCTGCTATCCGTTCAAACGAAGTAAAATCTTCACTTTCCACAACCTTTTCAATTATTTTAATTGCACGGTAATCGCGAACTACCATCCCAATATTAAACCTATCCAACATCCTGAAATTATGATGAGTTTCCCCATCGTAGTGGAAGTAGTAATTACATTTTCCGTTATAATCAGGTTTGCTTAAAAAATAACAAATCCCCCCTTTAATTTCTACAGTTGAAAATATTTCGCGTGCATTAATATGATCATGCATTAGTAAAAAGTTATTTTTTTCAAGTGTTTCTTGTCTAAATTCATCAAGTCCTCTACCGCCAGTCATCCATCTTGAGGGCATAATTAGAGAGACATAGTCAGGTTTGATTTTCAATGCTGCTTGATAAAACAAGTGATAAATATTTATCGCGTTTTGTTGATTTTCGTTCCCACTCACTTTTAATTGATATGGTGGATTGCCCACAATTGCATTAAATTTCATTTCTTCATTTCCTCCTATATTCCAAAATCGTTTTGTAGTTACTTTTCTAACAAACTTCCCGGATTTATCACTAAGTTGCATTACAATGTTATCAAATGCATGCATGTTGATTTTTCCTTCTTTATATCCCAATAATGTTCGTTTTGTTATTTGTTTAGCCATTGGTGTTTTACATATAATGAAAATTTTATTAGTAACAATATCGAGCCACATTTTCTCTTTTTGCTCAGCGGTTATATCTTGATTTTCTAAAGCATTAATGTCTTTTTCATATAGTGAATAGGCCATATATAGCGGATACAGTCCAGTTTTTGAATTGATTTCTAAAATTTTTGACTGTTGGTTGAAAATGTTGTTAGTAACACCGTCAATTTCTCTATATCTTGGTTTCTCTATGAGGTATTCATAGTTCTCATCATAAAATACGCTTCCACCGATTGTTTCCCCTAGGTGCTTATTAACAACTCTCCAAGGGGTCAATACTGTTTCTTTGTCTGGATTTCTAAACGTGGCAAACAACTCTGCAATTTTTTTAATTCTTTCAATTGGTTCAAGTTCATCAGCAGTTTTTGATAAGTATCTTATTCTTCTACTCGCGGCAATAAATATATCCTTGTCATAATATTTTGAAAATTGATTAAAATGTTCCTTTGTTACGCCTGGAGGCATAAACTCAACCCACGAAGATTCGTCAATCAAATCAGCAAAATTATCAATTGTAATATCTTCCAAGATATCACGATCCATACCATAAACTAGTAGCGGCATCCTTATCGAAATAGCTCTCAATATCGATATTGCTGTTGCCCTGTTTTTCTTCTGTTTTTTAAGCTCTTCAAGAAGTTTCTTTTCTTCTTCCGTTAATTCTTTTTTTCTTCTCCGAGTTTCAAGTTCACGCTCTCGCTCTGTTTCTTCTTCATCAAAACCTTGGCGATTTATTTCAATATCGCGGCTTCGAACTGTTTGTTTTGATTTGCCAACAATTTTTTGTAGTTTTGCAAATTGCTCCAGTTCGACATTTGTTAAATTCAAAAGGTCGTCATTATATATCTTAGGATCATCAAATCCATTCCTAGCAACTCTTTCAGCGTATGCCTTTTTAAGCTCTTGTAGCAAGTCCGAAACTTTGAATTGTCTCATAACTGAATCTTGAATAGCAATAACCGGGCAATAATTTAAAAACTTCCTTAAAGAAACTTCTGCAATCGGATTTTTTTCACCAGCACGCGCGGATAATTGTACTGAACTTGCTATCATTTTTAAGGTCCGATCAGGTGCAAAATCAAAAACATAACATTCTCTTTTTATTTTTCCATTTATGTTCGCTGGTGTTTGTACTCTAAAAATGGTTTGTAGATATTGCGATGCCGAAGTCGAATACGTCCCCGCAAGCATTAAAACAGCTGTCCATTCGGGTATTGAAACACCAGTAGTTAATCTGCCACAAGAAAGCGTAATTGTATATGTATCTTCTGGATTTGAAGTCATACCTTTTCTCACCGCTTCTAAAGCTTTACTTGTATCAATCTCCTCGTCACCGTCTCCAGCAACGTTGATAATTTTAAAATTTTTAAAAACAGGATGTTTTCGTAACAAAGATGATAAAGCTTTTGCCTCTCTAACGCCAGGAATCATCCATAGACTGTGCTTAAAAAAGTCTCGATATTCTTCTGTTGAAAACGGATAGTTAGTTTTCGAATCCGAAGTGCATATTAAATCCAAAAAGGCGTTTATATCATTTTGGTGAACAAAATCACCTATTTTAAATCCTGCCGGTATTCTTTCAAAATCTTTTTTTATATCACCAGTCCACAAACGGAAAAATTCTCTAAAATTGAATGCCTTATCTTCAACGTCCAGATAAACGGGTAAACTCTTTTCTAAATGATATGTATAAATATTCATACGGGGCAAACCATCATACGGATTAGAATCTCCAAATGTTTCCTGATTCCAAAAAGTTTTTGCTTCCTGCTCCATAATGTAATCCCAGGTATATATACTTTCTGGTTCAAATTCACTTATTAAATTAAATGGGGTTCCAGATAGTTGGAGCACGTATGTAATATGTTCTTCTTGTTCTTTGACAAGCTCTTTCATTACTGCTTGAGCAAGTCCGGTTTGTGTTCCTTCATGTGCTTCGTCGATAATAATGAAATCCCAATTCATCTTAAATACATCAAGATTTTTATCATGCGTACCTCCGACTTTCTCCGATCCGCGTAAATCTTGAAGAGAAGCAAAGTAAATTATATTGTTGTTTCTTGCTAGCGCATCTTTAATTTTCATTCCTTTATCTTTTGAGCCAAAGTGATAATCAGGTCTATCGTAAAAAATTTTGTGGAAATCTTCAAACCATCCATCACTTACCGCCGGACGATGCGTGATAATAATTGTTTTATTAAATTCCATTTTTTTCACGACCTGCAAAGCGGATAATGTCTTTCCAAACCGCATTTTAGCATTCCAAAGCATACTAGTATCTTTTTTAAAACGTTTAATTGTTTTGTTTATGGCATCCATTTGTTCCGGGCGGAATATTATTGGACTTCTTATGTCCGTTATTTCCGAACTATGTAATGAAGGTTTTCCACTTTTAACTGCTTTTATAGCTAATATGGCAGTTTGTAAATCCGTCTGAAACCACTCGTTTTGTCGTTTGTTTGTTCCAAAATACTTTTTTTTGATACCCGATCTTGTTAAAACATTGTGTACTTTGTAATCTTTAAAAGCTTTCAATTTACCGTTTTTTGTATATACCGCTATTTCAGTATGCAGTAGTTCATAAATGATGCCAGCGGTTGAGGTATAGGAATCAATTCTACTTTTCGCAGCAACATTTAGCTCACGGCTATTAGGGTGTAAAGAAAGATGATTTTTATTTGTATTAACCGTCGCTTCACCAATTTTCAAACTACCTAAATGACTATCTTGGTTTATTCTAAAAATATATATAAGCTTATACTCAAAGGTTGAATGAAATTTGTTTACTTGTGACATTTTTAGACTCCTTTACCTTAACAAGTCGATGAACTTAACTATTTTATTGGTTCGCCAATCTTTAATTTTTACATATTTACCATTGTGTTGATATATGTCTCCGGATTCACATCCACGGCATACATTTTTTATTTCCTCATCTTCATCAAATAAGCTTATTTGTACCACTTTTTTCTCATAGCAAGAATCGGGTATAACATACTTTATTCCATCCATTTGCCAAATATTCCATGAAATTATAGTTGCTATTAAAAATACAGTATCTTGATTAGGGTTTTCAGTATATTTATCAAAATAATAATCTATAAATGTGGATAAAAGGTTTTCTCTCGCCAAGAAAATATTGTCTCCTTGATAATCATACCCATAAACCCTCTTATAAGCGATGATTGCTTGTTCTATCCATTCATCCTTATCATCAACATTTTCAGAAACCACCCTTAGTTTTCTATCTAATAAGCCTATTCTATCTTTTGGTTCAATATATTTACCGCTAACAACATCGTATCTACTTGTTAAGTAAGGAGCTTCTCCACATGTTATCTCAATTCTCTCAACATCAACATAATCTTTCCAATTTTTATTATTAAAATCAACTTTTTTGGTTGCTTCCCAAGTATTATCTAATTCAAAATTAAATGCGTTTTTATATCCGAACCATTCGTCATCAATAAGATTGTTTTGTATATTGCAAATCCATGATGGCGTAAACACTTCCGCCATATCTTTACTTCTTCTCCTTTGTTCCAATTGGCTTTTACTGTTTCGCGGTCTAATTGTTCGATTTTTTCCTTTGCCCAAATGATTTGTTTTTATGATGTCGGTTTCAGCAAAACCATAACGAAGATAATTGCTTGTTCCCCATATAATATTTGTCTTTGTTGTTCGGTCAATTAATAAAACTTCTGGTATACCAGTGTAGTCATAAATAGAGTGTTTTTGAATTGCGTTTTCTTTGGTGTTTTTCATCTTTTTTATTTATTTATCCATTATTTCACATTAATGCGCTTTTTTTAAAGTCAACCCAATAAGATTAATATTATGGAAAATATACTGTAGGTTATCTAACAACTTATAATCTATAGAAAGATTATAACATTTTTTAAATACATAAACTAACTTATTTCAAATTTGGCAACTACAAATGCAACCCTCGCTTACAATCGTTCAATCGTGAAACACCCCTAGTAATCGTTTCAACAGGTTGTTTTACTGTTTTATGACTTTCCCCCGTTTTTTTGCTATATTTTACCTCAACCCCCCACGAATAAAGCGAAAAAAGGACGATTATATGACCTTTAAGGTACAAAAAAAGCCTTGATAATTGTATCAAAGCCTAGTTGCAAAGTGGCAGGGGCGGAGGGGATCGAACCCCCAACGACGGTTTTGGAGACCGTAGTTATACCATTTAACTACGCCCCTAGCAGTGTTTATATTAACAAAAGAAAGTTGTTATAGCAAGTATATTTGCATCGAAGATACTTCATTTCTCAATTGTGTTTTATTATTTGATAGATAAAGCAAAGGGGCTGTTACTATTTAAAGATTAATAACAACCCCTCTTGATTATTATTTCATCTATTTAACAATGCTTAATTCGCAATTGTAATTAGATAATGCGGATTAATCCGCGAAGTATTCGTCTTGTGCCCACTGTGGCAGAATATCGACATAATCACGGAATAAGAATACTTTTGTTTCGTGAAGTTTTGCATTTTCTTCACCAGTTACTTTGTTTTCAAAGTTTTGGAGATTTTCATTCCAAACCGGTACACCGTCAGTAAGTGTTAAATCAAAGTATCCGTGCCGTGTTTCACTACCAGCTTGCACAACATCAGTCGCACCGCCGTACGTTGTAAACGTCGTGTGGCCGTTGGGCATATTCCAATATACATTTAAGTTTTGGCTAATCCGTGGTGCTTTATAAATACGTTCAATTGCTTCTTTAGCTGGGTGTCCACTAGCACCATTTAAATTATATGTCCGTGTTGGACTTGGGGCGCCAGGTTGAACGTTAAATTGACCCGCTCTTGTTGCTGGAACAGTAACCATGTAAGGATTAAAGTGATTTAGTAACTCCTGATGGTTGCTGCCGTGTGAAGCGTGATGCGAAGCTTTATATAAACTAATGTTTTGTGGTAAGTTTCGCTCAGTACGTAGCATTGCCTGTTCACTACTAGTTGTTAAGTCACCAGCGGTGAAGAACGTAAAGTCTTTGTAAACAAAGAGTAAGGCTAAACTGTGTTGGTTTTGCGCGCTGGAATAGTCAGCGGTAACGTAATTAGCCGTATCAAGCACTTCAACGTAAAACTCATTCGTGAAGTAATAACGCTTTTCTGCACCATTTGTGCCTTGAATTGAATCAAGGGCACCGTAATAATGCGTACCGGCGTCGAGATGCGGCTGGATTGCTTGTTTGTAAGCAGGGCGAGCGGTTGTCCGCCCGTAATCGAGAACTGTTGAGATTTCATAACCTTCAATAATTCCTGGGATCGCGTCGTAATGATCTTCATGACTATGGCTCGCAATAACCATATCAATCCGTTTGTCAGCGATTAGTTCGTCATAAATTGGCTTGTTCATTTCGCCATCATAAGCCCATCCACCATCAATTAAAATTTCGATGTTGCCTTTTTTAATTAATATTGCGTCGGCATAAATGTGGAATGTTTCAAAGATATGAACTTCAACCGGAGCATCATCACCTTCATTACCTTGGAAAATCGGGTCTTGTGGAGTTAAGCCACTTCCTACTCCTGTTTGCATCACCGGTAATTTAACGCTCACGAAGAAATTATAATCAACGAGCGGGTTATGCTGTGATGTTGCCGTAATGATTGTTTCACCTTGACCGATTCCGGTTAATACACCGGCTTCTGAAACGGCGGCAACTGACGTGTCGGTTGATACCCAACTAACACCAGCTTTCGCGCCTTCCGGTAAAACGATTGCGACAAGCGTTTTTTCTTCACCTACTAAAACTTCTAGTTGATAAACTTGTTCGCCTTCGTACGTGACGAGTAAACCGGTTGGTGTTACGCCTTCACTTGCTGAAGACGAACTAACCGAAGTTTCGCTTGTTAAGCTTGAACTCTCACTACTAGTCGTACTGCTGCTACTGCTTGTGTTTTGACAAGCAGTAACTCCGAAAACGAAGAGCAGCAATAGTGGAAATATTTTACGTATTTTCATCCGACTTACGCCTCAATTAATAAGCGAATATCGTCAATGTTAAGCCGTTGTCCCGTTCCTGCACGGTAACTAAGCGCGACACGATTTGCACTTTCTGATGGGATAAGGACACGGTATGTTTCTAAGGCATAGTTGTTTACGAGAATTTCGCCATCAACTGTAACCCATGTTTCACCACTATCGGTGGAATATTCGATATCAAGAATTGAACCTAATTTATTATTGCCAAAGATAGCAGCGTTGAATTCAAGTAAGTTGAAGTCAAAGTCGGTTCGTAATTCAATCCGTCCGCTTCTATTTGCATCGGCATTTGATTGTGTACGAATCGCATACGCGCCATTATATTTATCATTCGAGTCACGCGCGATGAGTGAATTACGTAAGTACCATGTTGCTAATGGTGTACCTAGTTCAATTTCATCATTACCAGTTGAATAACTTGGTTTCGTTGAACTTAAGCCGTATTGTTGTTCTTCACCAGCGTCATCAAGGTCTAAAACGTGTGATTCAGTTAAGAGTGAGTTGTCACTACCAAATACAGTAACACGGAACTCTTTCGTTGCTGTTTCACCTTCGACTGAAAGTGTCGCTGTAAGTGTTACGTAAACTGTGCGGGCACCGTGATTTACTACACCACTTGCCGTAACGAGACTTGCGTCTTCTGTTGCCCATGTAATAACGACATCATCAAAACCTTCGAGTGATGTTGGGAGTTCAATTGCCGTAACGGATAAGTTGGCCATTTGATTAATTTCAAGCGCGGTTGCCGCTAGTTCAACTTTATCGGCTGCAGTAAGTTCGGCTGTTGCAATATCATCAGCGTGCATAATGAGCAATTGTGGTGACGGACGTCCGTAACCAAATGCTGACATAATGCCAAGTGCATCAATTGGTGAACCTTCTGGAGCGTTCTTGAATTTGTCACCGATTGCGGTGAAATCATCACCACTCATATATGTTGGATCAACACGGAAATCAAATGTTTTCCCGTTAACACCAACTTTAACGGTGAAAGCTGCGCCGTAATTCGATGGTAATGTCTGAATTAAAGCGGCTTTAATTTCAACCCATGAACCGTGATAAGGATCAGTTAGGTCGCTACTTGTTACGTCAATGTCACTTAAGTCACTAACTGTAACTTCAATATTTTCTTCTAATTCGACAACGTGTTCAATATTAACGAGTTCACGTGTGCCGTTATAATTTTTAAATTCTCCACCGATTTCATAAACTTTTCCTTGTTCAACCGGATAGAAAGTTGTATCTTGGCCATAAATGTAATAGCCGTCAGTTCCGTCTTGGACGTAGTAATTAACGAGACCACTGCTTGTAACTGGGGCAACGTGCGTTGCGCGTCCTTTAACTTTAAGCATGTCACCGTTTTTACTCGACATATAATTTTCATGCGTTGTGTAATCAATGTCAGCCCAGTCAACGGTTGGGTCTGGAGCAGTTGCTTGAACAACTTCTAATGTAACTGTTGCAGTAACAGTTTCTAGTTCAACACTAATTGCGGTAATTGTTACTTCACCAAGTAAAAGACCACGGACAAGACCGTCACTACTAACAGTCGCGATAAATTCGTCGCTTGAATTCCAGCGTACGATTTGGTCAGCACCAACTGGGTTAACAACGGCGCTAAGTTGGAGTGAAGCACCTTGTTCAACTGTTGTGCTGTCATTTTCAACCGTAATTGTAATTGATTCCGGTGTAATAACTGGAATCGGTGCTTCCTTAACGGAGAGCGCAAATTGGCGGGTTACATTTTCATCAGCGGTTGACTTTGCGACGATGAAAACGTTGCCGACACTAACTGCGGTTACGAGACCGTCACTGCTAACCGTTGCTTTTTCAACGTCTGCTGACGACCATGTAACTGTTTGGACGGCACCTTCAGGGAGAACACTAGCAGTTAATTGTAGTGTTTCACCAACTTCAATTGAAGTCACATCATCTGCCGATGAAATGACAATACCTGTCGGATTTACGACTTTTTCTGAACTAACTGGTTCAGAACTCGAGACGTCGACACTTGTTTGATCACTACTGGATGGGTCGACACTCGACTGATCACTACTCGATGTTGGTCCACATGCACTTAAGACAAATGCGGCAAGGAGTGTGATAATTGGGAACATTCTTTTTTTCATTTTGTTTCCTTTTTCCTTTCTTTTTTACAATATAAAATGACGAATTAAATTCGTTACTATTTAATTATTATGTGTTATGCACGCATCACCCCCCACGATACTTAGGTTTTGAAAAATATCTGATTATAGAAATTTAATAAAACCTTAAGAAAGGTGGGGCTGGGGTACTCTATAATCTAATCATACAAATTATAAATAAATTTTTATCACTTTGCAAATAAAATATGTATTATTACGCTTTTTCTCAAAATAATTAAACAGACAATTGTTTATTTGCTGTAATCATGGCCTGATTAATTGTTTGGGCGAAGTTTTTATAACCACTACTTGCGTGGTCAACCATGAATATTGGCATCACGCTTAACCATTCAAGAAAGTTATCATGACTAAGTAATAGATTGTTACTATGATTAGCTAAGTCAAGCAGAGTCCACTGCCAAAGTGTGCGAATCGGCGCTTTTAAATAATCAGGTGTTAACTGTGCTTGATTCACACGTAAGCCAGTAAAAGTGTTCGCCTTTAAATAATCTTTTTCGGCATTAATTTGCGGAATAATGTTTTTTGTTTCGTTCTCATTATGCCAAAAAGAACGAATATTACTTGTCGCACTTTCACCATCACCACGTTCATAAAAGTACTGCTTATTAACATTTGTAATACTTTCATCACTATTAATTAAAAAGATAATGCCACCTTTAGTTGCGCTAAGTGTATCTTTGTAACGTAAACTGCTAAGTGCAACTGTTTCGGCGTCAAAATGCATGTAATCGCTAAAGACGTTACCGTTTAGCGCATGACTATTTAAATAATTAATAAAGTCGTTAACACTTTTTTCCCCGGTATAAATATGCTGAACATCAAAAATAATAAATTCTGTCTTGTATGTATTTAAAAACGTATAGATTTCGCTTAAGTACTCTACGAGTGGCGCACTTAAGTAGGCGTGTTTCGTGTACCACGTGTCTAAGGCATAACTAATACGAACATCAAAATAACGGACGCCACTTTGGAGTAGTTCTTTTGCACCATGTTTCTGTGCGCGGGCAGCGCGGACGATTCCACCTTTAAAAACTGCTTTCGCAATCTTGTTGCTCGCAATCCCTGTTTCCGCGGGATCAACTTTACTCAGTAAATTAATTTTATGACTAAACGCATCGTGAGCTCCAAGCATCTTCACTTCCGTCACCAAAACATCGTCACTTAGTTCCGCACTTTTAAGTACTTCATTAAAGTCGCTTTTGTTACTCCGCACGGCAAACGAAAAAGGCGCGTACATTAAGAAGAGCAAGAAAAGGACAAGTGTCCCGGCAATGCTTAACGTTACTTTTCGGCGTATTTTCATACTTATATTTTACCACTAAAACAAAAAGCCAGGCAATTTTGCCTAGCTTATCGTCTGACAATTTACTAATTTTGGCTCTATTTAATAGTTTTTGTATCGTTTTAATTGGATTCCCCAATTTTCCCCAATCTATTTAATAGATCCCTAATTTTTAGTAACGTTTGTTAAATGCACTATGTTCTGCACGGAGTAAGGCGTCACGGTAATGACTAACTGTGATTGAAACACCAACATCAGCACCGTTTGCAATCGTTTCACCAGCACCAAGGGCATCATTAACTGTTTTGCCAATTAAATGATCAGCAAGTGCGGCAGCTTGTTCGTACCATTCTTTACCAATTCCGATTTGCGAACTTAAGCCTTTCATGCCGTACTCTTCTTTAAGTTCTTGTTTACCACGGATAACACCGTCAGCAATTTGCACTTGTGTTTCATCCATAACTGCTTCTTCTTTGTTTTCGCTATCGAAGAGAAGTTGGAACGTATCGATACGCGCGGCAACAACTTTTTTGTCTTTATCAAATGCGGCTCCCGCAACTGTGTAATCGTAGCCATCATCTGGTTCTGTTCCGGAAATTGTATTGACTCCACCAACACCAAGCGCGGCAACTTTACCTTGTACTTTAACTTTGTTCGCTGCTGCTACTTCAAGCGCATCGACGAATCCATTAACGTGGATGGAAACTCCAACATCAACGCCACCTTCTAAAGAGTGATCTTCTTGAACTTTTGCTTTTACTTCCGCAACGGTTTTTCCAACGGTCCACTTTTCAAAGCTTTCAGCTTGTTCGTACCATTCTTTACCAATTCCGATTAATGTACTTAAGTCTTTCATCCCGTAATCTTCGAGTAAGTCCCACTTTGTTAAAACTTCTTTACCTTCAGCGACATTATCGACGAGCACAAGCGCTTCATCTTCGCGGGCAACTTTAATTTGTACTGTGTCAAGACGAAGATCTTGAATGACACCTTTTTTATCAAAGGTTGCGGCAACATAATTAATTTCTGTTTCGACATCCGCTCCAGGTGTATCTTCAGCAACTCCGTACGTTGCAACAGCGCCAAAGCCGAATTCTAAACTACTACTTCCACAGCCGTGGAGGAAGGCTCCGGCAAGGACAAGCCCTAACATAATTTTCAATTTTTTCATCTAAATTTCTCCTTGTTCTTTTATGTTCTAGCAATATAATATAACGTTATATTATATATTTCAAATGTTATTATAATAATTCGAGAATTTTTTCCCTATATTCCGATATTTGGTCAAAATCACTATTTATTCCGCCGGGAAAACTCTTTGTGTAGTGAGCGTAGTAAGTCGGGCGTTCACTCCCTAAATATATAACGTTTACATCTTTATCTTCGTAATGTTCGCTGAGAAAACTTATTCCTTCTTCTTCACTTAGCACAATGAGCACCGTTGTTAAGTAGTCAAGTTTTAAACCAGTTAGTTTATTACTCACAACACTAATTGCTTCGTGCCTTTCTTCAGCAGGGTAACCCGTCAGCGGATTTAAAATATGTGAACGAACGACAAAGTCACCGTTTTCATCTTTAAAGCGGTAACCTTCATATGTTCCACTTGTCGAAATTGAAAATTCGTCACGCCTAGTAAAAACGTATGAACTTGATTCACGGTAATAAGGCCGCTCTTCAGTGCGTTTAATACTTGGTAAACGAATTGGTATTTTCGCCGAAATACTATCACTTAAAAAAGTAAGTGAAGAGGCGCCACCAAAAATATAACCGTTAACAAAGTTTAGTTCCCGAAGTTTTTCTTTTAAGATGTCGGTCATATACCCTTTTCCTAAAGCACCGACAGAAAGCGAAACATTCCCACCGTTAAACTTGTTTAGTTTAGCGTAATACTTCCCGTTTTCCTGGCGTAACTTGAGTGTGCTGTTAATTTCATTGGGTGTCGCTGGGATGTAACTACGGAGTTCTTCTAGTTCAAGCGCACTTTCTGCGTGGAATGATGGGTCTTTGAGTTTAAGGACCGATTGTTCCGTAACATTTAAATTTCGGAGTGCTCGCTCATAAAAATCAATCCGTTCTTGCCAAAAGTCATAAAGTTCGCCAACAAACATATTAAACGCCCCGTTTGGTGTGTCAAGTGTGTACGCTAAACCTTCGCTTAAAAGAAAGTAAAGCGGGTAATCAATCTCAACTTCTTCACCAATATGATCATTAACATATTTTAAGTTATGCATTAACAGACGGTTTTCCGGAAGCGCGTCATGGTCAACGTAATAACTGCGATGACGATCAAATAGTTTATGATGATAAATAAGTTCTTCATTAAGTACGTTTTCAATTTGTGGCCGCGCCACTGCTTCATTTTCATGCGTGAAGTCATAGGCGACATAAAACGGTGTATGGAACGGGTCAATAGGGACACTACCTTCACGATAATCAACATCTTTAATCCGTTCGGTAATTTGCACGAACTTAACATTAGCGACTTGTGTATTTTTCTTTTCGTAACCAAACGCAACGGAAACTAAAAGAATCGCGATAAGGAAACCAGTGGTAACAATTAATATTTCCGCACGACTAAACTTGCGGAGAAACGCTTTAAGCTTGTTCACTGTACTTTTCTCCGATCACTAAAGGACTGAGCCGTATAATCACAACACGACTTAAAAAGGCGATGAGAATGCCGGTAATTAAACCGCTTAAAATCATAATAAACATATAATTGAGCATCAGTAAATTTTCATAAATTAAGGCAATCACAAATACTTGAGCAATCCCGTGCATGACAGCGCTAATTAAGGAGAGACCAAAGAGTGAAAGCTTCCGTGTATAATAAAGCGCGACTACAAAAAGACTTGAAACAAGAAAGCCGCTCATTGCTAAAAAGAAACTTGTGCCAAAACCACTAAATGTACCGCTAATAATCACACGTAAAAACCCAATTGCAATAAACTCAACTGGTCCGTAAAAAGCAAGAAGAATTAAGCCGATTGTATTCGCAAGGCCAAGCTTGACACCGGGAATAAACGGAATGAAAACGATATAATTTTCTAAAATGTTAAAAATTACCCCAAGAGCAAGAAAGACACTTAAATTAACAAGTTTTTTAACGCTCAAGCGTCGCATAATCGGCCCCCATAATCACAAAGTAAAACGAATTAGGTAAACAAATAACTGGTGTACCGACATAGTCAGTATAGCCTTTTAAGGAACAAAGATTAAGCGGGCTCTCTTCTTTTTCTACCCGCACTTTTTTGTTTTCAATTTTTAGTTCAATATCAGCAATAAAAGTTGGATAATCATCTTTATAATACGTCTTCGTTTGATTAATCGTTAAATTTAGGCGGTCAACAAGTGAACTTTCGACATAAACATACACATAAAGATCATTACTGCTGCTAAAGTTAACTTTAAAGACGAGAAAAAGCGCCGCTGTTAAAATAACAACAAGCGTAAATATTACTGTATCAAATACGGTTTTATTCAGTTTAACGCGTCTTTTGTTGAGCATATTCCCGACAATTAAAGTTTAATATCAATTGTTTTGCCGTCGGCGTCTGGTGCTCCGGCTAAATATTCAAGAATTGCTTCGCGTTGGGCCGGGCGACTTGGACGACATTGCGAAATTTTTTTAACTTTACCAGCTAAAATCGCTTCTGACATCGCATTACAACTTGGATAGCCGCATAGTCCACAGTTTAAACCCGGTAATAAGCTTGCAAGTTTTTCGGTTCGCTCGTCTTTTTTTACGGCAAGCTTCTCATCAGCGAAAGCAAGTAAAAGTCCGAGTAACAATCCCACACCAAGAAAGACACCAAGCGCGATGAGCGCGTGTAACCATGGTGATAAGTTTGATATAAGCATTAATTTTCCTCCTCTGTTCGGTGGCCACAACTAACAATATGACAACCAGCACAGCCGGAAGTTAAACTTTCCGTACCTTCTGGTTTTTTTGTTCGTTGGTTCAGTAAATATGTCGTAATGTAAAGGGCGACAAGTCCGGAAAATATTAGAAAAGCAATCACATAACGTAGTACTTCCATTAAATCATCCCTCCAAAGCCATAAAACGCAATGACGAGTAAGCCAAGCGTAACAAGCGCAACACCAGCACCTTTAAAAGCATCCGGTACATTGCGGTTGGCGACTAGCCGTTCTTGAATGTAACTAAAGACAATTAAGATAAAGCCGTAACCAATTGCCGTGCCGAGCGAATGGATGACCATACTTAAGAAGTTATAATCAGCAACTCCGCCCGTTACTGCAACAACGTCAAGGGCGACCGCAAGGACAACACAGTTCGTTGTAATAAGCGGTAAATAAATGCCAAGACTCTTGTAAAGAGACGGGACAAAGCGCTTTAAGAACATTTCAACAAACTGGACGAATGAAGCAATAATTAAAATAAAGCCAACGAGTTTTAAAAACTCAATTTGCAGTGGCACTAAGACGAGAAAATATAACGCGTAACTTAGTAAGCTTGACATAAAGACAACAAAGATAACGGCAAGCGCCATGCCAAAGGCACTGCTATTCTTTTTACTAACACCAAGGAGCGGACATATCCCTAAAAAGCGCGTTAAGATAATGTTATTAATTAAAATTGCGCTTAGACCAATTAATAAATATGTCATGTTTATTTTCCTCCTTCAGCAGCAAGCTTCGCTGCCCGTTTAATTTTATTTGCTTGATGGAGCTTAATCACATAATTAATTCCCGCGGCTAAGAGACCAAACATAATGAAGGCTCCTGGCGCATCAACAAAGAGTGAAAAGGCGTATTCTTTTGGAATAATTTGTAAAGTATATAAATGGTTACCGGTTGTTAAACTTGTAAAAGTAAAACCACCAGTGCCGAGTAGTTCACGGAAAAAGGCGAGTAAAAGTAAACCGCCTAAAAAGCCTAAACCCGTGCCAATCGCATCAAGTGCACTATCAACGGGACCGTTTTTCATCGCAAAAGCTTCCGCGCGTCCTAAAATAACACAGTTAACAACGATCAGTGACAAATAAACACCAAGCGTTTGTGATAAATCAAACATATACGCTTGCATGAGTAATTCAATAATCGTTACCGTTGAAGCAATAATGACAATTAAGACGGGAATTCTTATTTCATTCGGAATGTATTTTCGCAACAATGAAATTGCGACGTTCGTAATAATTACCGTCACTAAGACAGCAATTCCCATTCCAAACGCACTTACTAAGCTTGTCGTAACGGCGAGCGTTGGACATAAGCCCAGGAAGAGCATAAAGGCCGCATTGTTTTCAAATAAACCCGCGGTAAATATTTTACGTTTCTTCATTTTTACTCCCTCCCTGCTAAGTAATCAGCGGCACATGCACTGAGTGCGGCGTTAACTGCATTTCGTGTCACCGTGACACCAACAGTAACTTCCGGCATTATATCTTCAGGGATAAGCACTTCAGCCGTTGCATCTAACCCTTTAATTAAGTCATGCACTTGGTCTAATAAAGCTTCACCAATTCCTGGTGTTTCTGCATGATTAAGTGCTTTAAAGCCCGCATATTTAAGATCATGGAAGCCGACTTGGAAATTAAGTCCTTCTTTATAACCTTTAATTGTCACGTCATAAATAATGCCGTAACTAACTTCATCCACAAAATACTCGCGTTTAAAGTTAACGGTGTTTGTCGCGCCTAAGTCAAGCGTTGTTGCTACATCAACAATGGTAACTTCCGCTGCAGCGTCAATATCTAAAATAAAGTAATACGGATCAAGTTCTGGTTCAGGTGCTTCTCCACCACGCAAATAATCAGCCGCGCACTTTTTGAGTGCTTTTGTTAATGCACTCGCAGTAACAGTTTTCCCCGTCGTTACATTTGTCGGTAGTAAAATATCCGTGTCCGCAGGTTTTCCTTTAATTAGTTCATCAACTTGATCAAGCAAAACGCCACCATATGTCGGTGTTTCGTTACTTGCAACAACATTGAAGCCAGCATAATTGCCTTCTTTAAAGCCGACTTGGAATTTAAGTCCGGCCGCGTAACCACGAATTTCAGCGTCATAAACAACACCGATACTCGCATTATTAAGGCGGAAATCTTTTTTACTTGTTACCCCGGCATCTTCAAGTTCTTCATGCAGGTCAAGTTCAACGATATCAATCGCTGCCCCGGCTTCTAACGCTAATATTTTATAGTAGCCTTCGTTTTGTTTCGCAAAGATGTTGCGGGCAATCCGGTCTTCCGTTAAAAAGTGGACCCCGGTAATAAGACCTGCAGCACTAAGCGTAACTGCGCCGAGAAAAAGCGGAAGAACAAGCATTTTTGGTAATTTCTTCTTCATCTTAAGCACCATACCCTTCTAAAGCATTTTGTGTGGCTTTGAATAAGCGGTTACCACTATAAGTAACACCAGCGAAAATGCCTTGTATTTCATCGCTATAAAATTCTTCATAACTTGCATACGCTAAGAACGTTGCAACATCAACATCTTCATAATAACTCACAACTTCTTCGTAGCCTTCATTCCATTTATTCAGGAAGTTTGGCGTTCCGCTTGTTGCGTTTTCAACAATATCAACAGTCTTAATCGTATCACTGTTTACATCAACATAAACGACTACTTCCATCGTTAAATCTTTTCCACCTTGCGCGGGATCGTGCGAAGGCGATGTTTCTTGGCCAACATAAACATTAATATCACTAAGCGCTTCATTAATCGCACCGTGAATTGCAATACTTGTATATATAAGTCCCGGCATAATATGCGGTGACTCAATCGGGTTTTGCGTTGCGCCAGCGCTAACATCAAGGTTAACAACCGGCAACGCTTTAAACTCGGCGACATTAATACTTGTGTAATAATCAACAAATTCCGCTTTCCGCTCGTCATCAACATAAGTAGCGGGTGACGCAATTTCTTCTAACTCAAGATCAGTAATATTAAAGAAACGGTCAAGTCCTACTGTTGCTTTTGTCGTAAATTCACTACTATGGCCGCTTGGCGCAGGACTCGTGTAAGTACCGGAATACGAAAAGACGGATTCAACCGGTTCAATTACTTCTTCTTCTGGCATTTTAAGCGCGCTAACCCCGGCAAGAACACCGAGCGAAACAAAAAGTGCTGTACCGTTAATCGCGTACGGTTTCCATACTTTAACATTTGTGCGGCCAACGATCAGCTTATCAATCATCGGTGAAAAGACGTTGACAAGCGCGATACTAAACGCGACGCCTTCCGGGTAACTTCCGGCGACACGAATCAGCACGATAAAGAGACCGCCAAGTACACCGATTAAACTTTTACCCGTATTACTTGTTGGGGAGGTCACAGGATCCGTGAACATAAAGATTGCTCCAAAGGCAAGACCACCAAGACCAAACTGGAGTAATAAATATTCACCAACATTAACGCCAGCGATTAAACTAATAATTAAACTGCTAAGGGCGACTGTCCCAAAGAGAAACGTTGGTGTGCGCCAGTTAATAACGTTACGGATCGCAAGCACGATACCGACAACAATAATTAAAAGCGTAAATGTTTCACCAATCGCCGCACTATAGTTACCTAAATATAAATCAAGCATCGAAACGTTACTCGTAAGACTTCCGGTCAGCCACTTCGCACCATCTTGGGCGTAGTGACCAGTAACAGTCATGCCGGCGGTAAGACCGCCAAGACTTTTATCCGCGTCACTTAAATAACTAACGAGTGACGGACCAAAAGTTAACGTCACAAACAGGCGACCAAGCGCAGCCGGGTTAAAGATGTTATGACCAAAACCGCCAAAAACATGTTTAACAACGAGCGTGGCAAAAATACTACCAACGATAACAACGTAGTACGGTGTCCCGATTGGTAAAGTTAATGTAAAAATAACTGCGGTAACAACGCTAAAGTTTGTTGTCACAAAATCAACGAGATAATCGGTGAATTGTCCGTGTTTTTTCTTATTGTAACGCAAGGAAGCCGCAATAATATCACTAATCCACGTTGTCACAATTGAGACAACCATCATTAAGATTGCTTTAACACCGTAACTTACGCCAAGCGTAAAGTTAAACACAACCGCCGCGACAAAAATAACGCCTAAACCAATTAAAAGTTCACGCATAATGTGACCGGTTCCGCGTTTTTGCCGATTAAATGGGGTTGTTCCTGTAATAATACTCATCTTTTCACCTCTTACTTTCCTGCCGGTGGCATTACCCGTAAGAGCGTTTTTGCTTTACTGACAATGTCACTTACTTCAATTTTGCTTGGGCAAACATAACTACAAAGCCCACAGTCAACACAGCGCGCTGTTTCAAGTTTCGCAAGACGCACCATGTCACGGGCTTCAAACGCTAATTTAATTTCAACAGGCTGAAGTCCGACCGGACAATTAGTTGTACAATCGCCACAGCGTAAACAAGGCACTGTTCTAAATTTAACTTTTTCTAAAAGTGTTAACCCACCGTGAACGACTTGCAAAGCAAAGGTCGCGTTACGCGCACTTTTACTCGTCATTGGTCCACCGGGCAATAAATAATATTCAAGATCTTTGCGAATTTCGAACTGTTTAAGGACGTCTTCGGCTAATGTACCGATTGGGACAACGATGTTCCCGGGATTAACAACAGCGTTACCGCTAACCGTAATTAAGCGACTTGTAATTACTTCGCCTTTTGCAAGTGCTTTATGAACAGCAACTGCGGTTTGGGCGTTATTAACGACAACACCAACTTCACTGGGGAGTTTATCGTAACGTGCTTTAAAGACTTCGTAAATAAGTGTCCCTTCCCACCCCATTGGGTATTTATCGGGGACAAGCTGAATCGTAACTTCTGGATGCTCTTCACTAGCAGCGACAAGTGCTTCATACGCTTCAACGCGACCTTTTTTAAGCGCGATAATTGCTTTATCCGCACCAGCGGCACGGACTAAGTAGCGCGCACCACTCACGATATCACTAGCGCTGTCACGCATTGCACAGTAATCCGTTGTTAAGTATGGCTCACATTCAACCGCATTAATTAAGACGGTATGAATATCTTTCGCTGTGTGATACTTGAACCACGTCGGAAAACCCGCACCACCCATGCCAAGAATGCCTGCTTCTTTAATCGCTTCAATTAAATGCTCACGCGGTGCATCAAGCTTAACGGGAGTAAGCAGTTTCTCGGGTGTGTTTTTAAAGTCGTTTTCAATCACAATATGATCGCACGGCCTTCCGTTTGTAATGTTGACGAGTTTTTTAATTTCCGTAACTGTTCCGGAAACACTACTAAAAAGCGGAACACTCATTGCTTCACGATATGCAATCTTTGTTCCGACCTTAACTTTGTCACCAATTTTAACAATTGGATCACACGTCGCTCCGTTACCCGCTACAAGCGGAAAATAAACGTGCGAGACGCTTTCTGGGGGCAACGTTTGAACTTTACGGCACACACTAATGTTTTTGTGCCCAGGAATTCTACGGCTGCCAATCGTTGAAAATAATTTCATAATGACTTCTCCTTAACGGTTGTTATTATATCACACGCGTATATAGGCGTGTAAAGCAAATCGGTAAAAAAATCTCTTTTAATTTGCCTTTTGCCTTTTATTTAGTTTTCCTGCGCTTTTTCGCGCAGATAGTCGACAAGTTCCGCACTACTTTTAGCCGCGTTAACATTTTTAAAAATATCCGTTATTACGCCTTCTTCATTAATTACAAATGTTGAGCGTTCCGTACCGAGCACTCTTTTACCAAACATCATCTTTTCTTTGAGTACACCGTACTTTTTAATTACTTCGCGCTCTGGATCAGCGAGTAAAACAAACGGTAACTCGTGTTTAAGTTTAAAGTTAAAATGCGTTTTAACCGTGTCGCGCGAAATCCCGATTACCGTGTAACCAAGTTCTTGGAGTTCCTTGTCGTAATCACGAAAACTTTTTGCCTGGACGGTGCAGCCGGGTGTATTATCTTTCGGATAAAAGTAAAGCACAACTTTTTGACCACGAAAACTACTTAACGTTATGCTTTTATTATTTGTATCGAAAAGTGTAAAGTCGGGCGCTTTATTACCTTTTTTAATCATGCTTTAATTATAGCAAATCGAACTTTAAAAATTGTTGTTTTTTATAAAGAAAAGCTTTGTTTATTTTAAAGAACGCTTTTAGCGTTATCGCTTAGAATGACTTTTTTACCGATTAAAACGGCAAGAACCGTGCCACTTATGATAGCCACAAGGGCGAACCATTGTGAAGGTGATAAACTTAAAAAGAAGGCACCCCGTTCGTCACCGCGAATAAATTCAATTAAAAAGCGCCAAACACCGTAACTAATTAAGTACGTTGGCATCGTGTAAATATTATGTTTCCAGAACGCTAAAAAGAAAAGAACAGCGAAGAGTAAGAAAAGAAACAGTGCTTCAAAAAGTTGTGTTGGATAGACGGGATTCGGTAAATCAGGAAACTGCATACCAAGCCAAGAATTTGTTTCTATCCCGTAGCAGCAACCCGCAAAAAAACAGCCAACACGGCCAAATGCGTGGGCAATAGTAATCGCTGCTGGGGCAATAATCAGTAAATCACGAAAAGCGGCAGTTTCATGTTTCTTGCTAATATAAAGAAAATATAAAAGTAAAAAGGCGGCAATTCCACCAACAAGACCACCGTAAAAAGTCATTGCAAACGGACGAATTTCGTTGCCTTTGATAACGTCAAAGAGTAGTTGAAAAAGAACGGCCGCAATAAAGCCGGCAAAGATTGCAATAATCCCGATCATTAAAATATCGAGTTTAAGTTTTTGCGCCATTTTAATTTTTTCGGCATAAAGATGAACCACAAAAAGACTCATAAAAAGCCCAATTAAGATAAAAACCGTATATAAATCAATGAACCATAATGTTGGATACATCTTCGACTCCTTTTTTTCGCATTAAGTAATAATAAAGCCAAACACCGTATGTTAAACTTAAAACAATAATTACACTATTAATAGTATAAAACAAGATCCCTTGTTCAACACTAAAAAGTGCCCCGAAAAGTATGTCATTAAAAAAGTTAAAGACAAAGTGCAGCGTAAAGGGGACAATAAAGTTCTCCGTAAAGTAATACGCTGTCGCGAGTAATAAACCAAGAAAGAACGTATAAATAACTTGAACTAACGCTGGAATAATTGTCGCTACGCTACTAATATTAACTAAATGAACAGCGCCGAAAATAAGCGAACTATATAAAATACTTTGGAGCGGCGATCTTTTGCGTAAAAAGAAAGTTAACAAAAGCGCACGAAACAAAAGTTCTTCCGCTCCAACAAGGAGAGTGTTAAGCGCGATCCCGTCAAGCAGAACATAAAGCCAACTTACTTCATGCACAACTAAGTCACGGGCAAACAAAACGAAAACAAAGTTACTCACCGTTACAATAAGAAACGGAATAAAAAGTAAAGTGTCACGCGTCAATTTTTTAAACAATGGCCGGTCGAGCATGTTTTTATGTATAAAGATAAACGCTAAAACAAGGTAACCACTATGCAAAGTGAACTTAACCACGTAAGAAACCCACTCAAACATAATATATTCGGCATAAAAGTTTGTTGATATAAGTAAATAAAGCGTAATTAAAAGTAAAAGATCGTAAATATATTTACGACGCGTGTTTTCATTTAGTTTATTACTATTTTTTGTCATTAATTAATTTTACCACGTTCTTCCTAACCATATTCTTCGTAGCACTAAATAGCCTTGCTTCTTGAACAATATAAAAACAGCGCCCACCTTGAAAGTGTAGACGCTGTCAAACGTTAATTATTTAGTTTATTTTGTTTTATTTATAAGTTGCGTAACTTATTAAGCAGGTACTACTATTGGATTATCAACAAACACGCCATCAGCTGTCACGTAATATTGTTCCTGCGCATTACTTGGCCAGTGTCCTGCAGCAAACCACCACGCATCTGGTCCGCCATCACTACCGCCACCACCAGTCATTACGTCACCGTTTGTCTTCCATGCGAAACCAACACGGAGCATGTCGCCTTCAGGGAAGAATGCTGCGGGGACGAATGCTTCGATAACTGTTTCGAAGTTTGCTTCGCCGTCATAAGCTTTGCTTACAACCGCACCTTCACCGTTTGCAACGGCACCGTTAGCAGCAACGAAGAATTGGTTGCCACCGTTAACAAAGAATTCAAGGTTTGTATTCATATGCCATGTTCCATCGTCATCAATAAAGACGTCATGATGCGCAATCGCGGCAACATAAAGTCCTTCTTCTGTCCACACGGCCATAAATCTTACGTTTTTGTGACTTGTGTCACCAGTACCTTCAAGGTAAACATTGTTTGTTTTGTAAGCATCTAACTCTTCCCAATCACTTAAATCACCATCAACGGTTAAGAATTCTGGGTCTAAATCAATAATGACTTGGTTTTCAAGGAAAATACCGTTATATGTGACGTATGTTTGGTCAGCATTATTAACCCATGTGCCTTTTGGAACCCAATATGGGTCATAGCCACCACCAGCAGCTTCACCGCCAGTAATGTTATCGCCATCTGTTTTCCACGCAAAACCAACGCGGGCTTGGCCTTCAATAACGCCACCTGGTGGAAGTTTGTCATTAGCAACAAACACTTCAACAAGCGTATGGTAGTTTGCCATACCATCTTCTTCTATTTCGGTTGTTACCATCATTGCTTCGGTAACGTTACCGCTCTTCTCACCGCCATTACGTGCGCTAACCCAGTATTGGTTATTACCAGCAATGAAAAATTCAAAGTTAGATTCTTGCCACCATAAACCACCACCAGCTTTATATATGTCGTGATAAACTTCGGCGGCTAAATAAATTCCTGCATCCGTAACGGCACCGTAAATTACAAAACTCTTGTGTTCGGTATCAGGTTGGTCACCGCGTAAGACTAAAGGATTCTCATAAGCGCGTAAGTTTTCCCAATCGCTTAAATCACCATCAATTGTGAGATCTTCAACTTTATCGTAGACGACCTCTCTAAAGGCGAGTTCACTAATAATTGCGCGGTTTGACTTAATTAATTCTTCACCAGCAGCAAACTTAATTACGAGTGAAGGACCATCGCCTTCTTCATAACTAAACTCAATTGAATTATCACCACGAATAAGTGAATAGACTTTTCCGTTAATCGTTGCGTCAAAAAGAACGCCAACGTTAATTTCAAACGAGACAACATAACGTTTGCCTGTTTCTGCTTCTGGATGTTTAAAGTAAAGCACTAAATCATCAAGATCAGCCGTTGTTGCAACGTAACGAACTGTGTATACTTCGTCTTCCACTTCTGATTCAGTTATTTCAACTTTTTCAGCGTTGACTTCTAAATAAGCAGTTCCCGGGTTCGCCACTGCGTCAAGTGCATCACCAAGTTCGATTGCCGGTGGCAACTCAGGTTCTGGTTCTGGTTCTGACGAAGGTGGTTCCTCCGAAGATACCGGTGGTTCTTCCGAAGTCACAGGAGGTTCTTCCGAAGACTCTGGTGGTTCTTCTGAAGACTCGGGTGGCTCTTCTGATGTAACCGGTTCTGAAACAGACGGCTCATCGGAAGTTGGGATTTCTGTGTCTGGTTCAGTTGAAACAGGTATACTTGTTTCTTCTTCACTAGGTTCTTCCACAGTTGAAGTTGGATCAACGTCACTCGTTGACTCAACAACTGATGTACTTGGTTCCGGTGTCGGTTTTGAACTCGACTCACGCGGCTTACAAGCACTTAAAGCCATTAATAGAATTAGTAATGGCAACAATTTTGATGTTTTTTTCATGTGTTCCCCCTTTCATCAAATTGCTATATTATTTGAGCATTTCGCCCTTCTTTATATTATTAATGTTGCGCGTTTGTGCGTGTACTTACGCGCAATCTAATAACGTTCCTTAATCATTTCGTTAATCCGGCGGATTGCCATAAGACTAACTTTTGGTTGACGTGTATACGTCAGCAAACCATTAATTTCGACTTCAACATCGGTAAGTTGGGTATAACAGTAACCAGCGAGTGCGCTTGAGTTTTTAATGTCTTGCATAATTCGTTTATATTCTTTAACGAGCGTTGCACCACTTTTAACTGCACTATAGCCCCAGCCATCTTGATCAATCGCGTAGCTAATACCCCCAAATTCAGTTAATAGTATTGGTTCACCGCGATGCTTGTAACCGGGGACGTAAATTGGTCGGTCGGCCGGTGTACTCGCTAATAAGCGTTCTTTTGTCGAAATATCATAACGGAATTTTTCTTGTGTCGCTAAGTCGTCAATATTCCCGTGCCGGTAATTATGAATCGCACAAATATCTGTTAATGTCATTTCCCAGCCGTCATTTGTGACAACGAGCCGTGTTTTGTCGTAATTACGGATGTAATTATATAAATCTAGTGAATGCTCTTGCTGGGCTTTATCCTTACTAATTTCCCAAACACCCCAGGACTCGTTAAGCGGGACCCAACAAACGATACTTGGATGGTTATAGTCGCGTGGTAACACGCTTTTCCATTCATTCATCGTCCGCCTTGCACTTTCTTGATTAAACTTAACGGTACTTGCCATTTCGCCCCACACAAGGAAACCAATTTTATCGGCAAAGTACATATAATATTTGTCTTCAACTTTTTGGTGTTTACGCGCACCATTAAAGCCCATTGCTTTCGCTAATTCGATATCTTTTAATAAGTCACCAATACTTGGCGCGGTTAAAAGCCCATCTTTAAAGTAACCTTGATCAAGAACGAGTTTCATGTAGTACGGTTCGTTATTTAAAAGCACTTTGCCGCCTTCAGTACTTATTTTCCGCATCCCAAAATAAGTTGTAACAACATCTTTGCCGTACTTTATTTGGACATCAAATAAGTATGGGTTACTTGGCGACCATGATTTAGTTTTATAGTCACGATTCGTTTTTAAAGCGTGATAATGAGCGACTAAAGTATTTTCATCGACTTTAGTAAACTCAAGTTTAACGCGTCTTTTATCAACCACTAATGTTGGTACAATATTTGCATCACTAACTTTAAGTTTAATTTCAATCATTCCTGCGTCATAGTCTGGGGTAAAGAAAACGTCATGGACATAATTTTCTTCAACCGCTTCGAGCCAGACACTTTGCCATATTCCACTTGTGCGGTTATACCAAATACTTTCGGGTTTTTCTTTCCAATACTGTTTGCCGCGCGGAATATATTCGTCAGTCGATGGGTCGAAAGCATAAACAACAAGCCGCTCTGTTTTGTAAGTAAGAAACTTTGTGATATCAAAACTAAAGCCCGTTTGTCCGCCTTCATGTTTACCAACTAATTCACCATTAAGATAAACTTCACTATAATAGTCAACCGCATTAAAATGTAAAATCACGCGTTTCTTGCGCATTGCTACTGGTACTTTAAACGTTCTTTGATACCAAAGATGATCGTGAAAGTCTTGTTCATTAATTCCACTTAAACTTGTTTGAAAGGCAAAAGGCACGATAATTGTGCGTTTAAACTTGTTTCCTGCTGTAAAGTTTTGTTCATGACCAACATGCGCATCATCGAATGTAAATGACCATGGACCATTTAAACTTTTCCAAAGTGGTCGCACAAAATCAGGACGTGGATATTCACTTCTTAGCATATTGTTTCCTCCATTTTTTTACTTAATCCCGGTTCGGGAGACACCTTCAATAATTTTATCTTGAACAAACATATAGACGATTAAAACGGGAATGATGGAAATAATTGCCGCGGCCATCGTTTGTCCGTACTCATAACCAGTATTACTTTGCATCGTGGCAAGCCCGGTTTGTAATGTATAAAAGTTCGCATCTTGGACGACACTTGCAATAATGCTTGGCCATAAGTAATCGTTCCATGAACCCATAAAGGCAAAGAGTCCGGCAACGAGTAAAGCACTTTTGCCAAGCGGAACGATAATATACCAATAAATGCGGAAATGGCCTAAGCCTTCCACTTTCGCGTTTTCAATTAATTCTTCAGGAATACCCATGAAAAACTGCCGGACAATGAATAAGCCAAACACCCCACCTAATCCCGGCATAATTAACGCTAAGAAGGACAAGATGTTATCATCAAGCCAGCCAAAATCAACGACGATTGTAAAGAGCGGAATTAAGTTAACAACATTTGGAATCATCATTGTTGCAAGTAACATACTAAAGATGAAGTCCCGACCACGCCACTTCGCTACGCCAAAGGCGTAACCAGCAAAACTAATTAAAATTAAATAAAGTAGCGTATGAATCGTTGCGACTAAAAACGAATTGCGGAGCCATGCGAAAATAGGATAAACTTCATAATCATTAAATAACTTAATGTAATTATCAAGTGTCGGGCGCCGCGGAATTAAGGCCAAAACGTTATTTGTAATTTCATCAACCGATTTAAATGACGTACCTAACGCCCAAAAAAGCGGGAGTAACCAAATAACGGCTAAAATTAAGAGCAACCAAAACGCTATAATTTTCCGTCGTTTTTGCGAAGCCTTTAGTCCCATATTACGCTCCTTTCCGTTTGTAGTAAATGTTTTGTAAAACACCAATTAAAATAATTAGTAAGCCTAAGACTAGCGCCATAGCTGCTGCTAAACCTGGTTGAGCATTCGCTCCAGTTAAGAGACCACGAATAACCATCATTAAAACAGTTGTTGAGCGCTGCGGGCCGCCGCCAGTTAAAATATCAGCTTGTCCGTAAATACCAAACGACGCAATTGTCGTTGTAATTAAGGTCAAAAATAGTTGCTGGCGAATACTTGGTAAAGAAATATGCCAAACAAGGCGGAAATAATTACAGCCATCAATTTCTGCTGCTTCATAAAGTTGGCGATCAACTTCTTTAAGCCCGGCACTATAAATGACGGTGTTTGTCCCAATCGTCCACCAGACAGTTGTCACTAAAATCGCAATCCAGGCGCCAGGTTGCGTGTTTAACCACGCAATATTCGTACCTAACAATGCATTAACGAAACCATAGTTCGTATCAAACTGCCATTTAAAGATAATTGAAACCGCCGAAACACTAAGTATTGTTGGTAAGAAAAAGATCACGCGGAATACTTTATAAAAGCGTGGTTCTATATCAAGAAGAACGGCAATTACGAGCGGGATAACAATTAAAAGCGGCACACTGATTAAGACAAAAGTAACCGTGTTGCGGAGTCCTTCCCAAAACCGATCTTTCCATAATGTAATTTCACCAACACCAAAAAGAATTTTTTGGAAATTCTCAAGTCCAACAAAGCGCGAAGCATCAGGATTAAATATATTCCAGCGGAATAAGCTAATTAAAATACCGTACAGGAAGGGGTAGATGAAAAATGTTGTAAATATAATTAAATACGGTGCGAGTAAAAACGCAACAAAAATATTTTGACGACTAAATATCGAGTTTTTTCGAATCAGTCGGCGTCTTTGTTTAACCGGCTTAACTACTTCTTCCATCGTTTGCCCCTTCCGTTTTTATTTAACTATCCATCGCTTCGAGAACAGTTTGCCACCCTTCATCTGCAGCATCGTCAAGCAAAGCTTGTGCATCATAATTTGCGTTTTGTAAAGCAAAAGTGATTTGCTGGAATACGGGTGAAAATGCTTCGTAGTAATAAGGTGAAGTTGGATTAAGTTTAAAGTCCGATACTTCCCCATAATCAGCGTGATATGGTAACGCTAAATATTCGGCGCGTTCACGAGCAATATTACTGGCGGGAACGTGTCCGCCACCTTCAGCCCAAATATGCGCATGTTCAGTCATCCACTTCATGAATACAAGTGCAGCTTGTTGACGAACGGTAATGTTACGTCCATCAGGAAGGACAAAGGCATGCGAGCGCGAAGCAAGTTTTGTGCTATTCGCACCATTTTCATTAAACATTTTTGAAAGTGATGTAACACCGAAGTTTACGCCAGATTCTTTGACGTTATTAATCATCCAGTCCCCATTAATGTGGAACATTGCTTTCCCTTGGTTAAAAAGCATTAAGTCAGTATCAACACTGACGTTAAGTGGCGAAATCTTATCTTTATGAATTAAATCAGCAACTGAATGTAAAGCGTCAACACCTTTTTGGTTGTTGTAAGCGGGTTTGTTATTGCTATCAATTTCTACGCCATCAAACTGATAAAAGGCCGTTGTGTAAATATATTCACTTGGCCACGTTGTTGACAGCGGTAAGCCCCAGCCACCAGCGTTCGTATTCGGCATCTTTTTCGCCGCGGCGATCAGTTCAGTCCGATTTGTTGGCACTTCCGCTTCATATTGTGCGAGCAAGTCTTTGTTGTAATAAAGAATTGTTGTATGAATATCAAGCGGGACGCCATAATGTTTATTTTCAAACTTCATCGCATCGTAAACACTACCAATATAATCTTCACGCTTAATTTCTAACTTTGCGTCAGTAATTAATTCATCCATCGGGAAAATCATCCCTTGGTTCGCAAACGCCGCAACTTTATAGGAATGCACTAAAGCAACATCATAAGCACGCTTCATCGGAATCGTTAAGTTTAATGCTTCGTAATATTCGATTTCGGCCATGAACGTTTCGTTAACATGGATTTGACCTTCATATTCGGCATTAAAATCACGCACGAGTTGGCGCATGGCCATTCCATCAGCGCCGGTAATTGGATTGCCGTAATTAATCGTCACATCTTCAAATACTAAGTTACCTTCGCTATCTTCGCTGATGTCACCTTCACTTCCATCAGGATCTTGACTCGTTATTGGATCACTAACATCTTTACTCGAAGAACTTGGGTCACGCCGCGGTATAAAGCGGCACCCCGTCGCGAGTAACACCGTTAGTAACGAGATAATCGTTAATCTTTTTTTCATAATGTTCTCCTTTTTTATGTAATATACGGAACTTCATGTTCGTAACTTGCGCCGTAATTTGCAACATACGGCCAACCGTCTTTAGTCCATAACAATTTATCTAACAGTAAAGAACGACGGTTCGTTGTCCCATATTGCGGTTCTTTCCGTTTATCAAAACCGTGATATAAAATCCACCAGTCACCCGCGTCATCGGCAACTAATGTGTTATGACCAACGCCAACAAAGCGTTCATTACCGCCTAAAACAAGCGTGCCATTACTATCTTGGTTCGCCATTGCTCGGCCTTCTTTGTCAACGTAAGGACCTAATAAGTTTTCACTGCGAGCAACGAGTACGTGATATGACGAATTATGCCCATCACAGCAAGATCCGCTTGAAAGGAACATGTAATAATAATTATTAATCTTGCGGATAAATGCCCCTTCATGATTTTGCGGATTCCAGTAACTCGTGACTAGCCCAGCAAGTAAAATTTTGTCATCTTTTGCTGTTTCCGGATTTTTAAGTGCTAAACCGTCACTTGAGAGTTCAATCGCGTAAATGCCCATAAATGAGCCCCAAATCATATAAACACGGCCTTCTTCAACGATGACAACTTGGTCAATTGAATTACTAACACCAATTTCGTCACTCGTAAATATTTTGCCGTGATCGGTAAATGGCCCGGTTGGTGTATCACCACTAGCGACCCCGATTCCGGGATTTGAGTCACCCCACACAGAAAGTGAATAATAATATAAATATTTTCCGTTATGGAAAATGATATCCGGTGCCCAAATATGCGCACCGAGAGTACCCCAACTTGGAGCGTTACTAATTTGAAAAACTGAATCTTCAAATTCCCAGTTAACAAGGTCGGGGCTTTTTAAAATCGGGCCCCATTTCACTCCAAAATAATCACCCCATTCGGCATTATCATTCGTGCCATAGGCGTAAAACATCCGGTCTTCACCACGAATAATTGTTGGGTCGGCTAAAACTGGTTCCCAAACGGGGTTTTCGTAATGCGTTTGCGGCGTTTCTTCACTACTTGTTGATGTTTCTAAGCTTGTCGCCGAAGAGACGGGCGGTAAAGAACTCGTGTCTTCACCGCCGCTTTCGCTCGTTATACTTGAACTATTATTCACACATCCGCCTAAAAGTAATAAGCCGCTTAAAAGTAAAAGTTTACGTTTTGCCGTCATTTTACTTATCCTTTAACAACAATTAAGGAATGAACAGTAATCGCACAGATTTCTGATTCACCGATTAGTAAGCTAATTTTACCTTGATTGTAATCAATCGCTGGTGTAAATGTTGCGGTGAATTTTGTTTTTGTGCTTGTTACGTTTATATCTTCTTTAATAAGTGTTTCGTTACCAATGCCGGGTGTTGTATTAATATTAACGGCTTCAATTCGTAAGAGCGTGTTTAACGTTGCTTCAATTTCGATTTCGATTGTATACGTAACGTCGGCTAAGAACTTGCGTCCGTCTTGCGAAATTTGTGCATGCCAATCGGCTGAACTTGATTGTAAGACGTTAAGTGTCACTGTTTCTTCAGCGCGATTTTCAATAAACTCAACATCAGTACCGTGCGTTGATTCTTTACTCCAACCGTAGAATCCATACTTAAAGTCACCATTAACGATTTCATAATCAGCGTAGTCTCTAAAGTCAATCGTTGTCGCTTCTTGTTCGGTAATCATCGTATTTTCAAAGTAACTTAGTGTGACCTTGTTTGCACCTTGTCCGGCAAGGAGTAAGGCAACTTTCGCATTCGTTGTTACGTTTGCTTTAAATTCAAGATCAAACGTTTGATATTCGGTTGTTAGTGTAACTAAGTCACTCGCAATTTTCGCAAAGCTTAATGCCGGGTTAGAAACTTCAATTGTCATCGTGCGTTCGACACTTGCTTTCGCAATTACGGTCGTGCGGTAAATTTTCCCGGCCGTTAATGTAATATTATTTTGATAAAGCTGGATATGCCAGTTATCATTCGAACCATTTTTAATATCAACGGTTAGTTCGCCGTCTTCAGCATAAAAATCAGCTTTTCCGGTCCCATTCGTCTGGTTAACGTCTTGAATCCAGCCTTGCATGCCGTTTTCAAATGAACTGTTAATCATGTTGTATGGATGCGCTTTCGCAATTCCAAAACCAACTCTACGGTTATGATATGTAAAGTTACCTTCTGCATCCGTAACACGGTAACTAAGCATCATGCCGGTAATTGCATTAACGGAAACAGGAACTTCACCAATAATTTCCATGCGGTCGGTAATGTCGTTGCCTTGGTAGTCAAGAGCTTGGACGGCCGGGTATTGTTCGAATTGGTCTTTCGAGTTCACACCAACGTTATCAATATTAATAAATGAAGCTTGTTTTTCCACTGGAGCAACTTCGAATTCACGAACACGAATATCATCAATTGTAATATCAATCGGGTTTGTTCTTGAAGCGTGGCTATCAACGGTTAAGCCTTGTCCAAGATAAATAACAACTTTAACGTAGCCTACTGCTACTGTTGTCGTACATAACACACTATAGCGGGTAAATTCGCTTGTTAGCTGTACAGCCTGGTAACCGGCAACCATCATTGCGTAGTTATTTGATACGTTTTCAAAGCCGGCAGAAACACTGCGGCCATAATCACTTTTCGCAATAAATGAAAGTTCATATGTTTTATTTGCTTCAAACTGAATTCCGGTTTGATAAAGCTGAATTGACCATGCTTCACTACCAGCATTCGTAACTTCAATCACGGCTTGTTCATTAACAACATTAAATGTTCCCGTTCCGCCCGGTTGATCAAACGTCCAGTACGCTTTACCAAATTCAAACGCACCATTTTCAACGTTAACCCCTTTAATGACGTTAATTGAGCGGTATTTTGTTGACTTTGTGCCAACACTATTCGTCGCGGAATATATAATTGTATAGCCCGACGCATAGTTTGGACTAAAGAAATCGTCATCAACAAGTGTGACCGTAAGTTCGCCATCAATTGAGTCGTACGCCCGGACACCTTCCATTAAATCAAAGTCATCACCAAGTTGGACAACTTCATCTTCAATTCCTTCCCACGTAATTACGTGGACTTTAGGTACAGAAACTTCTTCACTTGTTGTACCTTCAGGTTCACTCACTTCGGAAGTTATTGGTACTTCTGTATCTTCTTCTGATACACTTGTCGAAACATCAGGTATTGATGTTTTTGAGCTTGATTCATCTACTGTTGGTTTACAACTGCTAAGTGGTATTAAGAACAGTAGTGGAAAAATAAATTTTCGTAATCTTTGCATAATATACTCCTTTTTTAATTATTTTCGTAGTCGTCAGGTAAATATAAAGCCGGCCCCGGCTTTCGATTGTTTGAAGGGGTGTACCCTAAAGTATGGGGGAAGTTTTCATCATCCCACAGTAATTTATCTAAAAGCATGACGCGGGCACTACGTGATTCACCAACGTAAGCGTGGTAAAGCATCCAGTAGTCACCAGCATCATCTTGGACAACACTATTATGGCCAGTCGCAACAAATCCGGCACCCGCATAAACAACATAAGTTCCGACGTCGCTACCCCGCAAGTCGCGACCTTCTTTATCTTTATAAACACCAAGTATCGAGGTTGATCGTCCAACACGGATGTTATATGAATAACTACCGCTGCAACATTGGCCATTTGAAAGAAACATGTAGTAATAACCGTCTTTTTGCAAAATATACGGTGCTTCATACGTATTAACTTCGAGTGGTCGTGAAGTTTCAAAACCGGCTAAAAGCACTTTGTTTTCCGCCGCAGCTTCAACACTTCCATCTTTAAAGTCAAGACCGTCAGCAGTTAATTCAATTCCATATATTCCGCGGAAACTACCCCAAATTAGATAAACACGACCATCGTCATCAACGTGCGCGACCGCGTCAATACTATTATTAACACCAATTTCTAAACTCGTGAAAAATTTACCATGATCAGTCCACGGCCCTGCTGGATGCGGACTTGTGGCGATTCCAATTCCGGGATTCGTGTCATCCCAAACGGATAACGAATAGTACATCACGTATTGGTCACCAATCTTCTTAACTTCTGGCGCCCAAACACCAGCAAGAAATGCGCCCCAAGTTGGTCGCGTTTCGAGCATATCACCAAGTAATTCCCAATTAACGAGATCCGCTGACTTTGCCGCGCGGGCCCCGGTTGCATAAACATAAAAGTAACCGTCATGACGAACAACACTTGGATCAGGGAAGTTCGTTGGAATCACCGGATTTTTATATAACGAAACGCTTAGTTCTTTTTCGGGTTCCGTGCTAATTGGTTGCTCCGTTGATATTTCACTACTTGCAGGAACATCACTAACTGAACTTTCTTCTTGTTCACTTGTCGAGCTTTCGGAAACTTCGCTCGTTACACTCTCTTTTGGTTCACTTGAAAATTCACTGCTACTTACTTTATTACAACTAGTAAAAACAAGCAGGGGAAGCAAAAGAATAAAGTATTTGCGCATGACACACTCCTTTCCGCTTAAAGACGATAATAAGGTCCGGGTTTTGGGTAATTTGAAGGAACATGACCAGTAACATACGGCCACCCTTCACTATCAAAATGTAATTCATCTAAAATTAACACACGGTAATTTGTATATTCTGGCGTGTACGTATGGTAATACATGAAGTAATTGCCTTTTTGGTCTTGGAGCACCGTATGGTGGCCTGGTCCAAAAAACTCCTCATTACCTTCAACAATCAAATGGCCGACAAATTCATTGTTCATATCACGATTGTTTTTATCATAAAACGGTCCTGTCGGCGAAGTACTGCGACCGGTAACGACTTTATAGCTTGAATTCACCCCATCACAGCACGTACCGGTTGAAAGCATTAAGTAATAGTAGCCATCTTTGTAAAGCATGTACGCACCTTCATAAGTGCCAACACTCCAACCAATTGTTGTATCAAGTCCAGCAACTTTTGTTTTATTAAAACGCGCCCACTCAACACTGCCACCTTTAAACGCTAAACCGTCACTTGTAAGTTCAACGATGTAATTACCGCGCATTGAACCCCAAACTAAATATACTTGTCCTGTTTGAGCGACAAAAGCGTGCGCATCAATACTATTATTCACACCAATTGCTTGGGAACGGAAAAGTTCACCACGGTCAACCCACGGCCCACCTGGTCGTTCTGCTGTGGCAATCCCGATTCCTGGATTACTATCGCCCCAAGTTGATAATGAATAATACATAACGTATAAGTCACCGACTTTTGTCACATCTGGCGCCCAAAGGCCTGCGCCTGGGGTACCCCAATTTGGTGTACTACTAAAGGCATTGCCGTAAGAATACCATTTAACTAAGTCATATGATTTAAGCATTTTGCCCCCAGTTGCAAAAAGGTAATAAGCATTTTCTTCTTCATCATACGCAATTGTTGGATCGGCAAATTCACCATTAGCGTAAAGAACATTTTGATATTGTGCGCGTGCGTACTCAATCGGCACAGTTGGTTCACTACTTGTAACTGGGTCTTCTTCTGAACTTGTCACAACTTCGCTCTCACTTTCTTCACTGCTTAAAGGAACATCGCTTGTTGAAATTACCGTTGTTTCTTCACTTGTTGTATTGAGAGTCGTATCTTCACTCGTTGATGGCACAGTACTTGACTCCTCTTCTTCACTTCGTGGTTCCGTTTGGGAAGTAATATGTTCTGACGACTCTTTTTTTGATGAAATAGTCGACGGTGTACATCCGGTCACAAATAAAAACATCAGAAGCGACAGTAGCATTTTATTTTTAGTCATATGCAACTCCTTCAATGTCTTACTAGTATTATCTAAAGTTGAAATTTACTCTGCTGGAGTGGATTATTCCGTACATAAGTGTTTTACACTTTAATTTTACCATATCAAAACAGCGATACAACTGAAAAAGCGAATTTTTTAAAAATGCCGTTATTTCTTCGAAGATATTCGAAATTCACCTTTATTTTTACGATTTTTTGTGCTTTAATAAAGAAAAGGAGTGTTTTTATGCGCAAAGTAGTATTAGGTTTAGACGATAATTATGAATTAGAAAAGATAGGTGAATCATTAGCCTCACCAATTAGACGGAAAATTCTCCGCCTTGTTGCGCGGAAATCACACACTTTAGTTGAACTTGCGAATGAACTCGATTTTGCTGTTTCGACAATATCTTTTCACTTAAAAATATTGCGTGAAGCAAAGTTAATTAAAACAATTGCGAACCCTTCGAAAAAAGGGAACGAGAAAAATATTTCAATTAATAACGATACGCTTTACATTTATTTAAATAGCCCTTCGGTTAAGTCAAACTTGTTAACTTCGACTTCAATTCGGCTCGGAAGTTTTATTGACTTCGCGATTACGCCACCATGCACAATCAGTACGAAAGAAAAAATTCTTGAACCTGTCGACAGTGAGAGTGTCTTTTTAAGTCCTGAACGAATCGATGCTGAACTTGTCGCTTTTTATAAAGGTTACATCGTTTATCCTTTCAAGGTTGGTGGTGATGCACTTACAAATATCGCTTCGCTTAATTTTTCACTCGAACTATGTAGCGAATGTCCTAATTATAATAACGACTGGAAAAGCAATATTACATTTTGGATTAACGATGTTGAAGTTGCAACATATTTATCGCGCGGTGATTATGGCGACCGCCCGGGCATTCAAACCCCAGATTGGTGGCCGGAAAACTTTACACAGTACGGCATTTTAATTAATATAACGGTCAATAAAACCGGAACTTATATTAACGGAGAACTCGTCGCAAATGTAAAAATTGATGATCTTAACTTAATTAAAAGTAGCGTCAATCGCTTAAAAATTGGTATTAAAGAAAATGCAAAATATGTCGGTGGTATTAATTTATTTGGTAGTTCTTTTGGTGACGCAAAACAAGATATCGTTGTAACGATTGCCTATGAGAATAGTGACTTTGATGAGCTTGTTGAAGCAAATGATTAAAAAATAAAATAATTATTCATAATCGACGTTTTCAATCTTGTCAGCATCGGTGTTTTTGCGTAAATAATTCGCAAACGGTTTTTCTAGTGACTTATATAATAACGGAGTAAGTAGCGCGGCGACCGTCATTTCAATCAACAAATTAGTGCCAAACAAGAGTGCAATTTCCCACGTTAAAAACTCTTGATGAATTAAGCCTAGAGCAAAAAACACGGAAACAGTATGAATGACTGTCGCAATGACGCTTGCACCACTAATGAGAAAGATCTTTGCTACTTGTGAAGTTTTAAGTTTAGCAACCCCAACCATCAGTAAGCCAGCCGCAAGGCCAAATAAGATCCGCGGAAGCACACTGATTAACGGATTAACAAAACAAGGATCAAGCACTCCGGCCGGTGCGGTTGCTGCCTTGATTAATGAAGCAAGACCAAACGCTAGGCCGTAAAGCAAACCTTTCTTCCACCCTAAAAAGAGTGCGCCGATAATTACAGGAATATGAATAATTGTAATCGAAACACCAAAGAAAAACGGGATAAACCCGACATATGGGACAAAAGTCATAATTACTAAAATAGCAATAAAGAGCCCATCAAGGGCAATTGTACGTACTAACTTCTTAGTTTCCATGATTGTATTTTTGATTAACTCCTTAAATATGTTTGTAATGCTAAATAGCATTAATAACAATGTTATATTACCATGTTAAGACTTATTATAGCTCAAGCTCACTTCTTTTTTGTTAAAATGTAAATAGTTTAATTTTGATTAATAAGGAGAAAAGTTATGAAACGGTATTTTCGAGAAGCTGCGTTAGTCTTCGCAGTTTTAAATATTGCTACATTTATCGCTATGCGCTACATTTGGAACGGTTTTCGCCAAGTTTTCGGTCCTTGGCAAGGTATTAGCGTCGTTATTGGTCTTTTACTTGTTGCTGCGCTGATTTTACTCACCGTTAATTGTTACGTTAAAAAGAAAACTCTTTTAATTACCGGACTTGTGCTTACAACGCCTTTTGCCTTACTCTTTGTCGTTATGCTCATTGTTACCGTTGATTATACGATCTTCTTTCTCCGCAACTTTAGCAGCATTTTACTAATTCTGCTTTTTCTTTACGCGCTCTTTTTCTTTGTTTACACGACTTTTAAAAAAATAAAACTCACTAAAAAGGTATTATATACGCATACTGCCCTTTTAATCGTGACACTTCTTGTTGGTGCCGTTAATGTTTTCGATTTTAGCTTGATGCGTTTTATCACTAAACCCGTCGTTTATGCCGTAAATGACGAATATCAAATTGTTTTTGAAACTTCGCAAAAAAGCAGCGGACAAGTTAAAATCGGCCCCGAAACTTACTACAATTTAGATAACGGTACACTTAAAACAAATAGTAAAGTCCATAAAATAATTGTGCCGATGGTTGAACTTGATACGCATAAGAGTTACGAAGTAACCGCGACAGCGTTTCTTTATCGTGGCCCTTATAATGCGGTTAAGGGACGAACAATAAGTCACATAAACGCTTTTCGTCCGCTTGATGCGAGTGACGGAATAACGTTTCACGTTGCAAGTGACTTTCATGATAAAATGAGTTCTACGGTAAAATCTGTAACATACGAAAAAGAAAAACTTGACTTTGTCGTTCTTGCTGGTGATATTAGTTCGTTTTTAGAAAGGCGGGCAAATATTAGTTTTATTAATAAAGTCGCATATAAAATCACAAACGGCGAAATCGCGGTCATTTATAACCGGGGGAATCACGAAACAAAAGGTGAATATTTAAGTGAATTAGCCGGTGCTGTTGGTACTTTTAACAACAACTTCTATTATCCGGTTAAACTTGGTAGCGTCTTTCTCTTTGTCCTTGATTTTGCCGAAGATCATAATGACGACTGGTGGGAATTTTACGGTAGTGCGCATTTTTCAAGCTACCGCGATGCACAGCTAGCGTGGTTAAACGAAGTAGCTGCTGATGAAAATAATCAATATAATTTAAATAGCTATGATTATCGCTTTGTAATATCGCATCATCCACTTAGTGCGATTAATCAGTATGAAGAAACTCTGTTTCTTGAGCAAGAAAAAGAAGCGTTTGTAAGTGTATTAAATTCACTTAATATTGATGCAAGTTTTGCCGGTCATCTTCATGAACTATATTACCTTGCTGATTTACCAAATAGTCCGTTAACCGTCTTGCCTGATTTTAAAGCAAAACAACTTGCTAAAGGAACCGGGGCATTGTTTCCAGAATTTGTTACTTCAAAGCATGCGTTAAAGCAAGCAGATAAAAACCGTGTTCTCTTTGGACCTTACACTTCATTACGAGTTGAAATAACTACGCATAGTAAACAAGCTTACTTCGTTAATAGTAAGCACGAAATTGTCGAAATAAAGAACCCTTTTACGGGCGCAACAGAAAACGAAATTATTCAGTTTTAAACGCTTTTGAAAATTGATTAAGCGTTGTTTATTGTATAGGGAACTTTATAATATTTTAAATTATGACCAGATTTCTGTAACTAATTCCGGGTAATCAATAAACGGATTGCGGTTGCCTTGATAACCATATATTTTATTATTGCGCGCGATTTCAAAGTCATCGACCGGGTCTTCAATGTGCCAACGAAGTAACGCCGAAAGACGACCCATTATACTATTGCCACCGCTTTCGATATTTTCAATTAAACTTAAATGATCATAACGAACAGCCATATAAAAGTAAATTCTCGCAACATCACCGCGGTGATCACCAACATAGTTATGAAAACCATTTAAACCACTCGCAATGTTTGGATAAAAAGCACCAGCTGTAGCCCCTTTTTCGTCTAAAAAGTGATTCGCATGGAGCGCGTTAGCAGCAGGACATACTACACGTAAGTTATGTAAGTCTGTCGCATGATTGCGTGTACTACCACTTGGGCGATCAGTTTCACCAGACTTGTGCATCCGTGAAGCCGGCCAAACGTGTTCACGTTGCCAGCTAGCACCGCTATCCCACGTTGGTAATATATCGTCACCATCCCACATCCCATAAAGGAACCCAAGGTTATTAATATTTTCGTCCGTATACTGCAACATGAAACGAGCGTCATCATAACTCGTTTTTGTCATTGTCGTTAGTAATGAGCGCAATTCTAACTTTAAACTTTCCCCGGTTTTCTCGTGAATCGTCGCGGGGTAATAATCTTCTTTACTAATTGGTGTATATGTTGCAAGCGGAATGCCGTTCTTTCCTGGCACAACGGGAATTCCTTCTTCGGAGTCCCGCGTCACGACAAACGAAACATCGTTATTAACATGAAAATTAAGTTCAAGACTATAAAAGTACATTGCCGCACTGTTAGCTTTTAACGTAAGGCTAAAGTCGGTTGTAAATGTATCAAGGTGATCATACGTTATTAACACTAAATCGGTCGAACTAAATGAATTAGTTTTTATTCCGTCACCATAATTAAGCGTAAACTCACCAGAACCACCCGAAGCGTTCGCTAAATACATAGTAATGCTTGTTAACTTGACACCTTCAGGAAACGTTGTGGCGATTGTCCAAGGGGTTTTTTGCGGATTGTTTTTTGAGCCGATTTGAACCCCTTTATCGGAACCACCTAAATAAGTAAACGACGAATAAGTCCATTTTAAGCCATTAATAACTTTATTCCCGCCCCCTTGACTAAAGTCGGTTGGGACGAAACGATGACTAAAAGTAGCAGTATAATAATCCGGTTGTTCTTCACTAATATATTCACTTGCTTCGCTTGAAGTTATATCTTCTTCTGACGTTTCACTTGTTATGTCGACTTCTGAAACTTCGCTTGTCGAAGGCACATCTTCCGATAAAGCCGAACTTTCTTCACTTATCGTACTACTTTCTTCACTAATACTACTTTCTTCACTACTTTGACTTTTACTCGTTTTATTTTCTTTGCGGCAACTCGTTAAAATAAGCGCTACGGCGATAAAAAGAAAAGTGTACTTCTTTTTCATTATATTGCTCCTAAAATTTACTTCTTTTCAATTGTAACACGTTAAAGAATTGTTCGCCGATATTTAGGCGTTAATGTCACTCTTTAAAACCAAAAAGTATACTTAATATAACTAAAGCCGTCAGAACTTGTATTAATTTCAATATGCGGTTTAACGCGAACAATATATTCACCGTCTTCAGTAATGTCATAACCTAAAAGCATCGCCTTGCCATCATCACTAATAAAAGGGCCTTCTAACGCCACAAATTCATTATTAACAGCGCGACCAAATTCATAATAAAACTTTGGTCTGTCCGCGTTATACCGTGTTAAACCCATTACATTAAAAGTCATTCCGGCTTTTAAGTCGTACGCATAATAATGCGTGTTACGAAGCGGAGAAATACCCGCATACATCGTTGTGCCGTTATGATAACGATTACCGCGACCAATCGCGTCACTCAATGTATACGACGGATAAAATGTATCGACATGCTTATCGTAATCAAGAAAAACAGTCAGTGTTACGTAAACTTCAAACTCAAGCAGTGTTCCTTTAATTTGGTATTCGTCACTCGTATACTGCATCCCAGTAACTTGTCCGTCTGGGGTTACAATCGCGGGGTAATCCGGAACATCATAAGGATCGTGCCGAATAAGCTCCCACGTTACTTCACCTAAGTCATGCGGATAAACAACGTGCTCAATTGTAATTGTTTTGCTGACTGCTACACCGATCCGTTTTCGTGCTAAATAAATCCCTGGCTCTGGTTCTGGTTCTGGTTCAGGAATAGATGAACTAATTGGTTCACTACTTTCTTCTTCACTAGGAACGACTTCTTCGCTAGAAGTAACTTCTTCTTCACTATTATTAACACTTGTCGTTGTTCCATTGTTACTCTCTTCTTCAGAAACTTCACTAACTTCTTCCGTACTTTCCGTTATTTCACTAACGAGTGTACTGCTTTCTTCTGTCGTTTCACTATGTGAACTTTCCGTTAAACTTGTATCTTCACTCGAAAAGAGACTGCTTTCACTACTCGTTATATCGCTACAACTCGCTATAAATAGTAATAGCGGTAATATAATTATTTTTTTAGTTTTAAATGTATACATAATCGTTTACCTCGCAAGTATTATAACCATATTTTGACATCAGTAAAACTAATTAGCATTATTGCTAATCACCTTAAGTAAAGATTTCTAATGTAGTTTTGTCTGGAAACTTGAAAAGAAGGATTGTTTTACGCTAGTTCAAAAATATTAATTTCCATACTAACTTTGAGTCGAACAAACGCAAAAGCAAACCGATATGCTGTTTCAATATTATTGAAAATACTATCCCGCTGCGAAGCTTTAGTATACATATCCTTTAAGTTATCATCGGTTACTGGAAATGAATAAGATTCATACGTAAAACCGGTAAAGAAAAGATAATCGTAGTTAATATTATAAACACCAGTAAAACGCGCCCCACGTAAAGAATGTTCACCACGAATTGCTTGACCGCCAAAATAGCCATCAAAAAATTCGCCCCACGTAAAGACGACATAACCTTCGGCACCACTAAAATAATCAACATAGAGTAAGATTGTAACGCCGGTTATGCGGAATTCTTTTTCCTCGTAATGGTAGGCAAAAGTATGGGTTAATTCAACCCAGCCATCATTAATCGTTTCACTCACAAAATAACGCGCGTTTTCTTCGTCATACTCACCTTCACGGGCGATTCCTTCGGCAACGAGTAAAGCGTCGCCAGTTAAGCCACTAAAATGTTCGTTCGGTTCTTCGCCTTCGTCGGGTTCTTCTTTTGAAGAAACGGGTTCATCTTCCGAAGTTGTCGGTTCTTCGCTAGTGACTGGCTCTTCTGTCGTGATTGGTTCTTCTGTCGTGATTGGTTCTTCTTCACTTGTAACCGGCTCATCAATTATTGAACTATCTTCACTTGAAGGAACAGTTTCACTTTCACTTGGTTCCGGTATCGATGGTTCAGTTTCTGAACTCACATCATCTTGCGAACTCACATCGCTTTCAGAACTCACATCACTTTCAGTTGTTGTGACTTCTTCACTACTTTCTGTCGCTACAGAGTCTTCACTTGAAGGTGGTGTTTAACTAACAACACTTGTTGTCGTTCCACTTTCACTCGTGATTGTTGATATATCATCAAGCGAACTTGACGCACTTGTACAGCTCGAAAGTACAAGCAATAAGCCTAATAAGGGTAGTTTAAGTTTCATGATTTTACCTCCCTTGTCACTGAAATTAAGTGTCAGTAATTAAATTCATCATACATTGGCAACACCTTCTGCACTACTCTAATGCACTAAGTAATTTCTATATAATAGAAAAGAGATGATTTAACAAAAAATACTTATTTTAAATTACGTCCATAAATTGGGCGTTTATTGCAAATTAAAGCGGATAATAGGGCGTTTTTAGCGGATTTTCAAATAATCGAATTCTTATCAAGGAAATATGCCTTAAAACGCAACATTTTACCGCCAAACCGTTGTAACAAATCTTTTTTTATCATTTTGCTTATGTTACAATTTAATTAATAAGTTACCGACATTTATTTTTTTAAAAACTGCTTTTTCTTCTTTATTTAATAAAGAAAAACGCTATTAAAACCGTTTAATATATCTTGATTTACAATTGTCATTCGCTTGTTTATAACTTAAGCAGCAAGATGAAATTAAATATAAAAGGAGTCTTAATTATGACACAAAACAAATTAGGCGCCAAAAAGTGGATTGTTATCATTCTTTTTGGTCTCATTGGTCAAATCGCCTGGACGATTGAAAACATGTATCTGAACTTATACATCTATAAAACCGTCACGTATGACCCAAGTGCGATTGCCTGGATGGTCGCGTTAAGTGCAGCGGTTGCAACAATAGCGACAATTGTCATGGGTGCAGTAAGTGATCGGCTCGGTAAACGGAAAATATTTATGAGTGTTGGTTACATCATTTGGGGTGTGTCAATTCTTGCTTTCGCGTTTATTACGAAAAATAATACAGAACGTTTCTTCCCGAAGGCAAACGTAGTACTCCTTACTGTTTCACTCATAATCTTACTTGATTGTATTATGACGTATATTGGTTCAACCGCGAATGACGCGACGTTTTATGCGTGGGTTAATGACGTAACGAACGAGAAAAACCGTGGTGGTGTTGAAGGTGCACTTGCGACGATGCCACTCCTTGGCATGCTCGTTGTGTTTGGCGCGCTTGACGGCTTAACGCAAGATGGCAAATGGCTCGCGTTCTTTCTTATTGTCGGTGTTATTGTTACCGGCACAGGCATTGCCGGTCTTTTTATTATTGAAGACGAAGTTGAAGCAAAACCAAAAGGCCAGTTTTTTAAAGATATTACGTACGGCTTTGCGCCAAAAAACGTTAAGAAAAATTGGTTACTCTACATTATCTTCACAGCAATTTGTGTTTTAGGCATCGCCCAACAAATTTTCTTACCTTATTTTATTATTTACTTTGAAAAATATATTGGAATCGTTGATTACGCCTTACTTCTTGGTGGAATATTAATTTTAGCTTCTGTCTTATCATTTTTAGGCGGAAGACTAGTTGATAAGTACGGCAAGAAAACATTTTTAATTCCCGCGACAATTCTTTATGCGGTTGGACTTCTTGCCCTTTTCTTCTTTGGACTATTCTTAAAAGACTACCGTGTGGCAACAATTATCTTAACGCTCATTGGTGGCACAGTAATGATGGGGGCGTATCTTATTGCCCTTGTCCCGCTTAATGCGTTAGCGCGCGATATTATTCCAGAAGGCCGGGCTGGTACTTTTAGCGGTGTCCGCATGGTCTTCTTTGTCATGCTCCCGATGATTATTGGCCCATTTATTGGCTCAGCAATTATTAAAAACGGCAATTTGAATTACATTGACGAATTTGGTGAGTTAGTGTAT
>DASRNI010000009.1:0-47999 GCA_035647455.1 Bacilli bacterium | reverse complement strand
ACCAACAATCGCTGTTATCCAGCATATTATCGATAACATTGGATCAATCGCTGCACTTTTCTAATAATTTAATTTAATTTTCAATCTTAAAAAACGACGTTTTTATTGTTAAAAAGGTATATTAATACCTTTTTTTATTGTATAATTACTTAAGAAACAGAGGTTTTGTTATGGTTAAAGCATTAAGTAGATTACGAAAACATATATTAATTTCAACAGTGATACAACTTGTCATCGTTATTATTTTGACAACACTATATTTTATTAACGTTTTTGACTTACAACGACTGCTTACTGTTGAGGTTGCTTTAATTATTACACTCATAGCGATTGTTTTTAATGTTTTGTACGGATGGATTCACGTTGCCGTTGTTATGCGCGCAAGAATGAAGGAGAATGTTTCTTCATTAACTCTTTTAGGTGGTGACGTTCGTGAGGTATATGACTTTGGTGCAATTGGTCTTGTATTAGTTGATAAAGATTTTAATATTGTTTGGGCGAACGAGCTTTTTAAAGAGCGCCGCCTTTATATTGTCGATAAAAACATTTTGACCTGGCAGCCAGAATTAACTAGGCTTGTTGAACTTAGTGAATCACTTTATGAAGAAGAATCACTCCTTAAGCTTGAAATTGAATCACGAAACTATGAAGTTAAATATTTAGCGAAAGCGGGACTGTTTCTTTTTCGTGACAATACTGAGTTTGAGTATTTATTTGAAAAATCACAAGCAAACGCACCTGTACTTGGCCTAATCACCATCGATAACTACAACGAAATTATTGATCGTGATGAAATGATTAACCCCGTCATTAGTGCGGTCGTTAACGAAGTATTTGATTATTGTCGTAACTTTGGTGCGCTTGTCAAACAGTATCGTGATGATAGTTTCATTGTCATCATGAACAAACAAACTCTTGATGAAATGTACGAAGATAAGTTTTCACTGCTTGATACAGTTCGTAACAAGACGGAGATGCTTGACTTTAAAACGACATTATCAATGGCGGTCGCCCATAATTTTCCTGATGTTATGAAACTTAACGATTTAGTTGTTAATGCACTGGATACAGCTTTAGCACGTGGTGGCGATCAAATTGTTATTGCGACGCATGGTGAAGAAACGGAATATATCGGTGGAGCAGGTTCACAATCCGAACGCCGTAATCGCACTTCGATTCGTTTATATGCCGATACAATTTTCCGCCATATCCGTGACGCTAAAAACGTATTAATTATGTCGCACACACAAACCGACTTAGACGCCCTTGGCTCGTCACTAGGGATGAAAGAGCTCGCCGATTATATTAAACATAAACAAAAAGATAACGAAAAATTCCCAACGGCTAAAATACTTTATGACCCCGCTAAAACAGAAACAAAAACGCGGGCTGCTCTAGAGCAATCATTTTCTCAAGATGAATTTGAAGAGTATTTTATTTCAAACGACAAACTTGATGAAGAAAAAGGTGCGGAAAGTTTAATCAACTCGCAAACTTTATTAATTATCGTCGATGTTTCGCGGCCGTCAATTACGCTTAATCCGGCATTAATTGAACGGGTTGATAATATTATCGTCATTGATCATCACCGCCGAACAGGTGAGTTTATTGATACACGAATTTACGATTATATTGAAACAGCAGCGTCGTCAACGAGCGAAATTATTACAGAAATCATGTATTACGGTAATACAACTGATTTTAAAATTAGTGAAAAAACAGCAACACTCATGCTCGCAGGGATATATTTAGATACGAATTATTTCCGATCTAACACAACCGGCTCACGAACATTTTTTGCGAGTATGATTCTTGAAGACTGGGGTGCTGATGTTTTAATTGCTGACGACTTTTTAAAAGACGAATTTGAAGAATATACGCTAATTACAAAAATACTCGCAAGTTTAGAAACATTACAACCAGGAATTGTTATTTTAAAAGCTGGCGAAAAAGATATTGTTACCCCAGAAACGCTCGCGAAAGCTGCGAATACAACAATGCGGATTAAAGGTATTAATGCCGTCTTTGTTGTGGGGTACACGTCACCAGACGTTGTGAAACTTAGTGCCCGTAGTGACGGAACAGTTAATGTGCAGTTAATTAGTGAAAAACTTGGCGGCGGTGGCCACCAGGCAAGTGCAGCGGCGACGATGGAAAAACGCACACTTGAACAAGCTTATGAAACAATTGTCGAAACAATTGAACATTTTATCCATTTAGCAAGAACGACATAAAAAGGAGGAAAGTATGAAAGTTATATTATTAAAAGATGTTAAAAATGTTGGTAAAAAAGATGAAGTAGTGACGGTAAGTGATGGTTATGCGGCAAATTTCCTCATTCCGCGTAAACTAGCCGTCATGTATACACCAGAAAGCAAATCGCGGCTAGCCGCCGATCAAAAGCGTAAGCAAGATGTTCACGAACAGAAGATTAAAAAAGCGAAAGAGTTAAAGGTGACTTTAGAAAAGCACACTGTCTCTTTCGAACTTGCTATCGGTGAAAGCGGCAAAGCATTTGGTGCGATCAGTGCTAAAAAAGTTGTTGATAAACTTAATGAAGATTTAAACTTAAAACTTGACCGTAAGCAATTAATTAATTTTACACCGTTAAATAAAATAGGTAACGAAGTATTACAAATTGAACTGTACAACAATATCGTTGCCAAAATAAACGCGCTTGTAACGAATAAGGAGGAATAATGGCTAGAACAAATGATGCTTTTTCACTATATGATAAGTCAATTGCAATCCCTGAAAATAGTGTTGTCGAACAAACTGTTCTCGGCTTGATGCTTAATGATGAAGAAGCACTTGAAGTTGGCTTATCATTATTAACAACCGAACATTTTCCGAATATTAATAACTACCATCGCGCGATTTTCAGTGCGATTAAATCAGTTTATGATAAAGGAATGTCAGCAGACGTTGTGACTGTATTTGAAGAACTTAAACAAACCAAACTCGAAGAAACTGTCGGTGGTCTTGATTATTTAACGAAAATTGCCGACGGCGCCTTTACCTTTAGTGCAATTAAAGATTACTGTAAACAACTACAAGATCTCGTTTTAATGCGGCGGGCCTTAAAATTAATTGATGACTACACGCATAAATATAAAACAACGAAAATCGCTGACTACAATGATTTTATCGGCGACTTTAGCCGTGATATTAACAAAATCGCCGAAGAGCGCCGGATTTTAGATTTTGAGTCACTCGAAACGATTTCCGCCGAACTGCACGAGCATCTTGAAAAAATGCGTAAATCTGGAACTGGGCATCTTACCGGTCACCATAGCGGCTTTGCTGATTTAAATATGCTAACGCATGGTTTACAACCGGGTAATTTAATTATTATTGCCGCGCGACCTGCAGTTGGAAAAACCGCATTCGCCCTTAACATGGCATACAATGTCGCATCAATTAATAGTCGGCCTGTTGGCTTTTTCTCACTTGAAATGGGGGCGACTCAACTGATGATGCGGCTCGTCGCATCACAGTCACAAGTCGACCATGCAAGTATTCAAACAGGCGTCATTTCCGGCACAGATCGCGGCCTTATTAACCACACGCTCGAACAAATGAAACAAGTGCCACTTTATATTGACGAAACTGGCGGAATCACACTTAATGACTTAATGATGAAAAGTCGCAAATTAAAACGTGAGCATGATAATCTTGCCGCTATTTTTGTTGACTACATTGGTCTAATTACATCGACAAAGCGGCATGAAAATCGTCATCTTGAAATTGGTGAAATATCGCGCTCACTTAAAGAACTAGCCCGCGAACTTAATATTGCTGTTGTCGCGCTTTCGCAATTATCACGTGGTGTTGAAGCGCGCGAAAATAAACGCCCAACATTAAGTGACTTACGTGAATCGGGCAATATTGAGCAAGATGCTGATGTTGTTCTTTTAATGTACCGTGAAGATTATTATATTGCGCTTAACCAAATAAAGCCACAAAATGCAGTGTATGGTAGTTTTTATGAAAGTTCGATTAATGAAAAAAACAAAAAGCTTAGCCCGTCACTCGTCGATATTGCGGTCGCTAAAAACCGTAACGGTGAAAGTGGTAACTTTGTCTTGATGTTTTTTAAAGCGATTTCAAAGTTTGATGACCTTGACTTACCGACACTATCAATTGTGCGTAATTTACAGAAGAGTCACCACGAACGTAAATCTCCAAAATGAAATATTTCATCTTAGCAAGCGGTTCTAAAGGTAACGCAACCATTATTAAAGGGCCGCAAACAAAAATATTAATTGATATGGGACTTTCGCTTGTCGAATTTCGCAAGCGTTTAAAGCTTGTTAATTTAGATGAAAAAAAGATCTGTGCAACGTTATACACACATAGCCATACGGATCATTTAACCGCAAATTACCAGCATTTAACTGCGAATAACATTTATGCCCCGCCGGGTGTCCTTCCGCGCGGTGCAACGTACAATGAAGTAGCAAACTATGAACCCTTTTTTATTAACGAACTAAAAATAACCGCATTACCAACAAGCCATGACGCACCAAACTCTGTTGGCTATATTATTGAAACAGAAAATAGTAAACTTGTTTTAATGACTGACACAGGTTACATTAGTAAAACGAACTTACGTTTAATGGCGAACGCTGATATTTATATTATTGAAGCAAACCATAACGTTCGACTTTTACTTGCAACATCACGCCCCTTTGCCTTAAAACAGCGAATCCTAGGGGATAACGGCCATCTCTCGAACGAAGAAAGTGCGCATTATATTGCGGAAATTATTGGTCTGAACACAAAAGAAGTTATTTTAGCGCATTTAAGCGAAGAAGCGAACACGCCGGAACACGCTTTAAAAGCTTTTAATGAAGTATTTGCTAAATATCGCGTTCGTAGTGATATCGTGGTTCGTGTTGCGACACAGCATACGCCAATTAAAGGGGGAATAAATGAACATTAATGTTATTGCCCTTAGTAAAGTAAAAGACAAACATCTAGCGAGTTTAATTGCGACATACTTTAAGCGATTACAAAAGTATGCGAAAGTAAAAGTAGTCGAAATTAAAGAAAGTTATATTCCGCTTAAATTTAATGAACACGATATAAACAAAGCATTACTTGAAGAAAGTAAAGCGATTCTTAGTAAAGTAAAAGAGCGTGATTATGTTATCTTACTCGCACCAAACGGGAAAACGCTTGATTCGGTGGCCTTTAGTGAAAAGTTAATCAAATTAAGCGCGAAAGGTACGATAACGTTTATCATCGGCAGTTCGTACGGTGTTCACACGACAATCTATAGTCGCGCAAACGAAACAATGAGCTTTAGTCCGTTAACGTTTCCGCATGAACTGTTCCGCCTACTTTTATTCGAACAATTGTTTCGCGCGTTTAAAATAATTAATAATGAAACTTACCATAAATAAAGGAGAAGATTATGACACATAGCTATGATGAAATTGATTACGCTAATATCGTTAAAACATGGAATTACGAAGAATTTAGCTTTTTAACTAAAATTAAAGAACCACGAACGAAGTTTGCCCGTGGTTATAAATATGAAAACGGTGAATTTTATCTTGAACCATGGTTTTATACACAGTTAACTCGGCTCTTTGAACGATTCCCGGATTATCAAGATAAAATAATTAAATATATGCTTCTTTTAACGCAGAAAAATAGCTTTGTCATGTTTACACAAGATATTTTAAATCCTGTAATTAAGGATCCAAAGTATTTACTCGTTGAAATTGATGAAATAATTCATCATTTTGATTTACCAGTTGATGATAACTCAAGGGGCAGTGATTACGGTGATTAATGCAGTAATTGTCAGTAATATTACATTAAATGCGGAAAAATATAACGCACAAATTGATGAATTTCTTGTTAAAAGTACACTCATTCCTAATTTTAATTTAACGCACGTGCTAGCGACGGATATTTTAAATTACATTAGCGAAAACAAAGTCGATTTATGTTTGTTTTGGGACAAAGATATTTACTTAGCTGGGGCAATTAAAGCAATGGGTGTTCGAGTGTTCAATAATATCGCCGCAATTTATCGCGCTGATGATAAGGCATTAACAGCGCTGAAACTTCAAGAACACAACGTAGAGCAACCACCGTTTTTCGTCTTTCCGGAAACATTTGGTGCTAATGTTTTTGCTTATTACGAAATGTATAAAAAAGATTTACTTGCGCTTCGTTTCCCGCTTGTTATTAAACATCGCTACGGTTCATTTGGTGAACAAGTTTTTCAAGCTAAAAATGAAGAAGAATTAAAAGAAATAATTGAACGTGAAGGCAAAAACAAGCTAATTGCCCAAAGTTATATTACAAAAGAGTTTGGTGTTGATTACCGCGTTAATGTTGTTGGAGATGAAGTGGTTGCGGTTATTAAACGTCATAACAAAGATGATTTCCGGAGTAATATTAATCGTGGGGGTAAATTCTTTAGTGTAGAAAAAGAAGAACTTCATCAAATTGCTATAGCCGCGACAAAAGCGCTATCGGCTCATTTTGCTGGCGTTGATATTGTTCTTGATCAAAACGACAAACCATATGTGATTGAAGTTAATTCAAATATGCGGACCGTGACGATTAACGAAAAAAGTGCAACTGATGTTACACTCGCTATTTTAAAATACATTGCTAAAAAATAAAGGCGCCCGAAAGCGCCTTATTATTAATAAGTAAAATAATATTTACTGATCTTGGACGTAAGGATTTAATGTCCGCATTGTTAGCCAAACACTACGTAAACCAAGCGTCATTACAAAAGCTAGTGTAAAGTAGTTCGGCATAATGAAACCAATAATTAGTGTTATTAATGCTGGAGTAGGTAAGAGCCACATCCCGACTTTAAATGATTCGAAAAACTTAAGGTCACGATGAGGATTAGTTTTTCCACGCGTTGAAAGGAAAATAATTAATCCCATAACGAGACCGACAATTGCGAAAATAATTAAGTTAAGTCCGGTTTGAACCCAAAATGCTTGTGTTCGTACGGGACCATAAGCTAAGTCAGCAAGAGCGGCCCAATTTGTCATATATTTTTCCAAGTAATCAAAGTCATTTAATTGTAGTGGGTTTCCATTTGCGTCTTTCGTGGAAAAGTCACGAATATTTAAGTTCTCAGGTAATGGGCTTGTAACACCATTATAGTAGCGATAAATATCCGCGCCTTCATTCATATTCGCTGGATTATAAATGCGGAAATAAATATTTTCTTGGCCAAAAATATAATGACTTGTCAAATTGTCACGATTACTTTCGGTTAATCCTGCTAAATAGTTAGCGAAGTGGTTTTCGACAAGAACTTGGCGATCACCAACCCAAATTTTATCTTGTTCATTAACGAAGTAAACACGTAAATATTCGAATTCTACTACTTCGCCTTCGCTTTGACGATTGTTTTTATAAGAAAAATAAGGTATTTCTACTTCTCGATTTGTGATTTGATCGATTCTAAATGTGAATGTATCCGTTGCAACACGGTCAAAGTCTGGTGAAGAAAAACGTTTTTCTCCATCTACAGTAATTATCTTTAAATCGACATCATTTTCTTCAAGGGCGTCAGTAAACTTTCGTAAACCAACATCAGTGTGAAAAAGATTATTCGGCGCAGCATAAATGTCACTGCCCTTTGTTTTTCCTGTTTGCACCATGATTGGAACAACTGCAATCACAATACTAAGGAAATATAAAATAACCGCCATCCACCATTTATCATATCTTCCGCCTTCATAAGCGGCTTTGTTGTTTATTAGTGACCCAACAAGACGACGAAACCGGATATTTGGCTCACGTTTATCTTTTGTTGCACTTGTTTTATATTTTTTTCTTGACATAATTCACCTCGTTATTCACCTTTGCAAGTATATAGCATTATATACTTATTTTCAACTAAACGGATGTGCTCGCTTAGTATTCAGCCTTGAAAAGAGCTGTTTTGTACGTCTATCCGCACAAAATCCAAAATGGCCTTGTAAACGAAACATAACTTTGTTATAATCGATTTGTTTGGGGATGACATGGTTTCGACAGGGGCATGTCTGGCAAGCATTGCAGTCGAGTTGTGACGTAATCACAGCAAACAATTAACTGGCAACAGTCAATTATCATACGCCGCTGCTTAAGAAATAGCGTGGCCGTCAACTACAAAGGCATTCCCTACCTTGTAACTTGGCGTATCATTAGGGAATAGTTGCTATGATGATTATAAGTAGCAATGAAACACATATAATCTCGGCGCGTTAACGTTTGTGTTTATCGTTAGCGAGTGCTTAAATTAAATAAACAATAAACTGTAGAAGTGCTTGTGGGGCCGTCTTTGGACCGGAGTTCGACTCTCCGCATCTCCACCAAAACCAATAAATCAGTTTCCGCAAGGAAACTTTTTTATTAACTTAATATTTTTTAAACCTTAACACTATAGTGCAAAGTTAGAAAACTTTGTTCAATTCTTGTTTTATAGTAAAATGAAATAAAGGAGGATTACAATGGCAAAAAGAAAAACAGCTACTTATTGGTTTGGACCATCATGGATTGTTGCAGTTATTTTATCAATCATTCCTGGTGTTAACTGGGTTTTAGGGTTCGTACACAGACTAGTACGTCGCAACTTATTAGGTGCAGTTGTTTATTTATTCTTTGGTGGAATTTTAGGATTTGTTGACTTTCTAACAATTTTACTCTTAAGAAAAATTGTCTTCTTAGCATAAAATAAATAACAAACAACAAGAACTCCCTTATGGGAGTTTTTTTGTGCTTAAAGCACCAAATCTTTAAATAAGTTATAATGAGTTTATGAACTTCAACATAAGTCTTTTTGAAATAATCTTTGGTCGATTAACACCAGAGCCAAGTAATTTGTTTGGCAAGATTTTAATTATAACGCACACGGTTGTCTTAACAACAATTGCCGTGGTTTATTTTTATCAATTAATTATTAATTTAATTAGTATTTTTGCCCATAAAAAATTCCCCGTTGCCCAGGAAAAACATAAGTACATTATATTAACAAGTGCGCGCAACGAAGAAAACATTGTTGCCCAATTTGTTAAAGGTATTCGCAGAGTTGATTATGATCAAGATTTGCTTGAAATACACTTAATAGCCGATAATTGTACGGATAATACAGCCGAAATAGCGCGAAAGTTAGGCATTAAGGTTTTCGAACGTAATGATTTAACGAAAATTGGTAAAAGCTACGCACTTTCCTACTATTTTAATGAAATAGGCAGTAAATATAATAGTTTTGCCGGGTTCATTATTTTAGATACGGATAATATTTTACACGTTGATTACATTAATGAAATCAATAAAGTTTATGATTCGAAACGCGCCAATGTTATTGCTTCTTACCGGGCAAGTTCAAACTTTGGTAAATCGCTTTGGTCGTTTGGGACGGGTTATGCTTTCTTACGTGAATGTACATTAATGCATAAAGGTCGCGAGGTAATTGGGCTTTCTAGTTATATATCGGGAACCGGCTTTTTTGTTAGCATGAAAAAAATTCGTGAAGAAGGTGGTTGGAATTATTTCACTTTTATTGAAGATATTGAGTTTTCTTTAAATCAAGCGCTGCAACGTGAAAAAATTCATTATGCGCATGATGCAATTTTTTATGACGAACAGCCGACGAGACTAAAGTATAGTTGGCGACAAAGATTACGCTGGGTAAAGGGGCTTTACCAATGTACGGAGAAGTATACGGGCAAACTTTTTAAAGCGATTTTTAAAAAGGAATACAATCCACAGCAAAAATTTTCGGCCTTCGAAGCACTTGTTTTTGTTTTGCCACTACCAACAATCATTATTGTTTGGTATATCTTCTACGGATTTTTGTCATTAATTAACTTAGCGTTTGGCGCGTCACTTAATTATATATTTCTAACGTTTGGTTTAAGCTTAATCGATTTTGCGTTTGGTTTTTATGTTTTTACAACAGTAATGTCTTTAATTATTTCCTTTGCTAATTGGAAAAGAATTAAAATGCACCCAGTATTAAAGATTATTTATCCATTTTTTGCTTTCTTTTATTTATTGACGTATGCCCCAATTTTAATTGCGGCAATTTTTGCTAAAGTTGAATGGAAACCAATTCCCCATTACGGCAGTGAAGATTAAGTTTATTTTAATTTTGAAATATAAATAATTGATTTATCTAAGTCGCCAATGTTTTTTATATTAACTAAACACATGACTTTTTTCAAATCTTCAATTAAAACGTCAATTGTGTCTTTAATTTTCCGTTCGTTGTACTTTGTTAATTTTAAGAAGTAGCGCGCTAGACCAACTGCTTTGGCGTTAAGTGCGAGTGCTTTAACAATATCAACGCTATTGCGGATGCCACCACTAGCATGAAGCGTAATATCATCAATATTTTCTAAATCAAGTAGTGACTCAACAGTTGAAAGCTTAAATTCACTGAGAACTGAGTCCTTTTTCTTTTGTCGTGCACTTTCGATTGCTGTGAAATCTGTTCCACCTGCGCCGCTAATATCAAAATACTTTACCCCAATTGCTTTTAATTTTAAAACAGTCTCACGCGTCATTCCGTAGCCAACTTCTTTAACAATAACAGGAACCTTTACGCTTTTAATAATTGCTTCAATGTTTTTTAGCCACGCCGTAAAATCACGATCACCTTCTGCCATTGCGAGTTCTTGAACACTATTTACATGAATTGCAAGCGCATTAGCATCAATCATTTTAATCGCCATCTTAGCTTCCACAACAGTCATATTCGGATTAACATTAGCGACTAAAAATAAAGTTGGGTATTTTTTTCGTAATGCATAATATTGTTCTTGTAACGTTTCGTTTTTAAGCGCAATACTTTGTGAACCGAGAAAGAAGGGGATGTTGTAATGAAGAGCGATTTCAGCAAGTTTATGATTAACTTTTGCCGCTTTCTTCGTTCCGCCGGTCATCGCATTAATATAAAAAGGATAAGAAAACTCTTGACCGAAGATTGTTGTTGTTAAATTAATTTCATTAACGTTTAATTCGGGAACACTATGATGTTTTAAGCGGATCATATCAAAATCATTCGTGCGTTCTTGCTGCCGCAATGCTAATTTCAAGTGCTCATCTTTTCTTTTGTACTGCATTTATGTTCTCCAAATATCTAATAACATAATATCATTTTTTGCCCAAACTTCGCGCAGCTTTCGTTTATCTTTCCGCGTTTTTATGAGAGCAATTCCCGAGTCACCAAAGCCGGCACCGGATATTTTGGCGCTTAAGCCAAGTGCATGACTTGTTGCGATTAATGTTTTGAGTTTTTCCGTCATTAACCCCGGTCGCTCTTTTTCTAATTCGTTTAGTAAAGCTTGATATTTAGTAATTATTTCCGGATTGAAAGAAGTAACAAACTCGTGCACAAGCTTTTCAGCGTTGGAGAAGAAGTCACTATTTATATCACCATCAATAACGGGTTTAAATGTTTCTTTTGTCCACCCGACAGCAAACTTTGGAACATTCTTGATTATTTTGACATTTAGTAAAGGCCACTCATTTTTTAATAAGGCAAAACTAAATCGTTCTTGTTCGAGCCAATTTAAGTCATAGCGAGTATACAAAACAGGCGCGTTATAAACACTTGCGGCTAAGTCACCGCCAGAACTATATTTGTTAAGATGTTTTTGGACTAAAATACTAAATTTAAGTATTGTTAAGTTATCAAAGTTTGTTTTGTAAAACTTGTTAAGCAGCCGCACAATTAAAACAATGCTTGCCCCGCTAGATCCAAGGCCGTACTTTATTTTACCGTCAGCTTTCAAGTTGTTTTTTATTGTAATTTTAAAGTTTTGTTGTTTAACACCTATTGTCGCTAGGTAGTCATGAAATAACTGAATTGTCGTTGCCGTATAGCGCAAGTTACGCGGTGTTTTATCGTTAATTAAATCAACGACCTTGTCGTTATCAGTAACAACAAAAAGGTTTTCATCCTTTTTTAAAGTCCCTGACATATATAAATTAACCGGCGCAACAAGCGCGCTATGTCCGGACTTTAAAACATTATATTCGCCAATTATGTAAAGTTTACCGGCAACCTTATCTTTTAACAACACTAAAAGGACCCCCAACTTTACTTACTTCAAGACGGACACCTTCAAGTAACTTAGTTATATCCTCAACGTATTCGGCTTCAGTTAGCAAAATTAAATTTGGGCCAGCATCAAATGTGTAATAAACGGGAATTTCTTTTCTTTTCCGAATATCTTTAACTTTTTCAATTAATTTACGGGTTGCTTCAGTTTGATATTCTAACCCCGCCTCAAGCATAACGTTATACATTAACTCGGCATTTTGCTCGGCAATTTCACCGACTGCGTGTAAATCGTTACGAAGTAAAGCATCAATCATTAACTCGACATGATGTCCACCTTCGCGAACGAAGTTATTAAAGGAAGGTGATTTTTCTACACAAATCTGCATGCCAACTCGACTCGATACCTTTTTCTCACTTGTTTCAATTAAAGTGAAGATCATGCGGAAGTTAGGCCATGAAACCGGTAATTGTTCGGCGAAACTCGATTCGTGACTAACACCTTTATGCCAAATAACGAAGCCACCGTGTAATGAACGTGCTGCACTACCGGAACCAATTCTGGCGAGACGGGAAAGTTCAATCTTGCTCACGCGTTTATTTATCGCTACTGTATAAGCAGCAGTTAGGGCAGCAAAGGCACTTGCACTTGATGCAAAACCGGCCTTGATATAAACGGTATTAAATGACCGGACACGAACAAACGCTTTTTGTTTAAAGTGCTTTCGTAACGTATTTAAATGTTGAACAACGCGAATATACGGAATCCCGCTTAGTTTTTGGCCATCGAGAAATACTTCGTCTTCCGTTAACGAATCAACAATTTCAACTTTCGTATCGGTATAAAAAACATCTGATGTTGCACTAATACTTGTTTGATAAGGTAAGTTTAGTTCAACATTTTGTTTGCCCCAATATTTAAGTAAAGCAATATTTACATTAGCGCGGATATAAGTCATTTAATCTCCCCCATATATAGTAACCATGTTTCATAATCTTGAATTTTTTGTGCCGCATTTTCAGCATCCTTTTTATTTGCAAAAAGGGCAATTAAGCACCCACCCATCCCCCCACCGGTAAGTTTTACGCCGAGTGCATTGTTTTCAAGCAACGAATCGCGTAACGTTTCGAGAACAGGGGTGGATAAATTTAAACTTCGTAAACTTTCATGCGCCTTATTAAACAAGACACCTAAATCTTTAATATCATTATTCCGCAGGGCAATTTCTGCGTCTTTTGTATATTTTGCGAGCCTATTTACGTGTAAGTCGCGCTCTTGATGCTTGCGGACACGGCTAACAGCGTCTTTCGTGCTGCTTGGCATGTTTGAAGAAATAACCATCAAGTAGCCATTAAGATTAAAGTCTAAAGAACTAATTGCACCACTTTCAAAGCGAATTGGTTTTTCGTCAATTACCGTAGCAGCATCAATGCCACTTGCTCGTCCGTGATAGACGTTTTCAGATAGCTCTAAATACGTATAGTACGCTCTTTGCGGTAAGTGTAAGGCAAAGTAATTATCAAAGGCATTAATAATTGCGCGCGCAATACTTGCACTTGAACCAAGCCCACTTTTTTCAGGGATATTGCTCGATACCGTGATAATTACGGGTGTAACCTTATCGCTAAAATCACTAATTAATGTTTCAATTAAAAGCTTGAGGCCGTGCATCGGCATAACGGCATCAACTAATGGACCATTAAAATACTTTGAACGTAAAATAAAAGTGTCACTTGCTTCAAGCGTAACTAAACTATTTAAGTGGCGAAAGGGAATCGCTAAAGCAGGATGACCATAGACGACGCTATGTTCGCCAATTAAAATTATTTTTGCTAATCCTTTTCCGCTCATATAAGCACCTTACATTAGTGAGAGTAAAACGCTTAAAAATAAGTTACCCGCGTAAAGCGACATAAACTGAACACCGTAACCAACGCCTTTTTTATTTAAGAATCCACTAACAAGACCAACCGCAACAATAATTAAGACACCGCTAAAGCCAGCTTCAGCGAACGAAAGCATCGCGATAACACTAAATAAAAAGATTAAAACGGTTTCTTGCGAAATATATTTAAAAACAAATTTAGTCATTTTCCGACCAAGCGTTAAACCAACGGTAATCGAAAGTGCCGCCCCAATAATGACCCCAATTGTAATCGGAACAAGTAGTTGTCCGCTTGAAAAAAGCAAGTTAGCATCTTTTATAAATAAGCCCGGATCATCAAAGATTACTTTACCTGGGCCGAGCGCAGCAGGTGAAATCGGGAAAGCAAAGACAAAGAGTGAAATAAGAATACCGGATAAATATGATGCACTAGCGAGTCCGTCAATAACGGCACTACTAACTAATGCTTTTTCAAGCTCGTCTGTTTCATCACGGACACTAAATTCACTAAGCATCACGGTAACACCAACAGGTGAAAGGAAGAAGAGCAAACTACCTAGTGCACTCGTTATCGCTGTTTTACGGACAATTTTCTTATGACTATGTTCTAATTTACGATTATCGTTTGAAAGTAAGACCGTCATCTTTTCATCAACCTTTTGTGTTTTGAAAACACTTGGGACAAGGAGAGAAAATAAACCAAACAAAAGCGGCCCTGTCGTGATACTTAAGAAGAACGGTGTCATTGATAATTGGGAACGGAATAAAAGTTCACCAAATAAGCTATTTAAAACGTGCGGGTTAATCTGTGTTAAAGAAGCGGGATTGCGTAATAACGCAGTAAGTAAACCAAACGGAATAATACTTAAAAGTGCGACGACTTTCTTTTTCCCGGTGAAACTCATAAAGATTGCCCCAGCTAAAAAGATATAACCAGTGTATTGTTGGATGAAATTATTCAAGTTTAGGCCTGTTTGCGCGCTAATGAAGCGGAAAATACCCCAAACGGCAAAACTTACAACAATACTCGAGATGAGTCCAATTAATGAACCAAACATCATCCAGCGTAAGCCATAAGTTGTTAACCCTTTTTTCTTTAAGACTTGGCTATGCGGCACAAGTGCCGTCGCCATCACCCCGCCGGGAATAGAAGTTATTGCCGCAGGTAAACTATCAGCAATATTCATCGTGATGAACGAAGCAAAGAATCCGGCAATAATAACAAGTGGGTTTAAATTAAGCGCAAGTAAAATTAAAGTCATGGGCACAAGAACAGCTGTTTCATCAGTACCAGGAATAATCCCGATGACAAGATAAATAGTTGTCATCAATAGCGCAACTAAAATCATTTGTAAAATAAGTGAAAAATCCATTTATTTACTATCTTCCTTTTTGTTGCTAACTTTTTCTTCAACTAAATTGCGTTGTGGACGAATCCAAATGTTGTTGATTATAAAACCAACGATGATTGCTAATGTACCGAACGCATAAATTAAATCTTTCTTTTGCTCAGGCGCGATTTTCCCATAAAATAGTAAGAGTTCAATCACCCCAAACGTAATTGCCACTAAAACTAAACTAATAAAAAGGCCGAGAAAAAGTGAAGAAATGACAATATGGTCGCCCCATAGTTTAATCATTGTTTTCTTTTTCTTGTTTTCCATTTTAACCTCACTTGAAATGTTATTATAGCATGTTTAAAATATTCTTCACGGTTTAGGTTTAGCCTGCAGCACTATGAATAGTGCTAGTTAAAGATGTCAGCGATGCTATTTAAAACGTAAGTGGGTTTATGTTTATACTCTGCTATCGTTTCAAGTGTTGCTTCGCCAGTTAAGACGATTACACTATCAACTTCGGCATTTATCGCAGCCATTAAGTCGGTATAAAGTCGGTCACCAACGATAACAACGTCTTCCTTATTAAGTTCGTAACGCGTTAAAACCGTTTCAACGAATAGCTTGGCCGGTTTACCGATAATGACGGGCATTTTGTTGACCGCGTGGTTAACCATCTCGGCAAAACTCCCGCAGTCAGGGAGATAACCGTTTTCAACCGGACAGACGTAATCAGGATTTGTTGCTAAGTAAGGAATATCTTTTTCACGAAGCAGTGTCGTTAGTTCGGTGATTTTTTTGTAATTAAGTTCTGTGTCATAACTTAAAACGGCAACTTCCGCTTCGTTGTAACTTACTAAATTGATCCCTTCATCACTAAAAGAAGCGGCCAACGCTTTTGTGCCAACGAGATAAACTTTTTTGTTTGGATAATACGTTTTCAAGTAATCAATTGTTGCAGAACCTGACGTATAGAAGTCTTCTTTTGTGACATTAAGGCCCATATTCTCGAGTTTTTTCACATATTCAACGATTCCACGCGAAGAGTTATTTGTAATAAATAAATATTTTGCACCCCGAGCTTTGATCGATTCTAAAAACGCTTTCGTAGGGAAAAAGACGGAATCGCCTTTATAAAGCGTTCCGTCTAAATCTAACAAGAAAAGTTTTTTATTTTGTAATTTACTCTTCATTTTCTACTGGTGGAAGTTCATCCGTTTCTTCTTTTTCGAGCCTTACTGGTTCACCATGCTTAACGAAAAACATTGGAATGAAGGCAAGCGCGGCGAAGAATGTACTATATACGAATAATGAAGGCATCCATTTGGTGACGTCCATTAAGATACCACTGAGAATTGGTGTGAAAATTTGTGCGGCCATACTCGCTGTATAATAATAGCCGGTATATTTACCAGTATCACCTTCACGGGCCATTTCGACAACCATCGGATAACTATTGACGTTAATTGACGCCCATGAAATACCAACCATTGCCATGATTACATACATTAAGAAGCCGGTCCCCGGTTGAATGAAGATTGCGCCGAAGAATGAAATTGTTAAACCACCAATTCCAATTAAAATCATGCGGCGGCGACCAATTTTTGTTGAAATTATTCCTATCGGAATAAAACAAATTGCGGCGGCAACTGTTGCAACAAGTGGTGGTAAGGTGTACATTTTAATATCAAGTTGACTTGTCGCGTAAACACTAAACTTACTAACAGCGGCGTTATAAGCAAAGAACCAAAGCACAACACCAGTTAAAATTAAGATTAAACTGCGTAATACTTCTTTGGGCATTTTTTCTGATTCGCCCTTACTTGACATATCAATGCCTTCATCATCAATATCAAGTGAATCTAAGTTGTATTTTTCGGTAAGTTCAAGCATTTCTTGTGCCCAAGCTGGCTCTTTTACAGTCACGGTAAAGACACCAACAAGTAATAACATTAGTAGTCCCGTTACGGCCATATTGAATGTGTAACCAAAATTGGTTAAAATGTAACTTCCTTCGCTCGCAAGCGCGGCAGTAATTATGTAAGCAACACCCCCACCCAAAGCACCGAGTAAGTTAATAACAGCATTTGCTTTACTACGAAGTGGCTTTGGTGTTACGTCAGGCATTAAACTGACAGCAGGACTGCGATAAATGCCCATTGAAACGATAACAAAGAACAATACAACAACAAACCCGATTAAATAACCAGGGTTTGCTTTAGTAACATTTTCTAAAATATACCAAGCACGCCCAAGGACAACGTCACTTTTAGCTGCCGCTTGAGCAACATGAGTGGCGTGTTGCAATTCCGGAACAATACCATTTACAGTGAAATAATATAGTTTTGTATCACCGTTATATAAAACATGAGATATATTAAGTGTGTCGAGCGCGTTAGTTTGCATAAGGTCGAAGATCGAAACACCAACAATTAAAACAGCAGCAAGCACTGTACCAATAACAATAAATGGTTTTCGGCGTCCATATTTCGTCCGTGTTCTATCGCTTAAACGCCCAAAAAACGGGAGCATAAATAGCGCAAAAATATTATCAAGCGCCATGACCAAACCAGACCATGTTTGGTTTAGACCAAAGTTGTCAACAAGCATTTTGGCGATTACGTTATCGTAAACAGTCCAAAAAAGCGTAATTGACATAAAAGCGAGACCAACTAAATAAGTTCGCTTTTGATTAAGCTTCAAATCCATAATTCCCTCCTTAAGGTTTAATGTTTTCGAAAATTATATTATCAGCGTATTTTTTAGCAACTTCATGTTCGGCTTCATTAGTAATTGTCCACGTAATAAGTGGTAACTTGCGCCGTTTACGCTGTATTTTCCATCTTTTTATATACTTTACTTCATAATTGAAGAAATCGGGCTTACTAATATGCAAGACAAGAAGTGTGCGGAAGATAAACTGCACAAGCTTTGATTGTCCTTCTAAAATGTTACTCGCGAGTTGACCAACAATTATTTCGTTTTGCCCTAACTTTAATTCTTTTGTTAAGTAAGGATTAAAGCTTTGCAGTCCAAGCGTATCTTTATGCTTGTAACTTTCCAATTCTTTAATGACAATTTCCGCAAATTTAGGGTTATAAGCACCTTCAGCCTTAAGCTCAATTAAGATTGGGACTTTGCCGTCAACAATATCCAAAACTTCACGTAATAATGGTATCTTTGTTTTTGTAATTAAAAGGTCAAGTTCTAAAAGTTCCGCATAAGTTGATTCAACAACTTTTTTTTCAACTCCAGTAACTCGCGTCGTTGTGTAATCATGAATAACAACAACTTGTTCATCTTTTGTTAGGTGAATATCAAGCTCAATTCCAAAACCAGCGGCAACGGCAGCTTTAAAAGCAGGAAGACTATTTTCATCAAGCGTAGGATTATGGAGACCGCGATGCGCTAAAGGCGCTCCAAAAATCACGTGATCAATATTACTCATATAAAATAATTGTCGTAGATATTTACTTAAAAGTCAATTACAACTATATTTTTCCGTATTATAAATACGAATCCTTAAAATAGTTTATAATTGAAAAGAGACGGAGGTTTACGATGAAAACGTTGTTTGAATTAGTAGAAAAAGAAGAACAAAGACAAACAGAAGGGCTTGAACTAATCGCGAGTGAAAACTTTACGAGCGCAAAAGTTCGTGCGCTATCCGGTTCAGTATTAACAAATAAATATGCGGAAGGTTATCCGGGCAAAAGATATTATGGTGGTTGCGTTTATATTGATCAAATCGAACAAATCGCAATTGATTTAGCTAAAGAGTTATTTAACGCCAAGTACGCTAATGTACAACCGCATAGTGGCAGCAGCGCAAACATGATTGCTTATGCAAGCTTATTAAATCCGGGGGATAAAATTTTAACACTCTCTCTTAATGAAGGTGGACACTTAACACACGGCAGTCCCGTTAACTTTAGTTCTAAACAGTATGAAGTGAAACATTATCACTTGAAAAGTGACGGCACGATTGATTACGAAAGTTTAGAAAGAATTGCCAAGGAATATAAACCGCACTTAATATTAGCGGGATTTTCAGCGTATCCATTTATAATTGATTTTCGTGCGATTGGAGAAATCGCTAGTAAAGTGAATGCTTACTTCATGGTTGATATGGCGCATATTGCGGGTTTAATCGCTGCTGGAGCACATCCAAGCCCATTTCCTTATGCCGATATCGTTACATCAACAACGCATAAAACGTTACGCGGACCACGTGGTGGGATTATTCTTACAAATAGTGAAGAAATTATTAAAAAAGTTAACTTTACTTGTTTTCCCGGCATGCAAGGTGGACCACTTGAAAACATCATTGGTGCCAAAGCGCAAGCTTTTTATGAAGCAATGGATCCAAGTTTTAAAACTTATATTGCAAGTGTACTTGAAAACACGCGAGCGGTTAGTGAGACATTAATTGAACTCGGTGCCCATGCTACAAAAAGCGAAACACATTTATTTTTACTAAACACGAAGAAGTCCTACGGAATTACTGGTAAAGACGCTGAAGTTTTACTTGAAGAAATTCTCATTACGACAAATAAAAATATGTTGCCGGATGAAGATGAACGACCAAATGTAACAAGTGGTTTAAGAATTGGTTTGGCAGCTGTAACGACACGCGGCCTAACCAAAGAAGATGCAGTAAATATTGCGCATATTATTCACGAATTCTTAAGCAATAAAATCGGGAAAGAAGCGGCAATAATTCGCGTTAAGAAAATCGTCAGTAAATTTAAAAAAATCAGTGAAATATAATTTTATGATAAAATTATGGAGATAATTAATAAAAATTGAAGGAGACTAACATGAAATCATTAGCATATTTCCAATCAGGGGGACCGACCGCAGTTATTAACACTTCATTTTATGGAGTAATTAAAGAAGCAATGCGTCATCCAGACAAAATTGATGGAATTTACGGAAGTTTAAACGGAATCGAAGGTTTACTAAATGATAACCTTATCGACATTCGCCAAGAAGATATGGAGCAAATTGAACTACTCAAACAAACACCTGCTGCTGCTTTAGGGACAACGCGTTATAAGCTTTCTGGTGATATTAATCATCCGGACTATGAAAAGATACTTGCAACCGTTAAAAAACACAATATCGGCTACTTATTAGTCAACGGTGGCAACGATACAATGGATACAGCATACAAACTATCACGTTTTTTCAAAAAAGTTGATTATGATTGTAACGTTATTGGTATTCCTAAAACGGTTGATAATGATCTTGCTTTTACTGATCACTGTTTAGGTTACCCAAGTGCGGCTAAGTTTGTCGTGCAATCGCTGCAAGATATCGCGCTTGATAATGCCGTATATGCTAAATCAAAAGTAGTGATTGTTGAAGTAATGGGCCGTCATGCCGGTTGGTTAACCGCCGCAGCAAGCGTTATTACTGATCCAAACTTAAAACCTGATTATATTTATTTACCAGAAGAGAAATTTGACCTTGATGAATTTGTTGAACGAGTAAAATCAGTCTACGAACATAAACAAAGAGCATTATTCGTTGTTAGCGAAGGAATTGAAACACAAATGCCAGTTGCCGATAAGGCGGTTGATTCATTCGGCCACATGCAACTTGGTGGTTTTGTTAACTTCCTTGCTAAAACAGTTGAAGAACGTTTAGGTTATTCAACACGACCAATCGAATTTAGCTTAATGCAGCGTGCAGGCACACTCGCTATCAGTGAAGTCGATCAAAAAGAAGCAATTCGTGTTTCAACTGTCGCCGTTAAACGTGTTGTTGCCGGTAAAACAGGCTCAATGGTTATTATTGATCGTAAGTCAAGCGACCCTTACCGCGTTTCTTATAAACTTAAAAACTTACGCGGTATTGCTAATGTTGAGCATAAAATGTCGCCCGAATTAATTCATGACGTTAATCATGGTGGTAAGTTATTTAGCGAATATTTATTACCGCTCATTAGTAAGCCAATCAAAATCGTTTATGAAGATGGTCGGGCAAAATATACAAAACTTAAAAAAGTAAAAGTATAGTGAAAACTAATTACGATAAATTTAAACGAACAATTCAAATAGTTGGACTTGAGAACTTTTTAAAACTGCAATCAAAAAAACTCATTGTTTTTGGTGTTGGTGGCGTCGGTGGTCAAGCTGTTGAATCCCTAGTTCGTGCCGGCTTTGTTAATATAACGATTGTTGACTACGATAAGATTGAAACTTCAAACTTTAATCGCCAACTTTTAGCGACAGAAAGCGAGCTCGCAAAGATTAAAGTTGAAGTGGCAAAGCGGAGAATGCTCGAAATCAATAAAGAAGCGAAAATTACCGCATTAAACAAACAACTTACTAAAGATAATATTAGTAAATTTAATCTCCATGAGTTTGATTACATTATTGACGCAATTGATGAATATAGCTCAAAAATAGCGCTTATTACGTATGCTTTGCGTAACAAACTAAAAATTATTAGCTCAATGGGAGCAGGCAATCGTCTTGACCCAACTAAAGTGAAAATTAGTAAGGTTGAAAATACTTTTGCCTGTCCAATCGCTAAAAAAATTCGTCTCGACCTAAAAAAACTTAAGTTAAATAACTTAAATGTCGTTTTTAGTGAAGAGTATGCTTTAGAAAATAAATACAAAGTTCCCGGTAGTTCTTCATTTGTTCCACCGGCATTTGGCTTAGCGATCGCTAGCTTTGTTTTCAAGCAATTAATTGCATAAATACACGAATATTCGTGTATAGTATAGATATACATGAAAAGAACGAGAACGAGATATCGATTTGAATTTCTAAAAAGTACCCCGCAAGTTTTGCGCTATAAGTTTTTTAGAATTAAGCCGCGAACTGATAAAATAGGTGGCTATAAAAAGTTTTCGTTAGAAGATGGTCACTTTTTAATTAAGCGGGCTATTTTCAACAAAGAACCTTTTGCCGCGATCAGGTTTGGAGCGGTTGAGTTGAGTGCCTTAAATAACTATGAAAAAAGACGATTAAAGATACGTAAAAACTATAAAAAAGCAGTTCGTTTTAGTATTAAAAATAACGCTGGGTTTTTCCCGGTTACTGATGAATTTCTTGATCATTATGGAAAGTTATTAGAAACAACACTTCTTGATGCAGACGCTGTTGGTATCAGCGGCTTACATATGGAAAACTATTATTTTCACAACTTAACACCGAATGCATTACCGTTACAAAATTGGGCACTTGATCCCCTTCTTGGTGAATGGTCGCACTTATTAAAAGGCAAAAAAGTTTTAGTTGTCTCACCATTTGCTGAAGAAATTGAAGAGCAATATAAGAAGCGCAAACTACTTTTCCCAAATAACAACGATATTTTACCGGACTTTAAATTAACAACGGTTAAAGCTGTACAAACAATTGGTGATGAAGTTGATGAGCGGTTTAGCAACTGGTTTGAGGCGTTAGACTACTTGAAACTCGAAATACTTAAGCAAGATTTTGAAATTGCCCTTGTTGGTGCCGGAGCTTACGGCACACCGTTATGTTTATTTATTAAATCGCTCGGAAAAATAGCAATACAAAGTGGTGGCGCGACGCAACTACTTTTTGGAATTATCGGAAAACGTTGGGAAAACCGTGAATACGTTGCAAAACATATTAATGAACATTGGATTCGTCCAACAGTTCAAGCAAAAGGTTACGAAAAAGTTGAAGGAGGGTGTTATTGGTGAAAAAAGTTAAATTATATTTAGAAAAAGTGTATCCACTTGCAATTTTTCTTGCCGTTGAGCTAATGTTTCTCATTAGTTTTAATTTTGGTGATGGCTCTTTTATATTACGCATCATTGCTTTAGTTTTAGCAGTGCTTTTGACGCCGGTTTTATTTAAAGAGCTCGATGTAAGCTTATCAAAAGGACTATTTCTTATTATTGCTCCTTTGTTTTTATATAGTATGGTTACATTATTTGCTCCGGCATATCAAATTAATAATGAAGTGATGCATATGGATAACATCTTTATGCAGCGCTCAACATTTCAATTAGTATTTAATGTACTTGGGACACTTAGTTTTGTGTTACTTGGTTACTTTGTTAGTCGGGCAAAGATGATTAAGCCAATTTATATTATATTGGCAATATTTGGTGGGTTTGCCTTGCTACTTTTAATCTCACTTTTAGCAACATTAATCAATTATGGGCCATTTTACCGCTTAATTTACGCTAATCAGGTAAACTTTTATCACGGGCAGCCATATAACGTAAGTAGTCAGTCTTCGTATTTACTGGGCTTTAAAGTTATTACCGCTAACTATCAAGTGTTAAGTAACCTTGCCGTTTCCTTAACCGCGCTTGCTCTTGGTTTTCTCTTTTTAAACGATTTTAAAAACAAGTTAGTCGTAATTAGTATTAGTGTCATCGCAGGCATTGGTCTTCTTACACTTATTTTATTACCAGACTTTCTCGCCTTGTTATTTTTAGTCCCTGCAATTGGGCTTGGTTTATTTTTAAAATTTAAACTTCATCGGATTAAAGGTGTAAATATTGCGCTTTATGTTGTGTTAGGAGTTATCGGTTTATCAGCGATAACATTTTTACTAACAGCATTCAATGTTTTTAATATTACGTCGCTTCTTGAAAGCAATAAAATAACGCGAAAACTCTTCTTAAACGGTCTCTTTATGCGTTTTTATGGGGTTTTACGCGATAGTTTTGATAGTCGTTTTATCTTTGGTTTTAATTATGCCTATAGTCTTGAAACGGGCACTAAGGTATTCCCAACTGGTAACTTTTTATTTGATAGCTTACGACTTGATGGTTTGTTTGGGTTTGTTTTCCTAGTTGTGTTTCTTGCTTTTGCCATTGTTACGTTTGTTCGCTACTGGAACAAAAGTGAAGACGAAGCAGCATTTAAGTTTATGTTTATCGCGTTCTTCGTTACAGTATTTGCGCGCTTTATGTTTTATTATCCATATAACATTTATATTTTCAGAAATGATTTTTGGCGGATTGATCATTTTCCATTTGTAGAGTCTTCATACTTTGCCCTTTTAGCATTTGCTGTTGGATACGCTCATATTGATCAAACAAAAAAAGAAGTTGCAACTGAAGAAACTGTGGAGGTTAATGAAAATGAATAACAAAAAAAGATTAATTACATTAATGACAATCTTGTTTACTTTGACGGGTTGTAAAGCTGTACAAGAGACGTTTGATCGGAATGCCTTCCATTCGAATGACTTTAGTGGAAACTATTATTCTTCTATGCCTGCTCGCTACCAAGAAAACAATTATCTTGAAAAGGGGCCGAACTTTCCGCCGGCCTACGCTGAATATAGCCCATTTCAAAATGTATATGACGAAATAATCTCGCGTGATGTTGATAGTAAAAGAATTAGTTTTGCTGATGCGGTTAAAATGTACGGTAATAATCTTGCCCAAGAGTTACAAAAAGATGGTGCACCAAAAGCCGAAGTCGAAGAAGAACTTCGTAAATCGGAAAACGCCACATTTTATAAATACGCTAAGTTAAATAGTTTAAGTGATGCAGCTTATCTTGATGAGTCAGTACGTGAGAGCTTTAAACGTGGTGTTTTTTCGAAACTAACTGATGGCGACGTTACTTGTCGTGGTGACGGAGCACTTTCCCGGGTTCAGATTACCGAAGCAGGATTTGGGAAAACGTTTGATCACGAACTAATAAGTTACCGGCACTTGTATATTAGTTTACGTGGTGGCACAGATATTAGTAACGAAGCGTTGTATGAATTAGGTATACCACGCCCGACCCGCGCTAAGATTATTTTAAATGTTGATTTTTATATTGAGAAAAGCACAACTAACGTCGCAACAAAATATCGTTTAGCGCTTCCGATCGACAATTTATACGTTGATAACAATGCACTTGTCAATATAATTAGTGTTGATTTAAGTTATTTGTTTATTATTTTAGATGATACTGACGTTCCGAAAAACGGTTTAACAAGAACAAGTGGAATTGCTTTTAGTTTTGAACTTGTTGAGCACGATGTAATTAAACCGCTTGGCGAAGCAAAAAATGATGATTATCAATTTGCGGTAATGCTTTATGAAGTAATGCTCCCTAATTCTTCGTGGCGCTAGAAATATCAAACCATTCACTAATAATGAAGTCAGCCTTATCTTCGTCAAAGATAAGTGTGCCTTTTGCGGGTGTAAAAGTAAATTCATTAAAGTAAATTTTATTATTTACGACAAAGAAATCAACGCGGCAAAATAAGAAGTCATGGGCAAGTTTTTCGGCGTACTGCACAAGTTTGTCATAAACTCTTGGTTTTTTAGGTGTAACGTCACTAGCGCTCCAATAATTAAACTGTGATTCTGGAAACGGTGTAAAGTCAATATAGAAGTTATCATAACGAATATCGACACCGCGGTTTTGTACAACGTATAAATATTTTGCTTTACCATTAAAAACATGAATTTTATATTCGATAGGTAAAGAAGTGCCGTCACTAATAAAATGTTCGACAATTAGTTGCGGTTTGATTTTTGAATAGTGCGGTTCAACGGTTTGTTTTCCGTAATCAGTTTTAAGCCACTTCTGGGTCATTTTGTTAAGTGCTTTTTTGTCTACTTTACTTTTATCTTTACAAATATAATTAAAAGCACAGGCATGCGTTGCTTTAATAACAAAAGAGCTTGGCAGCGTACTAAAATCAATATCTTCAAAGCGGTCATAAATACCAACAATCGGAATTAAAATGTCACGCACACCAAGCCGTGTAACCCGTTCACGAGCACCGACGCGACTTGCCGCTTCAATAACATCATCGTTCTTATCGTAATAATAAAGACGAAGATATTGAAGTTTTTCTGTATAACGAGTTAAAGCTTTCCAATCAAGTTTGTGTTTCGTAATATAGCGATATTGTAGGGAAATGTACGCTTTTTTACTGAATATACGTAAAAAGGGTTGTAATGTTTTCGCACCAAAACGGGCAATTTTGTTTTCTTTGAAGCGGGGATTAGCCATTATTTTTGTTTCCTTTAAAGAGTGACTTAACGATATCTTCCTTGAGTAATAATAGTAAGGCAATATAAATCACCCCGCCGATGGCGATTGTTGTAATAATTGTTATAAGCGGTTCAAGTGACATAAAGCTTTTAATTAAAATTGAAAGAGCAAGCGCGACACCGCTACTTAAAATTATTTTTAAATTATTTAAACTAGCAATATGCTGAACAATATAATCTTTCGTTAAAATAAACAAAATAACTAGTGCGATTGCTTCACTTAATAAAGTAGCAAGTGCGACGGCAAACATTTTATTATTCGGGAAAATATATAGCGCACCAACAATGCTAAAAACAAGATTGAAAAGCAAGGCACCAATCATAATAATTAAATACGTTTTTTCTTGTTTCAGCGGGATAAGCACTTGCTGGTAAATACTGTCATGGAGTGAATATGTAAGCATTAGTCCGGCAAGCATCATTACGGCAATTTCCGCGTTTTTAACCGCCGCTGCCGTCCAGTACGGCGAAGAAGTAACAATAAACTTAACAATTTCCGGAGCAAGAGCAATCATAAACATTACCGCCGGAACGCCGATAAAGAAAATGATGTTGACGCTATAACTAATAATATTATGAAATGCTTTCATATTTTTTTCTTCAAGCGCTCTTGTTGTTCTAATCATGAAAACGGCACTGAGTGATGTAATAATTGTAATTACGATTTCAATTCCCCGAACTCCAACAGCATACGAGCCAACGGAACTTTTCGAAGTGTCTAAGTAACCAAGAAGGAGTGAATCGTTTTGGTTATATGCTGTAATGGCAAAAGTGATTAAGAAAACGAATAAAAATGATTTAGTGATGTAACCACGTTCAACTTTAACTTTTGGATCAATTTTAATACCAAGTTTACGTAAGTTGGCAAGGTTAGCAATGACGGTAATAATTGTCACAACAATATTTAAAAAAGCGTAAAGGAAAAGGTGCCGGTCATTTTGGACAAAAACAATAATTAAGATAACAGTAAAGATTGTCGTTAAAATTGTCCGCATCGCCATATAAAACACTTTATCAAGTGCAATATAAACCCACTCAAACGAAAAAACACCAATTAGAAAGTTAATTGAAAGTAAAAAGATTAAATTACGCAGATCAAGCGGAGCAATAACGTCACGACCAATTAATAAAATCGTGGCCATGAGCAAATAAGAAGCAAGTGTTGTAATTAGCTGTAAAACAAAGAATGTTTTTACTTTACGATTAAGTAACTCGGGATCATCTTTTACTCGCGCACATTCACGAATTGCGATTAAGGGGATTCCGAGTCGCGATAAAATTAAAAAGTAATGAACAAAAGTGTGTGCCCAACTATATTGTCCCATTGCAATATCGCCAAGAGCTTGAGCAGCAAAAGGGAACGAAATAAAAGATAGAAGCGCAATTGTAATATTCCGGATAAGCGTAATCACAACTGGAGTACGCATTTCTTGGCGTTGCATAGTTTAATTATATTATAAATAAAGAAAAACTAATAATTTAGTTTTTAATTTGCTTTGTTAAGTTAATAAAGTTTTGGTTAAATTGTTCTGGACCAAGTGAAATTTCTAAAAGTTTCTTTGCTTCAAGCGCTTGTGCTTCCCACGTTTCTTTTTGGGCAAGAATCGTTTCCATCGCATTAGTCAAGCAGTAAACAGAGACTTCTTTGATCCAAAACACATTATTACCGACAATATTCATAATTGGTTTATTTTCCGTTGATATTGTTGGTTTACCAGCGAATATATAATCAATTAATTTACTGGGAATTGAATATTCTTCAAGTGCGCTGTCAAAAGGACGGGGGTTAATATTTATCGTCGCCATTTTGCTTAACTCTAGCGCCTTTTCTGGTGTAATTATATTTAAAAACTCGATACTCTCGCTATTTAAGTTTAATATTTCCTGGCGTAATGGCCCGTGACCAGCAACCTTTAGTTTGAGTGGTGGATCTTTTTTAAATGTATCTAAAAGAATATCAACACCGTAGCGTGCATAAAGTGCACCACCGAAATAAGCAAATTCTTCCGTGGTTTTTTCACTTTGTAAATCATTAAGCGGAATAAATCCAGGAATTTTTAACGTTGGTTTATGTTGCGGGTTGAATAAGTTGAGTAAACTGCGTGTTAAACCAATAAAAGCGTCGCATTGTGCGGCCTTTTTAAAAACATTTTGAATATAAATATTGCGAACATTACTTAAATTAATTGGGTTGTCAGTAACGACACCGATGATAGGAATGTTTGTTTTGTGTTTTATGCGTAACGCCAATTCCATTAAAGTTAAGTTTAAAACATCAACAATAATATAGTCAGCCGGCCACTTTTGCCCATAGCTAATCCCGGAGCTTATTGTCATAAAGTTTCTAACTATCGGGATGTTAAGAAAACCCGGATATATATAGTTATCCTTTTCTTGATGACGTGTAAAAAGTTTTTTGCTATTTGTACGCCGTGAAATAACGCGAACTTCATGGTTCTTTTCTAAATAGGCAATTAATTTTGTATGAAAATTTTGATTACTCGGGTTTGGGACGCTTTTACCTATATTAACAATATTTTGATAGTCATCAGGATGGAGTGCAGTTGTTAAGTATAAAAGTTTCATTTTATCGTTCCTATTATTTTTAAGTGACGTTCAAGCGACTTTTCAATCGTGTTACTTTTGGCGGTTTTAGTTGCTTCATTCCAGAAGTTACTTTTAAAAAGCACTTCGAGCTTTTCAGTAAGGTCATCGCCGTCATTTAAAATTAAGCCGTTTTTAGTATCACGAATTAAGTGGCGTGCGGCAACCATATTGTTATTTGTTAAAACGTTTAAACCATGGGCAAGTGCTTCATTAATTACATGGCCATAAATATCAAAATTACTCAAATATACTGCATTATCAGCGTGTTTTAAGTAATTAAACAGTAAATCACGGCTCATAAATGGAAGAAGATGTACATGACGAAGTTTTAATTTCTTAATTGTTTTTTCGTATAGCCGTTTTCTTTTCCCGTCACCAATTAAAACAAGCGGATGCTTTTCGTCAATGTCTTCCCAGGCATTAATTAAGCATAAATTGTTTTTTCTTTTAATGAAACTCGTAACGCAGACAGTAAAGTTTTCACCAGTGATGTTTTCATTTTGCCAAAATGCCTTTTTCGTTTGTTGTGATAGTTTTCGTGTGACGATATCCTTTTCATACACTGTTGAATAAGGGTAATGGTGGATAAGTTTTTGATCAACGCCATAATGAACTAAATAGTCACTTGCCTCTTGGGCTGGTGAAAAGTAAAGAAAAGCACCTTGTAAGAAGTGGCGTTTAATTTTTGTTTTTAACTTTGTTTCGTTTTTCGCAATTCCGCCATTTATATAAAATGCGTAATTAATTTTTTTTCGTTTTAAGTAATTAAGAGCAATCATTTCCGTAAAAGTCGAGTAACCATTCATAATGATTAAGTCATATTGATGTTTTTTAAGGTGTCTTTTTACACCAAACGAGAAATGATTAAAAGTGCCGATATTAATTCCTTTAATAAAATGAACTTTAAAGTTATATTTCTTTTCGTTATAAAAATCATCGTGGCGATCCTTTTCTTTTGAACGTTCAAAAATAACATGAACGTCATGGCTTTTACTAAGCCCATTAAAAAGCGCAACTTTGTATGGTGCCGGATGATTAAAGACAATTAAAATTTTCATACATTCATTATACATTAAGGCAGCAAATTATATTGTTCTTAATAATTACTCCCACCATTAATATGTTATAATTTTTTAAATGAGTGATATAAGTTGGGAAACATTTTTTAAGAGTGAAAGGCAAAAGCCGTATTTTCAAAAACTCGAAAACTTTCTCATGCACGTTTACGATCAAGAAGTTGTATATCCGGAGCGTGAAAATGTTTTTAAAGCATTCGAATTAACCCTGCTTTCCGAACTTAAAGTCGTTATTTTCGGGCAAGATCCATATATTAATGCTGGCGAAGCGACCGGTTTAGCATTTTCTGTTAACGAAGGAGTTAAAATCCCGCCGAGTTTACGGAACATTTATAAAGAAATTGAAAATAACGTCCAGTATAAAATTGTTCAGGACGGAAATTTAGATTATTTAGCCGCACAAGGTGTCCTTTTAATTAATCCAATTTTAACCGTGCGAAAAGGTTATTCTTTGTCGCATGACTTTGCTTTTTATCAAACGTTTACAAAAAACTTAATCACATTTTTAGATACGCATCAAAATAGTTTGGTCTATTTACTTTGGGGCAACCGAGCCCGCGAATTAAAGCATTACATTAAAAACAAGAATCATCTTGTCCTTGAATCAGTCCATCCTTCACCTTTAGCCGCGAACCGTGGTGGTTTTTTCAATGAGTTTCATTTTAATAAAGCTAATGTTTATTTAAAAGCGCAACAAATGGTTCCAATTGTTTGGGGTAAAAAAGCAAAATAAACGAATTAACATAATTAATTGCGTATAATGAATATACGGGAGCTAGGTAGTCCTGGCTGAGAGGAATCTAATTGAAGATTCGACCGCACCTGATACGGGTAATACCGGCGGAGGGAGAAATACACGAGCCTCCGTGAGAAATGGAGGTCTTTTTATTAAAATGGAACAAAAATGGTATCGTTTATCGATTTATGACATTACCGAAATTGCAATTCTTGTCGCTTTTGCAGTAATTCTTGATTTGCCTGGTTTAAAAATTAAACTATCAGCAGGCCCAGGTTCGATTAGCTTAACAATGGTGCCGCTGATATTACTAGCGCTACGTTTTAATATGTTTAAAAGTTTCATCGGCATCGGCATCGTTTACGGTTTAATTACGAACATTATTGATGGTTATGGTTTTATTACTTTTCCGCTTGACTATTTATTAGGCTACGGATCGCTAGCGTTAATTTCATTATTCCGTCCCGAGAAACATGCACAGTTAACATTGAAACGTATTTTATTAATCTCTTTAGGGGTATTTCTTGGCGGTGCTTTCCGAATACTATTTTCGACAATTAGCGGGGTTTTGCTGTATTCTTATACGTTTATAGCGTCATTCCTTTATAATTTACCACTAATTGGAATATCTTTAGCAGCATCATTTCTACTTGTCATAATTACGTATCCTTTGATGCACAAACACTTACAAAACATATAACTCTAAAGCGTTAAGCAAGTTTTAGTATGTTATACTAAAAAGGGGTGGCATTATGTATTTAAATTACACGAACAAATCGAACCAAGAGCTCGAAAGGCTAATTGAAGCTAATGATCGCGCAGCAATGCATGAACTTGCACGCCGTTTAGTGCAAGGTGAAGGAATTGCGCCAGACCATGCACGTGGCTTAAGTCTTGCGCGAAAAAGTGACGAATTGCAGTATGCTCCGGCACTAACGGTCATTGGCTACTGTTACTTTTATGCGAAAGGCGTTGATGAAGACAAAGTAAAAGGTGTCGAATATTTCCGTCGCGCCGCCGAACAAGGGCACGATGCAGCACAGTACAATATGGGCATTGCTTATGAACGCGGCACTGTTATTGAGCGTGATTATAACTCAGCGCTTGAATGGTACGGCAAATCCGCAGACCAAAACTTTGCCAAAGCGTTTTATAAAATTGGCTTTTTTCATGAAAACGGCCTCGGTGTTGCCCAAGATATTGTTAAAGCATTTACGTATTACGAAAAAAGTGCAAATCTTGGATATGTTAAAGCGTTATTAGCTGTTGGTGAAGCATATGTAACTGGTCGTGGCTTGATTCGTGATGCAGTTAAAGCAAAAAAGTATTTACAAAAAGCCGCCGATCAAGGAAATAGAAAGGCAGTAAGATTGCTGCGGGATTTTAAAGATGAATGAAAAAAATAACAAAGATACAAAGACTCTAGACATAGTCAAGGAATCAAATAAGGTAGAAAAGGTTGCCGAACTTGATGTTCTTGATAAATATCGTAATAAGTTTGTTAAAGAAATTAATATAGTTCGCTATATTAGTTATGGAGTGGCGGCGTTAACAATCGCAATTGTTATAGTCTCTTATATGGTTTTAATGCCACTTAACGCTTGGGCCGGCATTGTTCCGGTTATTATAGCGTTAATTGGTGCGGGGGCATTTTCTTTTTTCTCACGACGCAACCAAGAAACAAAAATTCAAAAATATATGAGCGATTATAATGATGTAATTAACCGGCATTTAACGGCTGATTTTACGGTAAATGATTATTTTTATGATTATCGTGATGGGTTGAAAACTAAAACTTTTGCTCAAGCAAACATATTAGAAGATGTTACAGAATCAGCATCACGGAACTTAAATAGTTACAGCTATAAAGATTATAAGATTTCAAACGCTGACTTTGTTGCGTATAAACGTGACGGAAAGCGGCTTTCATCTGTGTTTGCTGGCAAACTATTTAGCACTACGCGAACAAAGAATGTAAAAAACCAAGTAATATTATATTTAAAACCAAATAAAGAAGTGTTTAAAGAAAGTGGCGAACCGGAGATTAAGCACTTAGAAGTTGCTGAAGATAACGATAACTACCGTATTTATGCTACAGGGAAATATAAAACAGTGCTTCCACAAAAAGCTCTTGATGAGATACTTAAAATTGAACGTAATGATGTACTTGCGGATTTAACAGTATCAATTGTTGACAATACCGTGACCGTTTTACTTTCGTATGGAAAAGATATTATTGCGGTACCGTACAAAGAACCAGTTCCCCATCTTGCAATTAGGAAATATATTAAAGACATCGGTCATATCTTAAATTTCCTTGATTTAATTTAATAAATTAAAACCGCCATTCGTGTTAAAATATAATTAACTATTCGATTGGTGGTTTTTTAATGAATATTGAGAATAAGTGGATTAAAATCCAAAGTTACAAACATGATGGACAACTGCATCGCTTTTGGCGACGCTCTTTTGTTTTGATTGATAACGAAGAATGGTTAGTTGTTGCTTCAAAAAGCACACAGGTTATTGAAGGCTCCGGTCGTAGGTGGCGAACACGAGAACCAGCAATAACGTTCTTTAGTAAAAAAGATTGGTTTAATGTGATTGCGATGCTTAAAGAAGCAGGAGTTGCGTATTACGTGAATGTTGCGACACCAACTTTGATTGATGGCACGATTGCTAAATATATTGATTATGATCTTGACTTAAAAAAACTGCCGGGTGGCGAGGTTAAGTTTCTCGATAAATATGAATTTCTCCGCCATAGTGATGAATACAATTATTCTGACGACTTAATTAAAATCATTACTGCTAAACAAGAAAAAATTACGAAAATGATTGAAGCAAGTGTTTATCCGTTTGATGAAAATGAAGTGCTCGCGCTTTATGAAATCTTTAGTGAGAAAATTATAAATAAAAAATCGAACAAATAACAAAGCAAAGTTGTAAACTTTGTATGATATACTTTTAACGCAATGACGATCGAATTCATAAGCAAAAGCAGAGAAGATACAAAGGCACTAGCCGCAACAATTACCGCGCTTTTAAAAAGTGGTGATGTTGTTTTACTTTATGGCGATTTAGGTGCGGGAAAAACAACGTTTGTTCAAGGAGTCGCGCAAAAACTACAAATTATTGAACGCGTTAATAGTCCGACGTTTAATATTTTAAAACTCTACTTTAAGGGCAAACGGAATATGTTCCATATCGATGCTTATCGTTTGGAAAACAATCAGGAAGAAATTGGCCTTGACGAATATATTGGTGCAAACGGTATTACTTTAATTGAGTGGCCGAACCATATCGCCCACTTATTACCGAAGGAACACCTTAAGGTAACGATTACTTATGTTTCCTTAAATGAACGCTTAATCAAAATTAGTGGAACAGAAGCATATTTACCAATTTTAAAAAACCTTGTGGAGAAACTTAAATGACAGCATTATTACTTGATAGTTCGAGTTCAAACTTAACGGTTGCATTAAGTGTTCAGGGCGAAATAATTTATGAAGTAGAATACGAAGCGTGGCAACGACAAAGTGAACTTTTAACATGGGAAATAAATCAACTTTTTCAAAAGACGAAACTTACTGCCCAAGATTTAACCGCAATTGTTGTAAGTGTTGGTCCCGGTTCATATACCGGGGTACGTATTGCGGTAAGTGTCGCGAAAACGTTTAGTTACGCCTTAAAAATCCCGTTATATAAAACGTCAAGCTTACAAGCAATGCGTGTTCCTAACAAAATAACAATCGCTGTTCTTGATGCACGGGGTGGGCGTTCGTATGTTGGTGTTTATAAAGATGATGCGACATTATTAGCAGATACAATTCTCACAAATGAAGAAACATTAAATTTAGTAAATAAATATGAAAATGCTGTCTTTTCTGGTGAACTTACGCATTTAAAACGAGAAAGTGAACCGTTTAATCGCGCTTTAAATCTTTTACATGCAATTCAAGAAACTAATAAAGTTAACGATGTTAAAAAGTTAAAACCAGTATATTTAAAGGAACAATATGGGCAAAAGTAAAAAGTTAATTATTCGGCAAATGGAAGAAAGGGACTTAGAAACGGTTTATACAATTTCTAAGGCAACACTTTTAGACATTTGGACGTTTGAAGATTATCAGCGTGAGCTTTTAGAAAATCAGTTTGCGACAATGCTTGTTTTAACTTATGACGATGTCGTAATTGGCTTTATTGACTTTTGGGTCACATTTAACTCCGCCACTATCGCACAAATAGCCATTCATGAATCTTTGCACCATAAAGGACTTGGTTCGATTTTGCTTGGTGATATGCTTAATCGTTTGAAAACCTTAAATGATGTTGAAGTTGTGACTCTTGAAGTAAGAACCCATAATAAAGCGGCGATTAATTTTTATAAAAAACACGGTTTTGAAATTACGGTGACTAAAAAGAAATATTACAAAAACGGTGATGATGCATATTACATGTTAAGGAATATCAAATGAAAGAACGAGTGATTTTAGCAATTGAAACAAGCTGTGATGAAACCGCGATTGCAATAATGCGCGGCAAAAAGCTTTTAGCAAATGTTGTAAGCAGTCAAATCGCGATGCACGCGACTTTTGGCGGTGTTGTTCCTGAAATAGCTTCAAGGTTACATACTGAAAATATGATTTATGTGCTAGATCAAGCACTTAACGAGGCACAAATAACATTAAATGATGTTGATGTTTTTGCAGTTACACGTGGCCCAGGATTAATTGGAGCGCTTCATGTTGGGATGCAACTAGCGAAGACACTCGCCTTAATTTACCAAAAACCGCTGATTCCCGTTCATCATTTAGCCGCACATATTTATGCAAGTGAATTTGTTACCCCGTTAAAATTTCCGCTTCTCGCTGTAATTGTCAGTGGTGGTCACACAGAACTTGTATTAATGCAAAAACATTTAGATTTTAAAATTATTGGTGAAACTAAGGATGACGCAATTGGTGAATGTTACGATAAAGTTGCTCGTGTCTTAAATTTAGGCTATCCCGGTGGTGTGCCAATTGATAAACTTGCCCGAGAAGGGAAAGTCACATACCAACTACCGAAACCAATAATTCGTGATTCATTTGATTTTTCTTTTAGTGGTCTAAAAACTCACGTTATTAATATCGTTAACCAAGCTAGAATGAAAAAAGAAGAAATAAATGTTGCTAATTTATGTGCATCTTTCCAAGATGTTGCTATTAACGCTGTTGTTGACCGTGCTCTTGAAGCGGCCTTAAAATATGATGTGAAACAAGTTGTTATTGCCGGTGGCGTTAGCGCGAACTCATATTTACGTGAACTAACAGCAGTGACGTTTGAAAAACATGGCATTGAAGCGGCAATCCCGCCGTTATGGTGCTGTACTGATCAGGCAGCGATGATTGCGATGCTCGCAACTTATCTAGATAAAGAAGCGTTATATGCTGAAAGTAACTTAGGTGTTGACCCAAATTGGCTAATAACGGACTTTAAAAATTATAATTAAAATTATAATTAGGCTATAATAAAAGAGATTGTTGAGGTGAAATTATGGATACTGTAAAGATGATGTACGAACGATTGAAAAATGCGACACTTAAAGATAATGTTAAAGTTAACTTAAGAGGGTGGGTCCGCAGTAATCGTAATAATGGGACGATTGGTTTTATTGATTTTAATGACGGCACGGCATTTTTAAACGTCCAACTTGTTTATGAAAAAGATAAAGTCGCTAATTTTAGCGAGATTGATAAATATAGAACGGGATACGCAATTAATGTAAGCGGTAAAGTAGTACTTACTGAAAAAAGTAAACAACCGTTTGAAGTTCATATCGAAGAAGTAGAAGTTATTAATGAAGCAGATAGTGATTATCCGCTGCAAAAGAAACGTCACACCTTTGATTATCTTCGGGAAATTGCCCATTTACGACCGCGCACGAATACATTTCTTGCCTTACACCGTGTCCGCAGTGAACTTACATTTGCCTTTCATGAGTTTTTCCATAAAAATGATTTTATTTATGTTCATACACCGATTTTAACGGGTAACGACGCTGAAGGAGCTGGTCAAGTTTTTACTGTTGTAACGGATAATAAAAATCCCCATCAGTTTTTCGGCAAAGAAACTTCGCTTACCGTTTCTGGTCAACTTCACGTTGAAGCATTTGCCCAAGCGTTTCAAAAAGTTTACACATTTGGGCCAACCTTCCGTGCTGAAGCAAGTAATACAAGCCGGCACGCTGCTGAGTTTTGGATGCTTGAGCCGGAAATGGCGTTTACAGATTTAAACGGAAACATGGATGTCATTGAAGCATCGCTTAAATATGCAATTAGCCACATTTTAAAAACTTGTCCTGATGAAATGGCGTTTTTTAATACGCATATCGAAAAAGGAATCATTGCTCGACTCGAGAAATTAGTAAATAGTGACTTCAAGAAAATAACGTATGATGAAGCGATAAAAGTTTTAGAAAAAGCACAAGCTTGTGGTGTGAAATTCAGCAATAATGAAATTCACTGGGGCATGGACTTAGGCAGTGAACATGAACGTTATTTATGTGAAAAACATGTAAATGGTCCACTTTTTGTCACTAACTATCCGAAAGATATCAAAGCGTTTTATATGCGCTTAAATGATGACGGTAAAACCGTAGCAGCATGTGACTTACTTGTTCCAAACATCGGTGAATTAGTCGGTGGTTCGCAACGCGAAGATCGTTACGATTACTTGCTTCGCCGGATGACAGACGAAGGAAATATTGAAGATTTAGAATGGTATTTGGATTTGCGTAAATATGGTGGTGTCCAAACTTCAGGATTCGGAATTGGTTTTGACCGTCTCTTGATGTATGTAACCGGCATTACGAATATTCGCGACGTACAACCATTTGGCCGTGCCTATGGCACGATTAAATACTAGAAGGAGTGGAGAATGAAAACATTAACAACCCCACTTACTCCAGAAGAACGCGAACTACGCGGTTATAAAAGAAAAAAGTGGCTTTTAATTGGAATTATCGCCGCTCTTTTAGTTGTGATTATTATTCAAGTATTATTAATTATTATTTAATAGTTGCTATTCAGGCTTTGTGCCTTTTGTTGGCTTATTAATGCCTTCTTTTACAACTTCAGCACCATGGGCTTCAAAGTCAAAAAGTGAACCTGGTTCAAACGTATGTGAGAAGACGGTTTTCGCGAGTTGATTAATCGCAACAGTCCGCGAGAAAAGTCCAATCGAATGAATAAGTGCAGAGACAAATACATAACCAAAAAGTGGCGCTAAAATGTAACTTGGAATTGCTAAGGCGCTAAAATGCGGCCGTGAAATCGGCTCGGGGAACTCATTAATAAGTTCGAGACCAAAAAAGTTTGCGCGTGGTGCATTCTTGAGATCAAAGATATAAAGTAATGTACCGATTCCTTCAACTTCATAATCGAAAATATTTAACCAGTGTTTATAAAACAAACTAACCGTACCGTAAAGAATAAAGGCGATTAAACCGAAAAGAAATGTAAAGCGGTACTTGCGATAAAAATAAACGTAAGATTTTTGGCGAGCAATCTGTTTAAAATGTTTTTTATTAACAATTGAGCCGCTTTCATATGCTTTCGCCATCATCCGATTGACTTCGAGACCTTGTCGGCGAATTAAATAACGAATACCGTCATAAATTACACCAAGAAAGACAAGTAGAATAACAACAAGAAAAAGAACAAAAAGCAAAATCCGTTTATCATTTTCAGAAAACTTAATTAGAAAAGCTAACATTATTGTTCATCCTCCTCTTCAACAAAATCAATTTCCTTAACTTCACCTTGCGATGCAATTACTGGGGTAGCGCCCGGTGCTTGCCCGGTGTTTGGATTATACCCTTCAGGAATAAAAACATTAATTGTTGGTCCTTGTTGTGTAACTTGTTCAGGAGTTTTCGCCTTCTCGCGCCGCTCACTAATTAATTTTTTCTCAACATCGACATCAAATTCTGTAGGTTCTAAAATGCTGCCCCCTTTTAAAAACACGGGGACTGATTTAAGTGACATAAAAATGAAAAGAAAAACACCAAAGAGTAAATAAAAAGCAAGAACTATTGCAGCGACTGGAGAAAGGACAATAAAAAGTATTCCCCGACCCATTTTCTTAAAAAATTCACCCATCGTCTTTTTCCTTTCCAAGTTTTATATCTATATATAACCACAAATAGTGTGTAATAACAATCAAGACAAACATAATGTTAAAGGCAAGATAAAAAGGTAGTGATGTTAGTGATTCAAAAATCGTAATCAAAAAGAGTGTAATCATTACGGCAGCGATAGTTACAATTAGACCGGTTTTGAGCGCTTTTTCATAAAAAGTAATCAAAATATAAAGGACGATAACTAAACTATATAACACTAAAACAAGCGCGATTGGCTCATAAATAAAGTAGAGACCAAAACTAAGCGCTGCGAGTAATAGAGCAACTAGTGGTGCATATGGTGCAAACTCTTCGTTAATCGGAAAACTCAAGAAAAAGCGACTAAACTTAACGATATAAAGAATGAGCACTGTTTGCGCTAAGCTAAACATTGCCATTAATGCGGGGAAAATAACAACACCATACGGTTTTGAACTAAGCCCTAAAAAGAGTAAAAATGTTGCGACGAAATCAACTTCGAGCAGCAAGTTAATAAGCGGAATCGTTAAAAGCATCAATAAAAAAGTGACAGCACTAACGATGAGAAGTGTATAAATATCTTTAACATTGAGTCGTAACAGCGTCCCAATCGTTAGTCCGATAATTAGTGAAGGTAAAACAAGAAAGAGCGTTGTGTCAATTTGCCCAAAACTAAGGGCAAAAGAAAGAACAAGTGTTGTGACAAAGTAGATTGGATAAAACCGTAACTCGACCTTTAAAGCGACAATCACACTCGCAATCGGTAAAAAGAGTACAAGCGCTAAACCAAGTACAGGTACGTAAATGTTGAGAACAACAAAAACAATGTTAATTGCAGCCATCAAGGCAGTTAAAACAAGTTTATGAACGTATGAAAATTGTTCTTCATGCATAAACAAAGTTTACCACAAAAACTACGTTTTAACATGCGAAAGTCACTGCATATTATGTTATAATATGAGTTGATGTCAAGACTAGAAAACCTTAATGAAGCTCAGATCAAAGCTGTCACAACAAATAAACAATTTGTGCGTGTTATCGCAGGTGCTGGCAGTGGGAAAACGCGTGTTCTTACTGAACGCATTATTTACTTAGTTGAAGAAATTGGTGTTCCAAGTGATCGAATTGTCGCATTTACGTTTACAAACAAAGCCGCTCAGGAAATGTTTTCCCGTGTTAAAAGTGTACTCGATGAAAATAACACAAAGACACGGCTTTCAACATTCCATGCTTTTGGTGTGCGTTTTTTACGCTCGGAAATTCATAATCTTAACTTCACACCCGGCTTTATTATTTATGACGACGAAGATACGCTCACGTTAATTCGTAATATATGTGTTGATCGTGGTCATGAGCGGCGTGGTGATGTTTCGAAATCCGCAATTTATTATATTAGAAAACATAAAGGTGACGGAAAAGCAGTTAGCGAGATGAAACCACGAAAAGGTGGCGCGTTTAATGAGAAAGAGTTAATTGCGATTTGGCAAGATTATGAAGACAGAAAAGCTAAGTCAGGGGCACTTGATTTTGATGACTTGCTCAATTTAACGATTAAAATACTTGAAGAATTTCCAAAAGTAAGAAGTCGTTGGCGCGATAAGTTTGATCATTTACTTGTTGACGAATTTCAAGATACAAACGATGTTCAGTATCGCTTTTTAAAACTTTTCTTACGTGAAGACGCAAGCCTTTATGTTGTTGGTGACCCTGATCAAACAATTTATACGTGGCGTGGTGCGAATGAAAAGATTATTTTAGATTTTGCTAAGGAGTTTGATACGGAAACGATTATTTTAGATAAAAATTACCGTTCTACGCAACATATTTTAAATGCCGCTAACCGTTTAATTAGCTTTAATAAAAACCGTGTTAAGAAAAATCTTGAAACTGATAACGGCGACGGCGAACCGGTGACACTTTATCGTTTAAGCACTAGTGACGGTGAAGCGGCATGGATTTATCGGCAAATTAATTTACTTCAAATGAATAAAATTGGTTTTAACTTACGTGATGTTGTTATTTTAATGCGGGCCAATCATTTAACGCTCCCATTTGAAAAGTTTTTTGTCCGTAACAATATTCCCTACCGTATTTACGGTGGTATAAAGTTTTACCAACGTCGTGAAGTTAAAGATGTTCTAGCGTATATGCGCTTATTACTTAATAGTCGTGATGATGTTTCATTTGAACGTATTTGTAACGTTCCCCGCCGGGGAATCGGGAAAGTCGCCCTTGATACAATTAAAATCGCGGCCTTACAAAACGAACTTTCCCTTTTAGAAGTAATTGAAAGCGTTGAAGATTTACCACTCGCTGCGCGCCCTTACCTTGCTCTACAAAACCTTGTTGATGTAATTAATGCTACCCGTGAAAAATTAACAAACGAGAAATATAAAATCCATCCATTAATGAATGAATACATCACAAAAGTCGGCTATTTTGACTTTGTTGATAGTGAAAAAGACGAAGAAAAACAAGAAGCAATGCGTGATAACGTCCATACTTTATTACGCGATTTAAGCGATTTTCTTGAAAAGGATTCTAGTGCTACGCTGCAAGATTATCTTGAAAATACCGCATTGCTAAGTGCACAAGACGAAGTACAAAGCGGTGAGTATATTACGCTGATGACTGTTCATATGGCGAAAGGTCTAGAATATGATTATGTTTTTGTTGCCGGACTTAATGATGGTGTTTTCCCGAACCAACGAGCAATGCTTGAAGGTGGTGAAAAGGCGCTTGAAGAAGAAAGGCGGCTTTGTTATGTCGCTTTCACACGCGCCCGTAAGCGCCTTTATGTGACGACAACGACACAGTATAACTTTGTGACGGAAACAACAGGCAGCATGTCCCGCTTTATTCGTGAAGCAGGACTTAAACTCCCGGAATTTAAGCGTTACGATGAAAGGTATGGAGTACCAGTCTATAGTAAACAAACACGGAGTCGAACATCAGGACCTAGTTATTATGAAGAAGACGCTGATTATGATTACGAAGAAGATTTCCCATATATGGTTAATGATGTTGTGTATCATAAAACATTTGGTAGTGGTGTTGTTGTTGCTATTTTCCCTTCACAAACAATCGTTAATATTAACTTTGATAAACACGGATTAAAACGACTTGTGGCAACACACCCTTCACTAAGCAAAGGAAAAAGTGACGATGAATGAAAAAGCACGAATTATTGAGTTAAGAGATTTACTAAATCGTTATAATTACGAGTATTATGTTTTAAATGACTCTTCGATTAGTGACGCAGCTTTTGATCAATTGATGCAAGAATTAATCTTTCTCGAAGCAAAGCATCCAGATTTAGATGATCCGCTTAGTCCTTCAAAACGTGTTGGTGGCGAAGTAGCGACGGAATTTAAAAAGATTACCCATGAAAGAATGATGCTTTCCCTTGCTAATGCTTTTAATGATGATGATTTACGTCAGTTTGACCGGCGTGTTAAACAATTAACTGGGGAAACAGAAATGAGTTATGCGGTCGAACTTAAAATTGATGGACTCGCTTTAAGTATAAAGTACGAAAACGGTGAGCTAAAGTATGCGGCAACGCGCGGTGATGGTGAAGTTGGTGAAGATGTTACGAATAATTTAATTACAATTCGTTCTGTCCCTTTAAAAGTAGCAGAAAAACGTGACTTTGAAGTGCGTGGTGAAGTTTTCATGCCAAAAGAATCATGGCTAAAACTTAATGAAGCGCGTGAACTTAGCGGCGAACAGTTATTTGCAAATCCACGTAACGCTGCGGCTGGTTCAATGCGGCAACTTGATTCTAAAGTAGCAGTGAGCCGTAAACTTGAGGCATTTTGGTACTACGTACCGAACGCAACAGAGCTAAACATTATGAACCATTTTGCATCTTTAGCATTTTTAAAAGAACAAGGTTTTCTTGTGAACGATAAAACAAAAGTCTTTGATCATATTGAAGATGTCATTACTTATATTTCCGAGTTAAGTGAAAATCGCTACGATTTACCGTATGAAATTGATGGAATTGTTGTTAAGGTTAATGATTTCGCACTTTATGATGAACTTGGCTATACTGCAAAAACACCACGCTGGGCGATTGCCTTTAAGTTTCCTCCAGACGAAGTAGAAACACGCTTGGAAGATATTTTCTTTACTGTTGGTCGCACGGGTAAAATCACCCCGAACGCACAACTAGAACAAGTCTTCATTGCCGGATCAAAAGTCCAAAGAGCCACATTACATAATGAAAGTTTTATTAAGGAACGCGACTTAAAAATTGGTGATTATGTATTTTTAAGAAAAGCCGGTGATATTATTCCCGAAGTTATTAAGCCAAATGTTCTAAAACGGACTGGCGAAGAAAAAGCGTTTGTTATGATTGACGAATGTCCAAAATGCGGCACACCTTTAACTTATAAAGAACCATTACATTTTTGTTTAAATGAAAGTTGCCCAGCCCGCAATATTGAAAAACTAATTCATTTTGCGAGTAAAGGCGCGATGGATATTGAAGGCCTTGGTGAACGGGTTGTGGAAATACTTTTTGAGCATGATTTAATTAAAGATATTAGTGATTTATACGATTTGCACACAAAGCGGGACGAGTTACTAACAATTGAAGGGTTTGGTGAGCGCTCGGTTAGTAAATTACTTGAAGCGATTGAAACAAGTAAAAACAATTCCGTTGAACGGTTACTTTTTGGTTTTGGAATTAAAGAAATTGGCGAAAAAACAAGCAAAATAATCGCGAGTAGCTTTTCGGATTTAGATTCAATTAAGACGAAAAATGCCGAAGACTTTATGAAACTACGTGATATTGGACCGATTGCTAGTGCAGCGCTTGTTGAATTTTTTAGTAGTGAAAGAACAGAAATACTTCTAAGTGCCTTAAGTGAAGCGCAAGTTAACTTTAAGTACTTAGGGAAGTTTATCGATGTTAATTCATACTTTCATAATAAGACAATTGTTCTTACCGGCACACTTTATGAATTAAATCGTCGTGACGCGACAAAACTTCTTGAAGAACGCGGAGCGAAAGTTACCGGCAGTGTTAGTAAAAACACTGATTTACTTATAGCGGGTGCTGATGCCGGCTCAAAATTTAAACGAGCAACTGAACTTAATGTTAAAATAATAAACGAACAAGAGTTTCTTGAATTATTAACGAAGGAGCAAAGTGAAGATGAAAAATAAAGTTGATTATGAAAAACTTGCCAAAAGCTTACACTTAGAACTTAGTGATGCGGAGCTGGAACAATTTACGGAAGATTTTGCTTATTTCCTTAATCTAACAAAAGTTTATGACGCTTTACCCGCCTTAAAAACAGCGGAACCATTAATTTTTCCGTTTCCCGTAATGACGAGTGAACTTGAAGAAGATGAAGTTAACGAAAAACTTTATGTTGATATTAAACTAAACACTGAAAACACTAAAGATAATTATATTACGCTGCCAAAGGTGGTTAAATAATGAATTACTTAAATATGACAATTGGTGAACTTCACGCCCTTTACGTTAGCGGTACAGTTACTCCGCTCCAAGTAATTGAAGATGTCATTAGTGCGTTAAGTAACGATGAAAACAATATTCTTGAAGCAACAATGTACGATGAAGCACGGCTCGCCGCCAAAGAAATTGGCCCTGTTGAAGAAGGAAACTTACTATGGGGCATCCCATTTTTAGTTAAAGACAATATCGCCGTTAAAGATTACGTTACAAGTGGTAGTTCCAAAATACTTAAAAACTTTATTACGCCCTTTGATGCGGCAGTTATTAAGAAACTACGCAAACATAAGGCGATTCCCGTTGCCAAAACAACACTTGATGAATTAAGTATGGGGGGACGGGGAACGACAGGTCATAAAGGTGTAACTTTTAATCCGTATGATAAAAATAAGGAGTTAATTGTTGGTGGTAGCAGTAGTGGTAGCGCTAGTGGTGTTGCTAGTGGTTATGTTCCGTTTGCCCTTGGTAGTGATACTGGTGATTCGATCCGTAAACCAGCAAGCTATACTGGCCTTGTTGGCTTTAAACCGACGTGGGGTAAAGTTAATCGTGAGGGTCTTTTCTCTTTTATGCCAACTTTTGATCATCTTGGCTTCTTTACGCGTTCAGTAAGTGACGCTGCCCTTTTACTAAATGTTACACAAGAACAAAAAGATAGTAGTGACAACATTGAAAACATCACAAATGATCTGAAAGGTGCACGAATTGCGGTGATTAAGCCGCTTTTAGCACTTTATAAAAATAAAGCCTTATTAGCGCGTTTTAAAACTTTACTAAAAGAGTTAGAAGCTAAAGGCGCGGTGATAAGTTACGTTGATTTTGATGAAAAACTACTTGAAGCAATTTACCCAACATATCTTATTTTAAGTTGTGCAGAAGCAACGAGTAGTAACGCCAATTTAACCGGAATTACATTTGGCGAACGTAGCCAGGGCGAAAGCTATGAAGAAATAATTACGAAAACGCGCAGTGAAAACATCGGTCGTCAAGCAAAGATACGTTTCTTAATTGGCGAATTTGTTTTACGCCGTGAAAATTACGAGGCGTATTATAAAAATGCACAGAAGGCCCGTGGTTTAATCGTTACGGCAATTAACAAAATTTTCGAAAATTATGATTTCATTATTGCCCCATCGGCACCGAGCGTTGCTCCAAAAGTTAATGATAAAAGTGAAAATGGTACAGAAGTAATCGAAAATCACTTAGCAATTGCGAACTTTGGCGGCTATCCGTCAATCACTGTTCCACTACTTTTAACAGATAATTTACCAATTGGTATTAATTTAACCGGACCAGTGAATAGTGATGCCGCACTTTTAAGTGCAGCATGGAATATTGAAGAGATTACTGGACTTTATAATTTACATGTAGGGTGGGAAAACTTATGAAATACGAAGCAATTATTGGCTTAGAACTGCACGTTGCCTTAAAAACAAAAACAAAAATGTTTTCACGAAGTGCAGTAACGTTTGACGAAATACCAAATACTCATGTAACGGCAACCGACCTTGGTTATAGCGGTAGCTTTCCGCGGATTAACAAAAAAGCTGTGCAAAATGCAATTATGCTAGCGCATGCTTTAAATATGGAAATTGATAATGAACTTCATTTCGATCGCAAAAACTATTTTTATAGTGATTTACCAAAAGGTTATCAAATCACACAAGACCGGCGTCCAATTGGTAAAAATGGGCACTTAACAATTACCACGAATGATAGTTCGCAAGTAATTAACATCGAACGGATTCATTTAGAAGAAGATACAGCGAAGCAGATTCATCTTGATGATGAAACACTTGTCGATTTTAATCGTGCTGGGGTGCCATTAATTGAAATTGTCACAAAACCGGATTTACGCAGCGGGGAAGAAGCAAGCGAATTTATCGAAATGATTCGTGAAATTGTTACATATTTAGATATAAGTGACGGGAAAATGGAAGAAGGTTCGCTCCGCTGTGATGTAAACATCTCTTTACGCCCAGTAGGGACAAAGGAGTTTGGCGTAAAAGTTGAAATTAAAAACTTAAACTCAATCTCGAATGTTGCAAGAGTGATTGATTACGAAATAATCCGCCAAACAGAACTTTTAAATAGTAATGAAACGATCGTTGAAGAGACAAGACGCTACGATGACGACTTAAGAAAGAGCGTGTCAATGCGCCTTAAAGGCGAAGATGCGGATTACAAGTATTTCCCCGAAGGTAATATCGTGCCGATTAAGCTTAGCGATAAATTTATTGCAGAGACAATTAAGGAAATGGCCGAATTACCAACTGTGAAAAGAACCCGCTATTTAGACGAATTCAAGTTAACTCCGCATGACATTAAGCTTTTAGTTGGTAATAAAGAACTTGCGCTTTATTACGACGAGTTAACAAAGTTAACGAAACATTACAAACTCGCCGCCCATTGGGTCAATGGGGAAATAAGTGCGTATTTAAACAAAACTGGAATTAGTATTAATGAAATGGCATTAAAAATTACTAATGTTGCAAAACTTTTAGAACTTATCGCTAGCGATAAGATTTCAAACAACCAAGCACGTGAACTTTTTAATGTAATCGTCGTCACAAACGAAGACCCTGAACAAAAAGCGCAAGAACTTAATTTATTGCAGGTGAGTGATGAAGCATTTATTTTAGAAGTTATTAATGAAGTGCTTACTGAAAATAAGGAAGCGATTTATGATATTAAAAATGGTAAAGACCGTGCATTTGGTTTTCTTGTCGGTCAAGTTATGAAAAGAACAAAAGGAAAAGTTAATCCAGCGCTTGCGAGTAAACTAATGCGCGAAGAAATTAACAAACATTAAATATTATGGTGTTCCTTGCCTAACCACCATTAATAAAACAAGGAGTCAAAATGAACAAAAAATTAGTTCGCAAAATAACGGATAACGCGTTTATTGCGGCGATTTATTACGTAACAACGTTAATAATTGGTGATCGTGCCTTTTTAGGAATTCAGTTTCGGGTTGCCGAAATGCTTATTTTTCTCGTTTACTTCCGGAAAGATTTTATTATTGGCTTAACGCTCGGCTGTCTTCTTGCAAATCTCCATAGCCCAATGATGCCGTGGGATTTACTTTTCGGCACACTAGCGACATTTTTAAGTGCATTATTAGTTAGTTATTCACGCAAAATGTTTATGGGTATTATTTATCCAAGTGTCATAAATGGTGTTGTTATCGGGATAATGCTGCATTATATACTCGAAGCACCACTTTTAGAATCGATGGTTTTCGTTTTTATTGGTGAACTAATTGTGCTAATATTTGGGTACTTTTTATTTAGATTGTTAAATAAAAATGATGCGTTTATGGAGTTAATTATGAGTGAAAGGGAGATTGGTAATGAAGAAGAGTCCAATTAAGTTAGAAATATTACATACGTGTGCACAAAGTGGCGCGCGCTATGGTTATTTGCATACACCACACGGAAAAGTCGAAATTCCGATGTTTATGCCGGTTGGTACATTAGCAAATGTTAAAACTTTAACGCCAGAAGAACTAGTCGCGCTGAAAAGTGGTGTGATTTTAGCAAATACATACCATTTAACTTTACGTCCTGGCGCGGAACTCGTCGCAAAGGCAGGTGGTTTACATAAATTCATGAATTATGCGGGGCCAATATTAACAGATTCCGGTGGTTTCCAAGTTTTTTCATTAGCGAAAAA
>DASRNI010000008.1:0-5748 GCA_035647455.1 Bacilli bacterium | reverse complement strand
CTGTTGTTTCTTTTCTCTGTTGCTCAATTTCATTATACCTTAAACGGATTTTACCGCAACAACATTTGTTATCTTTTCAGCATTTTACATTAACAAATTTAACACCGCCTTTTAAAACGGATATTACTTTGTCAAGTTACGCGTCTAGAGCAAATTTTCCTGCTTAAATGAGAAATAAGCTGTTTGCGTAACAATCAGATGATCAAAAAGCACGAGATCAAACTTTGTTGCGATTTGCCTGAGTTTTCGGGTCGTAATTAAGTCTTCTTTACTTGGTCGCGGGTCGTTACTTGGATGATTATGGACTAAAACACAAAGTTTAGCGTCACTAATTAAGAGTCGGCGCATAATTTCCCGAGCATCAAGGAGAAAGCCTTCCGCGTGGCCGATGTAAAGCGTTTCTTCCATAATAATTTCTTGATGACGGTTAAGGTGGAGTAAAATTAACTGTTCTTTTTCATCTTGACCAATCATATTTTGATATTTCTGCGCCACTCTTGCGATACTGTACTTCTGGTTACTCGTGGCTAAGTTTGCCCCGTTAACGCGGCGGGCAACTTCAAAAGCAGCAATTAGTTTCAGTGCTTTCGCATCTTTAATCCCTGGCTGATAAAGTAAATTACTATCTTTAACGCGGGCTAAATTATTTAAGTTTACGTAAACGTTCAGCAAGTTTTGCGCCACGTGGAGTGCATTTAATTCACGCGTTCCTTGGCCAATTAATAGAGCAATAAGTTCTTGGTCAGTTAACGTTTTAATCCCATAGTATCGTGCTTTTTCCCGTGGTTGGTTAAGCGGAGCAAGGTCTTTTATCCGTAGTTTACTTCCACTCAAATTTAAAACCACCCGGGATTGTTGTCGACCCAGAGCGCGAAGTGAATATTTTATAAACGATTACGGTCATAATTGCAATAATCATAATCGTCATCACCGCGGCAAGACTGATTGCTTCGTAACCCGTGACTTGGCTAGCTTCAAAGCTTGTAAGTTTTTGATAATGCATAAATAATCCTCCTACTAATAAATAGCAAAGAATTATTTATTTTAGTGCAGCTTACTAAGTTTTTCTTGTGCGACTTCAAGCGCGTTTTTATAATGTTCGTACTTTTCTTGTTCGGCAGCAACTTTTTCTTGCGGCGCGCGGCTTAAGAAATTCGGGTTTTTAAGCATTCCTTCGGAGCGCTTAATTTCTGCTTCAAGCTTTTTAATTTCGGTTTCGAGTGCAACTTTAAGAGCAGCAAGATCAACTGCTGCATGGAAACTTATTTTCGCAAATGGTAAAACAGTTGTCGGTAACTCTTCATGTGCTTCTTTATTAACAACTTCATCAACAAAAGCAAGTCGCTTAATGAGTGGTAAATAATCATCAAGCTTGTACGTTAAATCGGTCACATAAAGCGAAATCCGTTCATTAGGCCGGATGTTATTACTATTTTTAAAGTGCCGCACCGCTTTAATAATTTCAATCGTGTTACTTACTTCGTTCGTTGCTTGTTCAAAAGTTCTACCAGTAACTTTAGGGTACTTTGCGAGCATAATCGAATCTAAGTGTTCCGGCATTGCTAAGTAAATTTCCTCACTAATAAACGGAGAGTACGGGTAAATCATCATTAAGATTGCGTGAAGTGTCGTGTACATAACGTTATATGTATTCGCATGATCTTTTTCTTCGCGTAACACGACTTTTACCATCTCTAAGTAGTTACTACAGAAATCGTTATAAACAAAGTTATATAAAAAGGTTGAGGCAAGACCAAGTTCATATTTATCCATTAGTTCCGTAACATTAGTTACGGTTTCTTCAAGTTTAGTTAAAATAAATTTATCAACGTTATTAAGTGCTTTGTAATTTATTTCTGCTGGTTTAAAGTTTTCAGGAAGTGTCATAAAGACAAACCGCGCGCTATTCCAAATTTTATTTAAATAATAGACACTACTTTCAACTTTTTCCGTAAAATAGCGTGTATCTTGGCCCGGTGTCGAGGCGGTCGCTAAAAAGTAGCGTAAACTATCAACGCCATATTCTTCAATTACTTCGAGCGGGTCAACACCGTTACCAAGTGACTTTGACATCTTGCGGCCTTGTTCGTCACGAATAAGCCCGTGAATTACAACGTCATTAAAAGGTTTTGTCCCGGTCATTTCGAGACCCATAAATATCATCCGACTAACCCAGAAAAAGATAATATCGTAACCCGTTACGAGTAAGTCGGTTGGGTAATAACGCTCATAAAGTGCGCCTTTTTCCGGCCAACCAAGCGTTGAAAACGGCCAAAGAGCACTGGAAAACCATGTATCAAGCACATCAGGGTCTTGGGTGTAATTTTCTATGTCTTTTGGTGGCGTTTTACTAACTAATACTTCACCGGTTTCATTATGAAAATAAGCGGGAATCTGGTGACCCCACCAAATTTGCCGCGAAATACACCAATCTTCGGCAATTTCCATCCAGTTTAAATATGTTTTATTAAAACGCTCGGGGAAAAAATTAACTTTATCGAGCGATTGTTGCAGTTTAATACTATCCTTTGCAAATTCATCCATCTTAAGAAACCATTGTTCGCTAATGTAAGGTTCAACAACCGCCCCACTTCGTTCACTATGGCCAACACTATGGGTGATTGCTTCTACTTTCGTAAGTAAACCAAGACTTTCCATTTTGGCAACAAGTTTCTTGCGTGCCACGAAGCGATCAAGGCCGGCAAGTTCAAGCCCGCGTTCATTTAGCGTTGCATCGGGATTAAGACAAACAGGCCGGGGTAAGTTATATTTTTCACCAATTTTAAAGTCATTTGGATCGTGTGCTGGTGTACATTTCATCACACCAGTCGCGTAATCTTCTTCAACGTAGCGATCAGCAATAAGCGGTATTTCTTCATTATTAACTGGATTAATAAATGTTTTTCCAACATACTTCTTATAACGTTTATCATGCGGATTAACAACGAGACAAACGTCCGCAAACATCGTTTCTGGTCGTGTAGTCGCAACTTCTAAATATATATTTTTGTCGTCTTTTAATAAATACTTAAAGTAATAAAGTTTACCGGCAACTTCTTCGTGAATTACTTCAATATTTGATAGAGCTGTTAGTTGCACCGGATCCCAATTAATAATTCGTTCACCGCGGTAAATATAGCCTTTTTCATAAAGCTTAACAAACGTTTCGTTTACCGCGTCACTGAGCCCTTCATCAAGTGTGAAGCGTTCTTTTGTATAATCAAGCATCAGCCCCATTTTCGCCCATTGCTCGCGAATAATTTTGGCGTATTCTTCTTTCCACTTCCACGCTTCGACTAAAAAAGCTTTGCGACCTAAGTCATAGCGACTAATATTACTTTCACGGAGTCGTTCTTCAATTTTTGCTTGCGTCGCTATCCCGGCGTGATCCATGCCTGGTAACCAAAGAACATCAAAACCTTGTGCCTTTTTATAACGGGCGATAATATCTTGAAAAGCTGTATCCCAGGCGTGGCCTAAATGGAGTGTTCCGGTCACGTTCGGGGGCGGAATAACGAGTGAAAACTTTTGTTTAGTTGTGTCTCCACTTGTAAAGTAGCCGTTTTCTTTCCATGTTCGATATTTATTTTTTTCAACCGCCTTGTGGCTGTAATGCTTTGGTAATGGCATAAACTCCTCCTTAATAAAAAAGACCGTTGCTAAGGACGATCTTAACCGCGGTACCACCTTAGTTTGTTACAAATATGTAACACACTTCATTCGTTCTTAACGCGAACAGACGAGTTTCCACTATGCTCAGTTACGACATTCGGCAACCGTACTTCCCTAGTTTTGCACCATTTATAGGGTCTCTATTAAGCCGTATTGCTTACTCCTTAACTTCAACGCAATTTAATTTTAACAAGAGTTAAAACGTTTTACAATTAAAAGTTACAGTTTAACGTGACTTATAATCATTTGTTTCAGCTTGTCAATATTTTCATCACTGAGACTACTTGTAAAAAGGTAATTAATTGTCGCCGTTTTAAAGTAAGTCGCAAAGTTTTTCCGCGCTTTCGCCCGGCCACTTTGATTTAGTTTATCACTTTTCGTAAAGATCACGGTTAGCGCGTAATTTGTTTCAACGACGAAAGCGAGAAAATCTAAATCATCTGGGGTTGGTTTACGGCGGGCATCAATTAATAAATAAATTTGTTTTAAGTTCGTATTATCACGAAAATAGCTTTCCATCATTACGCCGAACTTTGCACTAAAGCGCGTTCCTGTTGACGTATAACCGTAACCCGGCGCATCAACTAAATAAAATTCGTCATTCACATTAAAATAGTTAAGTAAGCGTGTAAAACCGGGTTTACTGCTCGTAAACGCTAAGTTTTTTCGCCCGGTAATCCGATTAATTAAACTACTTTTACCCACATTTGAGCGGCCAATAAACACAACTTCTGGGCGTGATAAAAGCTCTTGTTCCGGTTTAACCGTAAAACTTGCGACAAAAGTTGTGTTTTGGAACCGTTTCATTGTTATGCTAAGGCGTCTTCTGTTTCGCCTGGTAATAAAACTAAATCAATCGCGTCATCAATATGACTAACTGTCACTATTTTGACTTTTGCTTTAACTTCTTCCGGTATTTCGTCAAGATCACGTTCGTTTTCTTGCGGAATAATGACCGTGCTTATGCCCGCGCGGATTGCTCCGAGGAGCTTTTCATAAACGCCGCCAATGGCAAGTACGCGTCCCATTAAAGTAATTTCTCCGGTCATTGCAATATCGTGATTAATTGTGCGGTTAGTGAGCACACTAATAATACCAAGCGCAATTGCAAGTCCTGCACTATTGCCGTCTTTCGAACTTGCTTCCGGGAAATGGACGTTAATATCTTTATTAAAGAAGTCTTCTTCGTTAATGCCGTAATGTGTTGCGTAACTTCGCACGTGACTTGCAGCAATGTCGCCGGTTTCACGAAGCATTTTTTCTAAGTTACCAGTGACGTTAACCGCCCCTTTACCTTTAAAGGTTGTGACTTCAATTTTCATAATTTCGCCGATTTGCCCACCGACAACACTAAGGCCCGTGACAACACCGACAATTGGTTTTTCTTCTTTTTCATTAAAATAAGTATACGGGTTACCGAGATGGCGTTTTACTTCGGCTTTCGTTACTTCAACTTTAACATCGTTATCCGTAAGGATTTCGACACTGATTTTACGTAAAATTGAACTAATTTGTCGATTTAGTGAACGGACACCAGCTTCAAACGTATAACCATCAATAATTTCCAAAAGTCCTTCACGGGTAAATGTGATGTTATACCCTTCAAGACCGTGATCAACAATGCCTGTGGGGATTAAGTGCCTTAAGGCAATCTCAATTTTTTCTTCGTTTGTATACCCTTTAAGTTCAATTAACTCCATTCGGTCTAAAAGTGGTCGTGGGATATTTCTGATATAGTTTGCTGTTGCAATAAAGACAACTTTACTCAAGTCATATGGTTCATCAATATAATGATCAATAAACGCTTTGTTTTGTTGTGGGTCAAGAATTTCTAAAAGTGCACTGTTCGGATCTCCGCGATTGGCACTTGAACCAAGTTTATCAACTTCGTCAAGCACGAAAATCGGGTTAATGGTCCCAACTTTACGCATATTGGAAATAATGTTACCTGGTTGTGAGCCAACGTACGTGCGTAAAAAGCCGCGGAGTTTACTTTCGTCATCAATCCCGCCTAAACTTGCTTTGACAAGCTTGCGGCCCATTGCCGTTGCGATTGAAATCGCTAAACTCGTCTTC
>DASRNI010000007.1:0-13959 GCA_035647455.1 Bacilli bacterium | reverse complement strand
CACGTAAGGTGCGTCGATAATGTGCGTCTGCCCGTTCAGGGTGATAATAGAAACGCATGAGATACATACAACTCCGTTTTGTTTTACAACCATCACAGACGAAGGGAAAACGTGAGCAGCGTTTGCAAGGCATTTCATATTTCTCGTTCCGATCATGAAAATGTTTATCGCGTTGGGTGAGTTCCCGACGGTTTCGAACTTCCCGACTCACAGCGCGCGGATCTTTCTTAACGGCCTTAGCAATTTCCCAAAGTTTATAGCCGTCGATAATCATTCTTAGTATTGTTTGTCTATTTTCTAGTGTCAAATGTGTAGAGCCCACTTTATTCATAAAAATCCTCCTTTCATGTGGGAACAACTAACTAAGACCTACTTTCATTATAAATTGTCAAACAAAAATCCGTTCGCCTTTTAAAACGGATATTACTTTATCAAGTTACAATTTGCTCTAGACGCCCGTACAACGGTTGCACATAAATTATATTTATGGTATCTTACTATCGTTATAGCCTCACGAGCTTTAACCGCCTAGAAATGGTTACAAAGAAGCAATGCTCACCATCATAGCGAGTCCAAGTGAAATAAAAAAGGGAGGTTAGTTTATGTACGCAATTATCGAAACAGGCGGAAAGCAAATTAAAGTTAACAAAGGCGATACTGTTTTTGTTGAAAAACTTGATGCAAATGTTGGCGACGAATTCACGTTTGATAAAGTATTATTCGTTAGTGGTGCTAAAGCGAAGGTTGGAAAGCCTTACGTAAAAAATGCCACCGTCAGCGCGAAAGTCATTAAACAAGGCTTAGGCCGCAAGATTAAAGTATTCACGTATAAAGCAAAAACAAACAGTAAGCGAACACGTGGCCATCGTCAGCCATATACATCGCTCGAAATTATCGCAATTAACGGCTAATGATTAAAGTTACAGTTAAGTATGCGAATGACGAAGTAACATCACTCGTTGTTAAAGGTCACGCACTAAGTGCAGAACCGGGCAAAGATCTCGTCTGTGCTGGTGTGAGTGCCGTAACAATCGGCGCGCTCAATAGCTTAGAAGATAGTGAAATAAGTTTCCAAATAACGATTGAAGACGGCTTCGTTAGCGTTATACCGGAACACCGGATGACAACTAAAAACAGTACGGTGATGAATGTACTCATTACAAGTTTAAAAACAATTGCCGAAAGTTACGGTGAATACATCAAGATTATTGAAGAAAGGAACATAGTCACATGAAATTTATCTTAAATCTCCAACTCTTTGCCAGTAAAAAAGGTGTTGGTTCAACAAAAAACGGTCGTGATTCCGCTGGCCGTCGCCTTGGTGCGAAAAAAAGTGACGGTGAATTTGCCACAGCTGGTTCAATCATTTACCGCCAACGCGGAACAAAAATTTATCCTGGTCTCAATACAAAACGCGGCGGGGATGACACAATTTTTGCCACTGCAGCCGGCATCGTTAAATACGAACGGATCGGCAAAAAACGGAAAAAAGTTTCCGTCTACCCAGTTGTTTAAATTTTAGAACAGAAGTAATTAAGACTATTTAACTTGTTTAAATGGTCTTTTTTATATTTTTTTAGTAAAATATAATTATGAAAAAATTAATATCTATCGTTGTCCCAATGTACAACGAACAACCGATGGTCCCGCACTTTTTAGAGAAAATTGCGGAAGTTATTAGTGATAACGCAAGTTATACATTTGAAGTTGTCGCCGTTAATGACGGAAGTAAAGACCAAACATTAACTTTACTCCTTGAAGCACAAGCGAAGTACAAGTTTTTACGGGTCGTTAATTTAAGCCGTAACTTTGGTCACGAGCCCGCCGTTGCTGCTGGTTTAAGTATTGCGAAGGGCGAAGCTGTTATTCCGCTTGATGCTGACTTACAAGATCCGCCAGAACTTATCAAAGTTATGCTTGAAAAGTTTGAGGAAGGTTACGAAGTCGTCAATGCCCGCCGCGCTAGTCGCAAAGAAGATAAATTTATTAAGCGTTATACCGCGGAAAAGTTTTACAAAGTAATTGATAAAATGAGCGGCAAAGTACGTGTACCGCAAAATGTTGGTCATTACCGACTTATCAGTCGCCGTGTTGTTGATGAAGTCTTGAAACTTACGGAAAAAACACGGGTGTTTCGCGTAGAAGTGCCTTACGTTGGTTTTAAAACGTGCGAAGTTGCCTTTGTTCGCCCTGAACGTAGTCACGGTGAAACGCATTACAATATGCGCTCGATGATTGATTTAGCGCTTAATGCAATTGTGAGTACAACAACTAGACCGCTCCGCTTTATTTTTAAGTTTGCCGTTTGGTTTGGCGTTGTAGGCTTTTTAAGTGTTGCAACGCAAATTGTACTTTACTTCGTCTTAACAAGCCCTGCTCCGATTATTAATCATCTTATTTGGGCGGTGATTAATGCTGGACTTATTTTAACGAGCATTATTTTACTCAACTTAAGCATTATTTCGCTTTACTTAGAAAAAACATTTATTGAAGTCCAAAATCGTCCATTTTTCGTGATTGAGAGTGTGAAGGAAAACGATTAATGTTTATTGATAAAGCAAAAATCAAAGTTATTGCTGGTCGTGGTGGTGATGGTATCGTCACTTTTCGTCGCGAAAAATTTGTTTCACATGGCGGACCTGACGGTGGTAACGGTGGCAAAGGCGGAAGTATTTACTTTGAAGCAACGAATAATGCTTCCACACTCAGTGATTTTCGCTTTGGTAAAACATTTAAAGCACAAAGTGGTGAAAATGGAATGCCGAAAAACAAATACGGTCGTGGCGGCAAAGATTTAACGCTCTTAGTACCGGTCGGCACGATTGTTTTTGATCACGAGACACAAGAAGTACTCGCTGACTTTAAAAAGGTTGGTGAAAAACACTTAATTGCGGCTGGTGGTAAAGGCGGCCGCGGTAATGCTTCGTTTAAAAGTAGCACTAACCAAGCACCACGGATTGCTGAAAACGGTGTTAAAGGTGATGAATTTACATTAACACTTGAACTTAAACTACTTGCTGATGTCGGTTTTATCGGTTTTCCGAATGCGGGAAAATCGACCTTACTCAGCGTTATAAGTGAAGCACGGCCGGAAATCGCCGATTATCCGTTTACAACACTCACCCCGCAGCTTGGTGTCGTTCGAGCACCTAACGGCAAAACATTTGTCGCAAGTGACTTACCGGGCATTATTGAAGGCGCAAGTCGCGGTCGTGGCCTTGGTTTACGCTTTTTACGTCACGCTGAACGGTGTAAAGTACTTGTGATTATGATTGACGGTGAAAATAGTGATGACTATCGCCGTGATTATGAGCTTTTACAAAATGAAATTATTAAATACGGTTTTGGTTTAATTAAGCGACCACAAATTGTGACTGTTAGTAAAATGGAAACGCAAGAAACGCGCGATAAACTTGCCGTATTTCAATCGAAGCTGAAAGAGAAAATTATTGGCTTTTCAAGTTTGCTCCATGAAAATATTGATCCGTTACTTTTAAAAATTAGTGAAGTACTCGATACCGCGCCTGAAGTTGAACTTGTTGATGAACGTGGTGAAAGTGTTAAATACCGTACTTACGACTTAACAGCCGGTGCCGAAGAAGATGATTTTGTGATTACGAAAGAAAGCGCGGATGTCTTTGTTATTACGGGCGAAAAAGTTGAATCACGCTTTCATAAATACATTTTAAATACTGATGAAGCCGTGATGGCACTTTTACAATATCTCCGTGTCATTGGCGTTGAGACACGTCTTGAAGAAATGGGAATTAAAGATGGTGACACAGTCCGGCTTTGTGACTTTGAGTTTGAGTATTACGAATAGAGGATCATCATGAAAAAGTACAAAGATTATTTAGTTAGTTACTTAAAAGACTATAACAAAAACTTTAATGGTTATATTCTTGGACTAAGTGGTGGCCTTGATAGTGCTGTCGCTGCACTTTTAGCCCAAGAAGCCGTTAGTGACGTTTTAGTTGTCATTATTAACATTGCGAGTACGGAAAAAGATTTAAAAGACGCCCGTAACTTTGTTAAAGACTTTAAATTACGCTTTTTAGAAATTAACTTAACAGACGAATATAATGCGCTTGTTCAAAACTTAGAGAGCCATATGCCGCTTAATGAACTTGCAAAAATTAATCTGAAGGCGCGGCTCCGGATGGTCACGCTTTATAGTCTTGGCCAAACGGAAAATAAACTTATTCTTGGCACTGATAACTTAGCCGAAATTTATACAGGTTACTTTACAAAGTACGGTGACGGCGCGGCCGATCTTTATGTTTTAAGTGAACTTACAAAAACCGAAGTTTATGAACTTGCAAGTTTACTTAGTGTCCCCGCTTATATTACAAGCAAAGTACCAAGCGCGGGACTATATGACACGCAAACTGATGAAGATGAAATTGGGGTAACGTATGCTCTTCTTGACGCATTCTTACGCGGCGAAAAAATCGAAGCTACTGCAGAAAAGCGAATTCTCCATCTGCATAACATTTCGGTACATAAGCGCGAAAAGATTACGCGGCCCAAGCGGTACAAAGAAGGTCGCGATGGAACGTAAAACTAGTAAAACACTATTAGCGAGTTTAATTAGCGTTTTACTTTTTTTTATAATAATAATTTTAGTGTGGGTGGTGAATTAAATGATTTATGCTTTAGAAGGACTTGTTACAAATGCGCAGCCGACAAAACTTGTTTTAAACGTTAATGGCGTTTTTTACGAATTACTTGCGCCAAATACGGAAGGAATTACTGTCGGTCAACATATTTTTATTTATACGAAACAAATTATTCGGGAAGATGAACATCTTTTAATTGGCTTTAAAACAAGTGAAGAAAAAGATTTATTCGAAAAGTTAATTAGTGTTACCGGTGTCGGACCGAAAACGGCGCTTGGCATATTAACCGCAACGTACCCGGAACGGTTTTGGCAAGCAATTGTTAACGAAGATCTTGCTTATTTGAAAAAGTTACCCGGTGTTGGCCCGAAAGGCGCAAGCCAAATTATTCTCGACTTAAAAGGTAAACTACAAACCCAAGAAAAAGCGCTGCAAAGTGGAAAATACTTAGAAGTTGAACAAGGGCTTATTCAGCTCGGCTTTAAAAAACGTGATGTTACGCGTGTTTTAAAGAAAGTATATGACGAAAAACTTAACGCAAGTGACTTATTACGGGTTGCACTTAGTGAGTTCCGCAAATGAAAAACGAACGGATACTAAGTGGTCGCATAAGTGATATTGAACGCGACGAAGAAACAACGCTCCGTCCGGCAACACTCGCCGAATACGTTGGCCAAACGCAACTTAAAAATAATTTACGTGTCTTTTTAAGTGCGGCGAAAAAACGTCATGAAACGCTTGATCATACGCTTGTTTTTGGCCCGCCTGGCTTAGGTAAAACAACATTAGCGCATATTATTGCCCACGAGATGGGCGCGGATATTAAAGTTATTAACGGACCAAGTGTTGAAAAACCCGGTGACCTTGCCGCTTTACTTTCAACATTAGAAGCAGGTGACATTCTTTTTATTGATGAAATTCATCGTCTGCCCCGCGTTGTTGAAGAAGTACTTTATAGTGCAATGGAAGATTTCCGTTTACAAGTAATGTTTAACCTTGATGGTAATGTTAAAAATATTGCACTTGACTTACCGCCTTTTACACTCGTTGGTGCCACTACAAGAGCGGGTGACTTAACGAGTCCTTTACGCGCGCGCTTTGGGATTAGTGAACGGCTCCATTTTTATAGTGACGAAGAGATCAAACAAATTGTCGATCGGACGAGTCGCGTCTTTAATGCGCCAATTAATGAAGAAGCGGCGAATGAAATTGCCAAACGAAGCCGCGGCACACCACGAATTGCCAACCGACTTTTCCGCCGGGTCCGTGACTTTGCGACGTACGAAAATAGTGCTGAAATCACGCTTGAACTTGCGCTCAAGGCGCTTCTTGCATTGCGCGTTGATGAACTCGGGCTTGATGAAGTTGATATTCGTTACTTAACAACGCTCGTCAACCGTTTCAAAGGTGGTCCCGTTGGGCTAGAAACGCTCGCGAACGCGATTGGTGAAGAGCAAACGAACTTAGAAGACGTTTATGAACCGTACTTAATTCAAATCGGTTTAATTGATAAAACACCGCGTGGCCGTGTCGCAACGGAAAAGCTTTATCGGCACTTAAAAAAAACGCATCAAACGTCATTATTTGACGAATAACTGAAAACATAAATTATTACGTTATATTATTTGAAATTAATACTATAAAATAGTATTCTAATAAAGCAGTCTTTGCACTAGACTACTTTTAAGTTGTGGAGGAACAAATTTATGCGTCGATTAATCGCTTATATCACAATGGCTACAGCACTCGTTTTCGGAGTTGCTGTTAATAGCTTACAACCATTAAAAAACATTATCCCAAACCTGGAATACCAAAGTGGGCGGGAGTTCGTTTATCGAATTGAAGAAAAAGATGAAGATCAAGGAGTCCCGGAAGAAGCACTTGATGAAGTTGCCGAGCTGATGGACAAAAGAATGCAGACGTACGGCGTCTCGGAATATAACATCGCGAAAGAAGGCGATAACATTATCCGCACGACAACAGCGCTGCAAACTGACCGTGATTATAACCGGTTGCAAGTATTCTTAAATTACAACGCAAACTTTACAATTAAAATTGGTGATGACGATAATACGGAAGCAATTTTACCGGCTGAAGATATCTTTGATGGCGTAAATGCCCGCGTTGAATTCCGCCGTGCTTATCCGTTTATTATATTTCCGTTAACTAACCCGGAACTTTTTAAAACAAATATTGTTAATGTCGCCCAAGATATTCAAGCTGAACTTGAAACACCTGGTGAAGACGGAGCCCAAGCTGATCTTGTTAAAGCGGCAACGATTGTTTTATGGAGTGATTACGATCCTGACGCTGATAGTTACTTAAATCCGCAAGGTAAAACTGCGGGTAAGATTTTCCTTGAGTTTGACTACCGTTCAATGTGGTGGGATGAAGATCATACGGAAATTGGCGTGATTAGTTCACCACAAGGCGAAACCCAAGACTTTACGACGAGTCAAATTCGTGAAGCAACGGAAACAGCGTTTTATATGGCCAACTTATTTAACGCCGGTCCGCTTGATTATAAAGTTGAATTTTTATTCCAAAATGCGGTTTACGGTCCGACCGTTGAACCATTAATTACACTTGGTAACCGTGATAGTATTGCGCTTTCAGCAACATTATTTGCGGCAATAAGTGCAATTATTATTACGCTTATAATTAGTTTCTTAATTTACCGACTCCCGGTATTAACTGCGCTAAGTAGTGGTGCATTAACACTTCTAGGGACGCTCCTTATTTTCAACGCTGTTCTTGTTGAATTTACGACGAGTGCGATTATTGGGCTCATTATCGTGAGTCTCGTTGCGCTTGCAAGTGTCCTTATATACGCAAGTAAATTCCGCGAAGAAGTTTATCGCGGGCGAACGTTTAAAAAAGCACATCAAGAAGCAATTCGCCGTTCAACCTTTATTACACTCGATTTCTTAGTCATTATGATTATTGTTGGTGTTTTAGGTTATTTCTTTGCGGGTGCCGCGCTTGCTGGACTTTCGGCGATGCTCATCTTTGGCGCAATCGTTGGCAGTGTTTCGATTTTACTCCATAACAGTTTAATGCTCTGGCTTTTAGCAAATAACACAAGTACACAAAAGAATTACAAAATTTACGGTATTAAGGCAGAAGAAGTGCCGAACTTACTTGCCGAAGAAAAACAAACATACTTTGGGCGTTTCTTTGCGCATAATCCAAGTGCGAAAGCAAAACTTAATCTCGGTGTCTTTAGCGCGATTAGTCTCGCGACAATTGTCTTAATTAGTGTCTTTAGCGGCATTAACCGCAACCCGTTTAACTTAGTCAAATACGACCAAGATGTCACGCGCGTTTATTTCCAAGTTTCGGAAAATAGCGATATTAATATTAGTAGCCCAACGAATAGTCCGCTGCAAATATTAGAATTAATTACGATTGATGGCGAACCACTTGAAGTCGTTAAAGATGAAGAAGGCACAGCGATTTACGAAACGCACGAAATGACGACGTTTGAAACGGACTTAGAAGACGAACTCGCCGTTACTTATACATTTTATGTATATATGCTCAAAGGTAACTTTAGTAACGATGACTTTGTTGAGTATAAACTTAGTCCGGATGATGCGACTGTTTCAACCGAACGCTTCCTTGACGCACTGCTGAATTTAGTCGAGCCGCATGACGATAAAGCCGTTATCTCGATTAATACGGTGATGAAAGAAGCGATTACACCGCGCTTTGAACGAATTAGTTTAATCGCGCTCTTAAGTTTAGTCTTAACTTCGGTTTATTTAAGTCTTCGTTACGGCTTAAGTCGCGGTGTCGCGAACTTTGTCGAAAGTTTAGCAACCGCCAGTACGGTCTTACTATTCTTCATCGTCACGCGAATTGCTGTACCGCCAATTGTTACACTCGGTGCTTTAATTGCGGTACTCTTCGTTTCCTTCTTAAATGTTATTGTCTTTAACAAAATTAATGATGTCAAAACTGACCAGCAATACCGTGAACTTACCCGCCGTGAACATTATGAAGTTAGCTTACGGTTAAGCTTAAGCTTACTTTACGTCTTAACACTCATCTTCGCGGCAGCGTTCTTAACGTTTACGTTACTCGCTCCACTTGTTGTAAGTGCAGTTTACGTAAGTAGCTTCTTAGCAATTATTGTTGCACTACTCGTGCAATCAAAACTGAGCACAATGCTCATCGCGTCGAGTGTTAACGCTCAAGGCCGCTTAAGTAAGATTCGCTTACCACGGACGAAGAAACGTAAAGAAAGCGACAAGCAAAAACAACGCACAAGTCCTCGCTCGAGTGAACCAGAAGAAGCAATTTATATCGGAATTAACGATTAATCTAAGTAATATCAACATAAAAGTGCTACCGAATGTGGTAGCATTTTTATATGTCTGATTTTAAAACTAAAGTTCTCGAATATTTCAATTTAACGGAAGAAGACTATCGCTATTTAACGCGCGTAGTTACGGTAAGTGACTTACCTTACCCGTACGCCTTTCATAACTTTGAAATCTTTATTGAACGCATTGAACAAGCAATTACAAACAATGAACAAATTCTTGTTTATGGTGACTATGATGCTGACGGTATTTTAGCGACAGCGATTTTAAAAAGTGCTTTTCTTAAGCGCGGCGTTGATGTTTTTACGTTTATTCCAAGTCGCTATAAAGAAGGTTACGGCTTAAACGAAAACTTAATTGAACGCTTTAAAGCTCGTGACATTAAACTTATTATCACCGTTGATAACGGTGTGAGTGCTTTTAAGGCAATCGAGCTAGCGAATAAAGTCGGGATCGATGTGCTTGTGAGCGATCATCACCAAATGCACGAAACACTCCCAGACGCCTTTACATTTCTTCATCCGCATTTAACGAATGCCGAAAAGCTTGATAGTGCGGGGGCATATATGGCGCTTTTAATTAGTTACGGCCTTTTAACGTATTACGACGACTATTTACTTAGCCTTGCCGCAATTGCGACAATTGCCGATATGATGCCACTTGTTAGTCATAACCGCACACTCGTCCGCCTTGGACTTGAGATACTTAATAAAAAGAACTACCCACAGCTTTTTAAGCTGAACGAAGGGCAGTTTTATGACGCGGAAAGTCTTGGTTTAAAAGTTATTCCGAAAATCAACGCCCTTGGCCGCTTAAGTAAAGAACGCGAGGCGAATGTTTTAATTGAATATTTTACAACGGAAGATACACGGCGAATTAACGAAATTGCGCATTATGTAATTAGTATTAATAACAAGCGCCGTGAAATTAGTAAAGCTGCACTGGACTTTGAAGTTGATACAAGTGAAAGTGCGATTTTAGAAATTACTGACGAACTTGAAGGAATGCTCGGCTTAATTAGTCAGCAGTACGTCACTAAATACGCAAAACCCGCGATTACGTTTACCGCAAGCACGACTGAACCCGATCTTCTTAAAGGCAGTGGTCGCAGCGTTAAAGGCTTTAGTCTCGTTGAAGCGTTCACTGCACTAAGTCACTATCTCGAAACATTCGGTGGTCATCACGAAGCAGCCGGGTTAAGCTTAAAAAAAGATAATTACCCCGCTTTCAAAGCCGCATTTATCCAACTAATTGACGAGCACGGCGTCAAAGAAGTTTCTGAACAATTAATTCCGCTTACATTTAGCGAATTAACTTATGAAAACTTTCATTTTCTTAACAGCCTTGCACCGTTTGGCAGGAAGCACAAGTCACCAAAGTTTATTGTCACGGAAATTCCCCATGACTTTTTAGTGCGTAACGTTAAAAATCTCCATATTATTCACGAAATTAGTCGCGGAACGAAGTTTATTAAGTTTTACGCTGATGAAGTTACTGTCGAACCGGTCGTTGGCCGTTTCTCTCTTTCCGAATTTAATAATTTTGTGACAATTAATTTTATTTTTTAAATTAACTCCCTTTTTTTATTCTTCTGTAAAAAAATCAGTATTTACTAATATCGTAAAGAGCGCTATAATTTAATTATTAAAAGAAATGAGGAAAACATGAAACTAAAAAAAATACTATCAGTAGTACTTTCCGTTTTTTTATTAACGGGATGTAAAGAAGTTTACGCTGATGCTTTACCGGAACTTAAAAATCCTGAAGAGTGGGGTGAAATTTATCAAGTTAAAGTTGAAATAGACAGTTTCGATCAGACTGGTAAAGAAGAAGAAACGTTCAAAGAATCTAGTCTTATATCGTTTTATGAAGACGGCGGAAGTATTGTTGGCGACGTAACAGCTGACGGGAAAAAGACAAAATCAGAACTACATTTTTATAAAACTGATAGTTCCGCCTATCTTATTCAGATCAATGATAGTGAACGTGAAGAAAGAACGCTTTCCAGCATGGAATATGACGTCGTGTATAGTAGTTATATGATCGCTGCTATGTTATTCTATTATCCGTTTGAAGCAGCTTACACGTTAGCCGAAGATCTTGTCGATGAAGCAGCAATTAATGATATTTACGCGAGTGTTCCCGACATTGATTCGATTAAACTAACACAGCTCGGGCACACTTTTAAGCTCGATGTTAAAGGCGTTAATAAAATTAATAATAAAGATCACGACCAGCACATTGTCATCGAATTTAACGCTAAAGACGGTATTCCCCGCTTTGTTAAAACAAAAACAACGGTAAAAGACGGTAATAATCTTGTTTTAAATAGTAGTGATGAATTTAAATATAGTTACCGCGAAACTTTACCAAAATATAACGGGCCTAAAGTTAAATAAGTTTCCATTAAATCGCGCCACATATTCTTAAATAAAGCAGTCGTAGTTTTTAAGGCTGCTTTTATGCAATTAATTTTGTTTTTAATTTAACGCTTTATTTTTAGTTTCTACAACTAAAAAATTTTTTTTTAGTATAATAAAGAGCGGAACAATTTAATTACTTAAAGAAATGAGAAAAACATGAAATTAAAAAAAATACTACCTGTAATACTTTCCGTTTTTTTATTAACGGGATGTAAAGAAATTTACGCTGATGCTTTACCGGAACTTAAGGATCCTGCAGAATGGGGTGAAATTTACGAAATCACGCTCGAATCGTCTGTTAAAAATCAATTAGGGGAAGAAGATCTTGTTTTAAAACAATCAAGTGTGCTGAGATTTTATGAAAACGGAGCTAGTTTCTTTAATGATCAAACGATGAACGATGAAAGGAACACCATGGATGAACACTTATATAAAACGAGTGATTCCTTCCATTTTATTACCGTTACTAACGGTGAACAAGAAGAAAGCGATACATATGGTTATGATTATGACTTTACACTTTCAGTGTTTCATCTCCTCGCTGAAATACTCTATTACCCTTTTGAAATAGCATATACAAATGCTGAAGATATTGTTGATCAAGATGCGGTTAATGAAATTTACGCTAGTGTACCCGCAATCGAATCGCTTAAACTAACAAAATCTGGTGATACATTTAAACTTGATATAAAAGGCGTCACTGAAGTAGAGAACGATGAAGTTTACGATAGCCACGTCATTATCGAATTTAACGCTAAAGGCGGTATTCCCCGTTTTGTTAAGACGAAGTCAGTGATGAAAGACGGGAAAAAAGTCGTTGTCGAAAGTTTCGAAGAAGTAGTTTACACATACCGCGAAACGTTACCAAAATATAACGGACCTACCGTAAAGTAAACTTAATTTAAAAAAAATAAAGAAAGTGCTTTAACCGGCACTTTTTCTTTTTATTCGCGTTTATTGATAAAAAATCATGTGAAAACAGCATTTAAAACGATTAAATAAGCCCTATACACGATAGCGAAGCAACGAGCATCCCTTGTTAGGGATGGGGATTAAAATTTTTGACTAATTTTGTTAGTAAATTATTTTACCTCCTTAAAATATTTATGGTAGAATAGTATTGTAGTAAGAAAAGGAGGAATATAATGAAAAGAAATAAATTATTTTTACTACCGCTTTTCATGCTTCTTTTAGCTGGCTGTCGTGACGTCAGCTCAAGTAGCAAGCCGGAACCATCAGATTCAATCCCACCGATTGTCTCAAGTGAACCGAGCGAACAAGAGAGCGAAGAACCTAGTTCAGAAGTTGAAGAACCAAGTTCAGAAGTTGAAGAACCTAGTTCAGAACCAGCCGAATCTTCAAGTGAAGAAGAAAGCTTACCACCAATTGTTGATCCAGAAGAACCAACAGTTGAAGAAACAACCATTGCCGCTATTCGCGCAATGACCGAAGGTTGGGACAGTGTTGCAACAAAAGACAAAGAACAAAAATACGAAGTCTCAGGTACTGTTACCCACAAATTCCGTGGTGCAGTTGAAAAATCAACTGGCAAGAGCTTACCAGCATGGAATATCGCCATTCAAGACGATAACGGGCAAGCATTATTACTTTATGCTTTAACCGAAGATGACTACGCTGCTGATTTTGCTGATGTACCAATTGGCTCACTCTTAACCGTTACAGGACATCTTGCAACGTATGGTGGTTTACGTGAATTAGACCGCGTTGAGTACGTTAGTCACGAAGAAGGTGTTGCAATCGAGCCGGTCGTACTTGATTCAATTGAACAAAGTACTTTAGTCGGTAAGGATTCATTACTTGTTAAGATTCCTGATTTAAAACTTAAGAAAGTTACTAAATTAGAAGCGAATGTTGATGGAACATTTGTCAATATTACTGTCGATATCACACTTGAAAAAGGTGGACACGAAATTGGCACATACATGCACTACAACATTCCAATTGCTGATGCAGAAGAAACAGTTGCACTTTTAGAAACAGTTAAATCAACTGATACTATTACGTGGACAGGTATCTTAGGCATTAATAACAAAACATTCCAACTCACAAACGCTAGTGTTGACGAGTGGGATATCACTAAAGGTGAAGCAGCCGTTTTAGAAGGTATTAGCTTTAGTGAAGAAGAAGTTGAAGTTTTAATGGAAGAAACCGTTGAACTTGAACTTGTTGCCGATCCATTTGACGCTGTCATTGAAGGTGCCACTTATGAATCAGCCGATCCATTAGTTGCTACCGTTGATGCAAATGGTGTCGTAACTGGTGTTAGCGCTGGTGAAACAGTTGTTACCGCAACAGTTGGTGAATTAACCGCAACAATTGATGTTGTTGTTATTGATCCAGCAACGCTTGAACCAAGCACAACAGTTACTGCTGAAGCTCTAGGCTTAGCTGCTTATGGACCAGTCGAAGACGTTGAAATTGACGGAATTCTCTGGAGCGGAACCGAAATGGGTGACTATGGTGCAGGAATTCAAATTCGCAACAAAGATGGCAATGATTTCTCACTTTACAACACAACCGCATTCCCAGGCAAAGTTAAAACAGTTACACTCACAAACTTCACGGGCA
>DASRNI010000006.1:0-35381 GCA_035647455.1 Bacilli bacterium | reverse complement strand
AAGGTATTAATATACCTTTTTAACTAATAATAAGCGGTTTTTAAAGATTGAAAATCAAATTAAATTACTAAAAAAGTGAAGCAATCGATCCGATGTTATCGATAATATGTTGAACAGCGGCGATTGTTGGGCCAATACTTAGGGCAAGACCGGCAATGTTCACTGCTAATCCGGCAATAATAAAGTACCATTTAACTTCTTTAATTCGAATGAGAGCAAATAAGCTGTATATCACTCCATATAAGCCAAAGAATGCGGCAAAAAGTGCAATTATTCCAAGTGTATAGTTAGCAAGTATTGCAAAGGCAATAGAAAACAAACCAAGCGTAATCATCACAACCCGGCGAGTTGCCCGGCGTTCAATTCTTTTTAGTTGTCTTCTAAGTTCTCGTTCTGGAAGTTTTTCGTATTGGCGTTTGCCTTTTTTCTTGGCCTTCTTTTTTGATTTTGATTTAACTTTTTTTGCTTTTACTTCTTCATCTACTTCCTCAACAACTTCAAAAACTTCCGTTGCCGGACGTTTTTTCTTTTTTGTTGGATTTGCTTTTTTTTCTTGTGCCATATCGAGTTCCTATTTTTAGATTAACATAATTCACTAAAATAAAATACACTAGTGAATTACTTTAAAGTAATTATGTTGGGCAACATCTTCACGAGCTAGTAACTTTTGCTGTAAATTTAAGAATGAATCAACGACGCCTAAAACCGCAAAAGGAACAAATAAAATTATCCCCAAAACATATATAAATGGCGCTAAATTAAAATTAACTTTTCGATTAAAATATAAACTTAAAACAACAACCCCTTGATGAACAAATAAAAGTATCGCACTCAGCGTAATCGTACTAATGACGATGAAGATAATAAGTATTGTTTTACTTAATTCAAGCATCATTAAAAAGGGAATTGATAAAGTTAAAACTAAGAGTGCGGCAAAAGGAAGTGCAACAAATTTTGGTAGCGTATAGTTTAAATCAGAGAACGTATATCCTTCTGTGCCTTTATAAATAAATTTCAGCACAAGATGAATGAATATATGTGTTAATGTCGCTTCAATAATCCCGAACGTGACGATATACTCAGCAAAACTCAATTGAAACACATAACTAAAGTTTTGTGCGAAGTTTGTTGTTTCATTTAAGTTGATAATGTTGCTAAATGTGTTCAAATAGTGGCCAAATTCAAGGTTAATTGCGTAAATTGGGTCGTTTAGCATATAAAAAACCAGCGCTGTCACCAAGCCAAAAAGTACATCAAAAAGAACGACAAATGAAAGCTCTTTTAAGTGTGACAGTTTCTTTGAAAGGCCACCGTGAAGGAAACCAACCGTAATGCCTCCAACAATAAAAATTAACCCGTGGTACCAGAGTTCTCCTTTAATTAATATCCCTGCTACAACGCCAATTACGAATATTATTAATGCCGGGATGATCGCGCCCTTTACTTCATAACGCATAATAAAAACAGCAAGCATAACCGGTGTTAAAAAGGCAAATGTATGTTCTAAATTCAAGAAAGTAAAAAGAACAAATAATCCACTTGTTACTAGCGCTGTGATTAATAGATCAATTGTTCTTCGTTGCATTTATTTTATTTCCTTGTGTTATAAAAAGGGGCTGTGTTTCAGACAGCCCCTAATGATTGTTTTTCTAATCGATTAAACCAAAGACAATGCCCATAAAGCCATCGCTGCTCATTTCTTCCCCGAGATCAATATTTAAATATAAATTAATATAATCTCCTGAGAAGTGGTTTTTTCCACCTTCATAAATTGGAATTGGTTGACCGTATAAATCAATGAATCCAACTTCTGGTCCGGCAAATATTGCGACTTCACCACCGCTTGATTGGAAGCGTGGTGCTGCAAGTGGAATTTGATGGGCGATTGATGTTGCAACGAATGCACCATCAAAATCTAATTTTTCACCTTCATCAATTTGGAAAGTTCCCCGGATTTTATCCGATGTTGGACCTTGTGCTTCACTTGATTTCATCACAGCGATTAAGTTAAAGTGCGGCACATTAATATCATTAATCACTTTGTTTTCAAGAATGCCGTTTTTCCCGAGCAACGGAAATGCAGCACCGAGACCAACAAGTTGTGTTGCGGCGGTAGTTGCATCAACAAGGACAAACCAGTTTTCTGTACCACTAACGAGTGACTCAACGACTGAGTTTGTAATAACTGTGTTTGATGGATGCCCTTCGTTACCGTCATTGCCTGGGGCAACATGGTCGGCAATAATAATTGGGCCGCCAGCACCGATTAATTCTGAATCCTTAATTTCTAAGTCTGGACCACCCCAGCTATAAAGCATACTACTAAATGAGTCATACGCACGCGTTTTTTCAATTAGCATTGAGGGAGTGTTATGTTCGGCAAAATAAAATGTAAATGCTTGTGTCGCAATGTTATTGTAAACGTGAGCATTTGTTTTCCACATTTTGTTGAAAATAAGTCCGCCTGATTTCTCGCCTTCTTCAGTGCGGTTGGCGTTACCTTTAAGTGATATGTTTTTAAGCGTAAAGTTACCGACTTTTTCACCTTCTTCTAATCCAACACCTGCACCAGCAGTAATTAAAGTTGCGTGTGAAACAACTTTACCTGGTTCGGCATCGATTCTGCCGCCTGATCCTTCGCGAACAACATAAGGCATTTCGCTAAAGTCAAGGTTAAAATAGTTGCCATTGAAGACAAAGTCTTCATCCTCGCCAATTTCACGGCTATAAAGTGAACTGAAGTCGCGAATTGAACCAACGACACGAACATAATCAGCGTCACCAGTTTTCACATCTTCATCACCCTCTAAATAAAAGAAAGCATCCGGGAAATTGTCCGCGGTTATTTTGAGGTCGTTTTGTAAAACAATGCCGCTAATTTGTTGTTGAACAAGTTCGTTTTCTGTTCGATAACTTTCCCATTGGGCATTCATGTTGTCATAGTGGTGTAAATCATCTTGCGTGTAAACGTTAAAACCTGGGACAACTTTAAATTCAAAGTCGACTGCAAAACGTTCAAGTGTGGCATATTTCGCACCACGTGGACGAACGGTTAAGCGGAATTCGTGACCGATCGCTGCTTCGCTAAATTTATATGTCGCGTTTTCTTCATCGATCGTAACAATGTCACTTAAAGCTTCGCCAGTAAGTTCGGTATACTCTTCAACAACCTTTTGCTCAATTACTGAAACGATTGGATATTTATCAAGTTCAATCGGTTGATCTTTTTGATCATACGCAAATAATTCGGGGAAGAACTTGAATTCATTGTCTGTACCAACGGCAAATCCTTGCTCACGGTCCATAAATTCATTTCTTTTGTTGTCTTTTTCGTCAATATTACCTTCGTAATCAATCACAAAGTCCGGCGCTCCGACACTTTCGATATCATACTGATCTTCAATCGGGATTTCCGATGATGGCTCTGACGTTCCATCTTCCGACGTTGTTTCACTAACTTCACTCGTAATATCCGAACTATCGACTGGTTCTGATGTGTCATCTGTTGCGGAGGACGAGGTGTCACGACAGCCCGCTAACATTAGCGGAAGTAGTAACAACAAGCTTGTTTTTCTAATTTTTTTCATATTTGACCTCTTTTCATCGTTAAATATTGCAATAAGTATTATACACTATTATGTAAAAAAACTCTTTTACTATATTATAGTAATTATTATGCTTTTTTTATTAACCAACAAACTTCGCTCTAATTCTAATTCGCGCTGAGGCGTTAGAGTTATCATTAGCGATAAGTGTGAATGTTTCTGTGCCGAAATCAAGAAATGTTACAATTCCCGAATTACGATTAACCGTAGCGATTTTACTATCTCTACTTGTGTAAAAAGAAACTGTCGGTGTTGATGCATTCCCCGGAATTACTTCATATAATATTTCAACTTGTAAGCCTTCAACGTACGTTAATGGCATTTGATATCCTGGTAATTCAGGGTTCTCAATATAGTATATATTTTCAGTTGGATTTAAATATGTTTTTAAGGCCGGTTCGTCACCAACGCGAACACCGGTTACAACCACTTCTTCAACGTAAACCGTTGGATCATATATTTCTGCTTTTTGAAAAAGCAGTCCAACTAAAATAATTGAAAGTGTGGAAATTGCTAAAATAACAACAGCAACTGACTTCTTCATCTTGCTTCACCTCGATCAAAGTAATATGCACGAACGGACCAGCTAAAAATATAAATAGCCGTCACAATAAATATAACACCGATAAAGAACATTTTAATAAACACGATATTAAAGACTTCATACGATAATTTTTGTGCCTCTTTTAAAAACCAAAACATCGCTAACGCAACAATGAAGGATGTGATAAAAGCAATAATTGTCGCTTTGTTTTCATTCGGATTTGAAAATTGTTCGCCTGTCGTTGCGTACTGTTCGTTCTGTGGGTTCATGATATCGAGAAGGCCGCTAATGAAAATATGACCAACTTGAATTAAAACTAAACCAAACGTCAAAAAGAAAATATTTATGAACTTGAAGTTCATAAAAACATTAAATACGCCCATCGTGATAATTAAAGAGATAATCGAAAGCGTAATATTAGGAATGAGTTTCGCAACCAAAGCGTAAAAAACATTAATTGGTTTCGTGCGCTTTAAGTAACCTGTTCTTCCTTCTTCAGAAAATGATTTTGCAATCGCGCTATTTGACGACAAAAGCAGAAGCATGATTATTAAAACGTTAAGCGCTTGGACAAAATACCACCCGTTTGCATATAATTCCATTGATGAAAAGATTTTATTAATTAACAAAATAATTAACGGAGTGCCGACATATGTAATCGCATAGTTATACGAAAACTCCCCTGTTCGTCCAAGTAATAATATCTCTTTTTTCACAAACGATAAAAATCGTGGCAATTGTTTCTGACGCTTTGTCTCTAATCGTACTTCTTTAATTCGCGTATAGTCGTGACTAATTAAATTTAAGAAAATGTGTCGCACTAAGAAATATGTTGCAGCAAGAATGGCGGCTAAAACACCAATTAAAACGAACAAAACAAGCCACGGCTCGTAATGCCAATGGGTGTAACGCAACGAAACATTTTTCCCTAAAATCATTGTTACTAAATAATGCACAATGCGGAATTTATTATAGAAAAATGTCATGATGTTAGAAAGCAGCGTTTTAATTGGGCCCCAGTAATGAATAACGTTAATTGACGTCGGGATAATTAAAATGAGTCGAACAATAACATAAATAACAAATGCCAACGCACTAATATAAACAGTATGCTTAATTAAGCGAAACTTAGCAAAGAGCCGCTGAATTAAAAGCGCAGGGAGTGAAAGCGCGATTCCAAAAACAACTGGAATCAGCGCAATAAAGAACATCGAAATAAACACCCAAAAGTAGAAAAAGATACCAACTTTCGATAAAACACCGAATGCTAGTATTATCGGCAGAATAAATGTCATGTTTTTAATTAGTTCAAAAATATAAAAAATAATGATTTTTGATAGGAATATTCGATTAGGTTCTACCGGAAAAGTAATAAGTAGCTTGTTATCTTCCGCTAAAAATAGCGTTTTAACTAAATTTAGCGTCACAGAAATAGTGGTGATAATTAAAAGTAAAGTTAAAATCATCGTTAAGAGTGATGATGGTAATGTTTTTGAGTTATGGAAAACTTGTAAGAAGCTTGCAAGTAAAAAGACACCAAAAGCAATCGCGAACGTAATTAAAAAGCGGAGCAAAAAGAAAACAATGGCGCGCGTTGTTTCGCCTTTACTCCTTAAAAACTTCAGATCAAGACGATCTTTAAGGAGCATACTAACAAGAATTTTAATATCGTTCACTTATTTTTCCTTTACACTGTTTTTTCTAAATAATACTTTTCAAGCGTACTCGTCTTTTGCACTTCTTTAATAGATACCGGCGCAAATAAATGGCCTTCTTTAATAATAGCGACCCGCTCACATAAGTTTTCAACAACATCAATTAAGTGACTTGAAAACATTACAATGTTACCTTTTGCAGCGTGATCCTTCATACATTCTTTAACTTGGAAGATGCTGTCTGGATCTAACCCCGTTAGCGGCTCATCAAGCAACCAAAGTTTTGGTTCATGAACTAGTGCTGAGATAATCGTTACTTTTTGTTTCATCCCGTGTGAGAATGTTTTAATTTGGCGGTCAAAAGCTTCTTCTAAATTAAACATTTTAATATATTTCGCAATTAACTCGGTGCGACGTTCTTCACTTACCCCATAAATATCGGCAATATAATTAATATATTCGCGCGCGGTAAGTTTTTCATAAAGCGCATAATGGTCAGGAACATAACCGATTAAACTTTTCGCTTTAACACCTTCTTTTTCAACATCGAAACCGCAGACTGAAATTGAACCTTCAGTAATTGGATGAATTCCAACAATTGCTTTGATTGTCGTTGATTTACCAGCGCCATTCGGGCCTAAGAAACCAAATATTTCCCCGCCATTAACGACAAGGGAGGCGTCTTTTACTGCATAAACGTTGTTTTTACCGTATTTTTTTGAAAAATTTTCTAAAACAAGCGACGCTTCAATGTTATCTATATTTTCTTCGAACATTTTTCTTTGTTCCTCCGTTTGCATATTTTTTAAATTATATTCAATAAGTTTAATTTGTTTCTTTTGTCGATTTAAGTCGGTTAAGTAGTCATGCGTTAAATAACCTAAACTATAAACAAACCACATCGCAAATGATGCAGCTTCATATACAACTAGGAATAGCGATTGATATAGCGGCCTAATCACGTATTCATAATCGTTTATTGTAAAACTTACTTTTACGCGATAAATGTTTTTTGCACCTTTACCAAGTTTATCAACAATAAAGTCACCGTTTAAAAAGAAAAAGTCGACACTGTGATATTTTTCTAGCGTGACATTTAAAAATAAAACGAGCATGAAATAAATGGAAAACGCAACCATGCTGTAGTACATTTGGCGCATTTTGGGTCGTTGGTAAATACCTAAACCAACGAGTAAAAGCGGCATAAAGAAGGCAATTGAGTGATTGTACCAAAAACGAATAACTTCGCTTGCCGTATACGTAACCTCACCGTAGTTTGGCATAAGCATCGCAAGAAGCGCGCCAAGGACATTAATGAAGTATGTAAAATAAAAAAGCCGTTCTGTTTTAAAGATTAAAGTGATTGGAACGATGTACATTGCCGTATTACATAAATGAATCGGCCACGTCCATGGCTCAAGAAAATTTTTGTAATAAAAAATATTACTAAACGTAATCATTGTCGCTACACTTAAAAAAAGCATCGAAAATTTAATAATATCTTCACGTTTGTTTTTAAGTACAAGCATAATCATAACGGGAATAATAAAGGAAATATACATAAATATACGATGCGTAAAGGAAATATCAAGTGCTTGGTAACGAAGAAGACGGGGACCAACCATGATTTGTAATCCATAAACCGGCATCGTGCTTAAAAGAATTGGCACAAAAACATAAAGTAGGTTGAGTAGTTCTTCTTTCGATAGATTAACCGTCCGATCTTCAAACCAAACCACGATGAGTGCAAATAAAATCAAACCAGTTTCAAGAGCGAAAAATATCCGCGGCACAATAAAGCTGCTCACAACTTCATTAGCACCATAAAAAACAAGGTGTAATGATTGATAACTAAAAATAAAATAAAACAAAAATAAGAGAGGCCCAATGAACTTTAAAAAGTTTTGGATAGTTTTCAGTTTAATAAACGGATAAATCATGAGCGTGACCGCAAGGGTTAACTCAAACCATACCCCAAAATAGCCGCCGAGTATTAATCCACTTGAAAAAGGCCCATTTTTAGATCCGACAACACTATCAGCAACGTCGCGATAACTAAAATAACGCAGTGCAAAAACAGCGATTAATATATAAGCATAAACTTTCCAATTAAACTTTTCTTTAATCTTGGGAATAAATGCTTGCAGCAATGCGCCAATCACAGCAACAAGAATTGCAGCACCAAATGTTATAAAATGTATTTTAATATCCATGTTCGTAAAAATCATTTAGTACAACTAAATGTACCATATCAATATTACTATAAAACGAGCAAAAAAGATAATTATTGATTACGGTGACTTTGATATTGTTTTAGCTGTGCCAAATCTAAATTATGTACAAGCTTTAGTTGATGGTGGTTCATATATTTATCTTGATATAAATGCCGATGAAGATGGCGCAAATATCGAAGGTGAATATTACAAGGAAAAAGTTTATTTTGAAAGCGGGGGCGGAACTACTGGCAATTACAAAGTACGGGCACAATTTCGTAACATCCCCGTCTATTTAACAGGAACACATGGCCGATTTGTCCGAAAAATCGCTGTCGGTGGAGAAAACCAAGTTACATACATCGATTATATTAACGATATTGCCGGAATCCCTGCAAATGAAATTAAAATGTCTTGGCATCATGCTGATGGATTTGAATACGCGTATGTTATTGGTAATATGCTCGGTTCGAATTGGACGCCAGGTGTTGCTCGCTTCCAAATGGTCCCCGATCCTAAACACACTTGGTTTCAATGGATGTATGAAACAACATTCAAAGTTGGCGATGAGTTTTCAACCGCCAAAGTAGAAAACGATGGAAACATTATATTGGCCCCTAACGACAATATTATCATTGGACAAAACGGACAATATCCAGGTAAAGGAATTGTTATTTGGCAAAATGTCTTTGTCCCACCTACATGGGGTCCTATATAGAAATATTAAAATATTAATTGTTTATTATGCCCGCAAGTGCTGTAAACTTTTTATCTACTTTATGAAAATTATATGTGCCTAAATATTTTTCAGCATTTTCTAAAATAAAGTCTTCTGGTAGCTCTTCTGGGAACAATAGACCGTTTTTTGGATTAGCAATAATCCATTTAAACCCGCTGATTGCTGTTGCGGTAACTTGAATAATTGTCGGTGTTTCTTGTGGCCGCTTTAAGCGAACTGTATCAATGTCAACCGCAGTGCCAAAGTAATAACTGCCGAGTTTTTCACCCGTTAAAATAACGCCTAAATATTCACTTCCACTCGATATTTCACTTGTTAACTTAACAAAGCTCTTCGGTTTTTCATAATTTTTTAAGCGTATTTTTTGTAAAGCATTAAACGCTTTTGTGCTTGGACGATAACTAAAGTACACGGTCGGGCTATAAACGCGTTCTCCTGCTTGATTTAACACAGTTAAGTGCGCTCCAAGAGATAGTGCTTCTTCATGCGTAATAATTGAACCGTAAAAATATCCGCCGGGATAGTACGTTTTTTCTAATGTATCGATACCGCGGATGTTTAACTTCGCATAACCATCTTCTGCATTATACTTTTTAATTTTTCCGTCTAGTTTTTGGAGATCAAAGCTCGTGCCAAGATGAAGTTCAATCAGCGATACGGCTTCGTCATATAAACCAACTGGTGACCATGTATTAGCAAGAAAATCTTCGTCTTCCTCGTTACCTGCCGTAGAAAGTGTATCTAAATCACTAATTATGATTGTTTCAACACCAATCTTTTTCGCTAAAAGGGCATAATCGTCCGCGGCAATTAAGTTTTCAAAATCATCATCAGCGTAATTTTCCGTTTCACAACTTATTATTTCGCGTAAACAGCGTTTAACAAACAAGGAAACCAGCCCCGGATTCGCGCCAATTTCAATCACGGAACTCGCGCTGCCTTTTTGATACTTTTTACTAAGTGCTTTTAGTTCTAAAAAGTTGGCATACGATGTCGCATCTTCATTATCTTCAAGCCAGTTTGAACTTGAAGTACTTAAATAATGAACATTATTTTCTAAACACCATGTAAGTGAATCGATATTACCAGTACTTTCACTAAAATCAAGTAAAGCATCACCTGGTTTTAAAATACTTTGGTAAAGTTCTTGATAATTTTGTTTAGTAACATTAATCGCGTGAAAGTTTGTCGCTCGTCCACCTTCTTCAACGAATGTTTTTCGATTTAGTTCGTCTTTATCGATTACAAAAAGTTTTTCATCTTTGAACTTTACTTCTTCTTTTAACAAGCGATAAAAACTTTGGCCAACCATCCCATAACCAAAAATAACAATTCGGCCTAAGAAAAGCGCCTTCATCTTGCTCTTCTCGCTTTGAATATTAAAATAATTATTGTATTTTCTTTCATCGTGCAAACTCTCTTTTCTAATCCATTATTTGAAAAATAATAACGACTGGATGTAATTTACTCATATTTTAACATTTTTTTGTGTTTTTCCGAACTGTGCATAAGCGACTGAAAAGTTAATTAATTATACTAATTACTCGTTAATAAATACCCATGAACGGCAATCTTACGTAAAAAGGTAAATAATTTCACACTCCTTTGTCGAAATTTCAATGACGCCTTTTACAACAAAAAAGCATTAAAAGTTGACAAATTCTTAATTATACTTATAATTAAAGGTGAAAAAGGCAAAACTAGAGAAATCTAGCGACGCAAAACTATAGGGTCTTAAATTAAATAGACAGCCAGTTACCGAAATGAAATAAGGGAAACATTGGCTGTTTTTTTAAAACTAAGGGATGAAAATGGAAAAGCGAAAAAACTTATTTAGGAAAAAGAAACTGAATATCTTTCTGCTCCTTTTTAGTATTTTGACAAGTGTTACGGCAACAATTGCTTTTACTTACGCTGCATACGTTTATGATAGTAAATATAGTAACGTCGTTGATTTCAACCTTGGTAAGATGGGGGACCATTTTGACGGTGGAACCGGTACAGAAGGTTCACCTTACTTAATTGCTAATCCTGATCATTTACGTACTTTACAACGTTTAACTGTTTTAGGTTTATTCTCAAATAACACACACTTCAAACTCACGCAAAGTTTTACTTGGAGTGGTGACCGGTTATTGCCAATTGGTACTGAAGATAATCCGTTTTATGGTGTCTTTCAAGGTAACGGTGCAATAATTACAAGTCTTGAAGTTGATGGAAATAACACAAATGATATCGGAATGTTTGGTTATGTTGCTTACGGCGCAGTAATTAAGAACTTTATTCTCGATAAACCAACAATTTATGTGAACACTAACGATGGCGGTGGAACACTGCGAACAACAAATCCACTTGCTAGTCTTTTCGCTAGTGAAGCGCAAAGTTTAAATTTAGCCTTTACACAAAAGTCCGGACAAACACCGGCTTATTTCGTTCCTAATAAAGAAACGATTTCTAATGGTGGAATTACGTATCATGTAACTTACGAATCAACAAATAATGATTATCTTGAATGGAAAAACAATCGTTTTGAAGTAAAAACTCCTGTTGCTCAAGGGGAAATTGAAAAGTATCCTGTTCAAGTTAATGCGAAAGTCCTTGCTCTGCATGATGAAGTAATTATTGCGCATACACTCGAACGCTGGCATATTAACGTTAATCTTGATGGCACCGTTGATGTTGCTAATACGAGTACTGGTGTTAAAGTCGGCTATTGGAAAACAATTCATGACACCGCTGGGGATTCATTTGGTCCGCATGAAACATACGTTGGATTTTTTGTTGGCCATCTTGATGGCGAAGCAAAATACCTTGGCTTAAATGGTGGCACTTCTAACTCAACTGCAAACAATGGGAAAATAATCATTTCCGGCCGCGCGGCAAAAAGTTACGGTTCACTAGTGGGACGAACGCTTGACGATAATATTAATGACGCGGCAAACGCTAAATATAAACGAATTAACTATAATTTTAGTGAATATACAAGTGGTGTACCAATAACATGGACAACACCTGCGACATTAACTGGCAATCCTAATGCTTCAGCAGTTAATACTTATTACAACAATACAGAAACAGTATCAAAAACAATTTCATCGTATTACGACTTAACTACAACGGAACAAAACTATTTCCGCATTTATGGTACGGCACAAAACAAAATGGTTACTTATGACACCGGATTAACTGATGAAAATGATAACCCACTAATTGATACATCCCCTTCATTAACGTGGAATGAAGCCCTTAAAGGAATCACTACCTATGATACTAGCCTATTTACCCGCGGTGCTAGAGCGGCAGCAATAAATAATGGTATTTGGGTTTGGTTTTCAGCTGATCAAGCAAGTGGGTTTGCCGCAATTATGAATACAACTGGCTATGAAGCACAAATTACTGTCCGCTATGTTGTTCCAAGTAATACTTATGTTGGTGGTGGGATCACAAACTATTTTCGTATTTTAAATAATAGTAAGAAGTCAAGTCATGGTTTCTTATCTCCAGCTGTAGAAAATTCACATTGGAAAGCGCTTGGAGCTTCCTTATACGATTACACCGATTATCCAGTCGTGCAGTTTGAGAATGGACAGCCAATTCTCGATAAAGTTATCGAGCAACAACTTTCATTTCAAATTACGAAAAGCGGTAGCATTGATTCATGGTGGGGCGGTTCGCGCCAGTCAATGATTGCAATTGGTATTGGCGGCCCTACAATTACAGAGGTGCCAACTTTTGGAAGTGGTAATCCACGGCTTACAATTACTGAACTTGATAGTAGTCCTTTTGAAGTTAATATCGTTGATTTTGATATTTTCTTCACATCGCTTGAAGGGTCACTTTCCCGACAAATGGCTAGTGTTGACTATATAAACAGTTTAAATCCAACATTTAATGCTGCAGAAGACAGTTGGAATAACTGGATGCTTGAAAGTGGTACGCGCGTTCGTTTTGATGTCGCACAATCACTTTTAACCGGATCAAACGCTGCGACATACCGTTTCTACCGTGCTTCAGGAAGTAACGGCCGTGTTAATGTTTATTACACAGGTTTATCTGGTAACGATTATCGTCCAGTAAACACTGAAGGTTTTAAGACTGCAAATATTACCAATGGTTAATATCTCTCATAACATAGTAAATTAAACAACGATTACAAATATAACCTTATTAAAAAAAGACCCTGATTTATTCAAGGTCTAATTTACTTTATAGTGGTACCTTAGTTTTTAGATAGTAGGTACTTTCTCTTTTGTATTTTTACAATAAATTATTAATCAACGTAGTATGGTAATAAAGCCATAAATCTTGCTCGTTTAATTGCTTTGGCAAGTTCACGTTGATATTTTGACGATGTATTAGTAACGTGGCGTGGGGTAATTTTACCGTTCGCTGTTACGAACTTTTTAAGTAGTTCGACATCTTTATAATCGATATGCGTAATTTTGTTTTGTTTGAAATAACAAACTTTTTTACGCGCTCTTTGTTTTCTATACATTTTTACTCCTTAACTATTTGTTAGAACGGAAGATCATCATCGGCAATATCGATTCCTGTAACTTCTGCCGGATCTTTATCGGCAACGTAACCTGAATCTTCTTCGCGTTGTGCTCGTGATTCTAACGCTTGAACGCTATCCGCGATAACTTCAAAGACGTTAATTTTTCTTCCTTCATTATTTTCGTATGTTCGTTGTTGAATTCGTCCGTCAACACCGACTAAATTACCTTTTTTTAAGTAATTAGCAACGAATTCTGCTGTATGGTTCCAGCACACAACATTAATAAAACTTGTTGTTTTTTCGCGATCACGACTTGGGCGATCATCGACTGCGACAGTAAATGAAGTTACTGCGACATTATTTGGTGTTCGTCGCAATTCTGGATCACGAGCTAAACGACCTACTAAGACGGTTCTATTAACCATAATTTCCTCCTGAGTCATCTTGTTTCTTTTGATGATGACGTTATTTTGCAATGACAAGATGTCGTAATACGTTTGTATTTAATTTTGCTAATCGATCAAATTCATTAAGCGCTTTACTATCAGCTTCAACTTCAATGACGACATAATAACCTTTTGTAAGATCATTAATCGGATAAGCAAAATCACGCAAACCCCAATTTTCAACATCGACACTTAAAATCTTACCATTTAAATCGGTAATGATTTTATGCATGTTATCCATCACGGTTTTTCTTTCTTCTTCACCTAAATCAGCAAGAAGAATATACATGATTTCGTACTTTTTCATAAGCACACCTCCCTCTGGACTATTTTGGCTGTTTCTGGAAAGAACAGCAGAGAAGTATATTACAGTGTAATATAACGCTGTAAGTATAATACATCTAGACTATTTTGTAAAGTAACGCTACCTTGTCACATTTATAATTACAAAATTAGTTTATTTATTGTCACGTAAAGTTGGGAATAAAATAACTTCACGAATTGACGTTTGATTTGTTAGTAACATAATAAGGCGGTCGATACCGATACCAATTCCCCCGGCTGGTGGCATTCCGTATTCAAGCGCATCAAGGAAATCTTGATCAAGCTCATTCGCTTCTTCGTCACCAAGTTTTTTTGCTTCAAGTTGGGAAATAAAACGTTCATATTGATCAAGCGGATCATTTAGTTCAGTAAATGCATTTGCGAGTTCATTCCCCTTTACAAAAAGTTCAAACCGTTCTGTAAAGCGCTCATCTTCACTTTTACGCGCTAATGGTGATATTTCAAGCGGATGCCCATACACAAAGGTTGGTTGAATTAAATCGTCTTCACATAACTCTTCAAAGAAAGCGTTAATAATATGGCCTACACCAGTCCAATGCTTCTCAACATGAATTTTATGTTCATTAGCTAGTTTTGCCGCTTCTTTAAACGTCATCTCTTGATAGAAATCAATTCCGGTTTTTTCTTTAACTAAATCGACCATATGAACACGGCGGAACTTCGGACCAACATCAATTGTAACATCACCCCATGGTAGTTCAGTTGAGCCGTTCGCAACAACAGCGAGATGGCGTACTAAGTCTTCACATAAGTTAAACATATCTTCTAAGTCAGCATACGCTTCATAAGCTTCAACAGTTGTAAATTCTGGATTATGCCGGGTGCTTATTCCTTCGTTACGGAAAAGTCGACCAATTTCGTAAACTTTTTCCATTCCACCGACAAGAAGCCGTTTAAGTGGTAATTCCGTAGCAATTCGCAAGTAAAAGTCACGATTTAGCGCATTATGATGCGTTACAAACGGTTTCGCATTTGCCCCACCGAGTACGCTACTGAGCATACTTGTTTCAACTTCAATATAACCACGCTTATCAAAAAAATCTTGCATAGCACGAATTAACTTCGGTCGCATATAAGCAACTTTACGAGCGTTTTCATTCATAATTAAATCTAAATAACGACGACGGTAACGCTCTTCAATATCTTGAAGACCATGAAACTTTTCTGGGAGTGGTCGAAGTGCTTTTACGATATGCGTATATGTACTAACTTTAACCGTTACTTCACCCGTTTTTGTCCGCATTATTGTCCCTTCAACACCGACGATATCACCAAGGTCAGCTAACTTGAAAATTTCATAAATTTCTTCACCAACATTATTTTTGGTAATGAATGCTTGCATTTGTCCTGCTTGGTCTTGAATTGTGAAAAAACTTGCCTTACCCATAATCCGAATAAACATAATCCGGCCCGCTAACTTCACATTAATATTTAGTTCGTCTAGTTCTTCTTTTGTCTTATTTTCGGCAAGTTCGCGAACTTTAGCACTATCATGAGTGCGAACGTATTTTTCACCAAACGGTTTAAAACCCGCTTCTTGTAATTTAATTATTTTCTCTCTGCGAACAATTTCTTGATCTGTCAATTTTCTTTTCATAACTGTTACCTCAATGCTTTTATATGCTACCACTATTTGCTTTTATAAGCAAAAAGTCGTTTTTGATTGTTTCGATAATCGATTTTAACTCGGAATATGTTGAAATTTTTGAATTTAATTGAATCCGATGTTTTTTTGCAAAAGCATAGTTTTTTACAAAGTGTGGAGCAAGAGTGCGCATCGTTAAAATTGCGCGCTTTTCCCCCTTTTCAGCAATTAATGCCTTTGCTAAGGTTTCTAAATATGCTAGTTGCTCTAATACTGTTGGCCCTTCCAATCTCTTTCCGCTTTTGTAATATTCAACGATTTGTGTTGCTAAAAATGGGTTACCTAATTGACCCCGGGCAATCATTACTGCTTTAGCACCTGTAATATTAAGCGCATTAATAGCATCATCTAATGTGTAAATATCACCACTCACAATTAGTGGTATTTTTACTAATTCACTAATGTTTTCTGCTAAATCATAACGAGCCTTACCACTATAAAGTTGCTTAGTTGTGCGTAAATGAATTGCAATTGCGGCGACACCCGCTTTTTCGAGCCGTGGTAAAAGTTCTTTAAAGTTAATTTGCTTTTCATCCCACCCGATGCGAATTTTAACCGTGACCGGTTTTTTACTTTTTTTAACAACTTCTCCAACCATCAAAATTAATTCCTCGGGGTATTTTAACCACGCTGAACCGCCATTGTTTCTCGTTACCTTTGGAACTGGACAACCTAAATTTAAATCAAGAAAGTCATAATTACTCGTGTAGTTTTCAATTTTTTCAACTGCTCCAAGTAACTTATTAACTTCACCGCCAAAAAGCTGCACAGAAAGTGGCCGTTCTTCATCTTTATCCGGTAAATACGTAAAAGTCCGCTCATTTTGAAAGATGAGACCACTATCACTAATCATTTCTGTGTATGACAAATTAACGCCAAAAGAACGCATAAAATCACGGTAAGCCCGTGTTGTTATTCCCGCCATTGGCGCAAGAATAACCGGACCATCAATTGTTATGTCACCAATTTTAAACATATAAAATCGTTTGTTTATTCTTCTTCAGTTTCTTTTTTAACAACTTCTTCTTTAGAAGTTTCTTCCGCCACAACATCATTTACTTTAACTTGAACTGGCTCATCAAGCTTACGATCACGGAGTAATTTTTCAATTTGTTCAGCCGTAATTGTTTCACGCTCCAAAAGTGTTTCCGCAATTAAAATCAAATCATCTTTATGTTTCTCAATGAGAACACGGGCTTGTTTATGCGCGGCTTCAATAATTTTTCGAACTTCTTTATCAATTTCAAGCGCGACTTGTTGTGAAAAGTTTTTTTGGCTTGAAGTATAGTCACGACCAAGGAAAACACTACCCGTATCACGCTCGTACTGAATCGGACCTAAGTCACTCATTCCGTATTCAGTAACCATGAGACGAGCAATTCTTGTTGCTACTTCAATATCATTTTGTGCCCCAGTCGAAACATCTTCAAAGAAGACTTCTTCACTAGTTCGTCCGCCAAGATAACCGACAATTCGGGCGAATAATTCTTTTTTCGTTATCAGGAAGCGATCTTCTTCCGGCGTCATTAACACGTGACCACCTGTGCGACCACGAGGGATAATTGTAATTTTTTGGACTTTATCACTGAATTTTTGGTTCAAACCAATAATCGCATGTCCGGCTTCGTGATACGCAATGACTTTACGTTCATGTTCATTAAGACCTTTACTTGATTTTGCCGGTCCGGCAATGCGTCGATCAATTGCTTCGTCAATATGTATAAGTTTAATATTATCCGCATCTTCACGAACTGCTAAAATTGCCGCATCATTTAAAATACTTTCAATGTCCGCTCCGGAGAATCCGACAGTTCTTCGCGAAATCGCATCGAAATCAACTGTTTCATCGATTGTTTTGCCCCGTGCATGGACTTTAAAGATTGCTGTACGTCCGGCCCGATCAGGTAAACTTACCGTAATCTTGCGGTCAAATCGTCCCGCCCTTAATAAAGCTGGGTCAAGAACGTCATCACGGTTTGTTGCCGCTATAACAATAATTCCGGAATTGTCTGAAAAACCATCCATCTCGATGAGTAACTGGTTAAGCGTTTGTTCACGCTCATCATTACCGCCACCAAGACCCGCGCCACGTTGACGACCAACGGCGTCAAGTTCATCAATAAAGACTAAACAAGGCGCAGTTCGTTTTGCTTGTCGGAACATATCACGAACACGTCCAGCACCAACACCAACAAACATCTCAACAAAATCAGAACCAGAGATAGAGTAAAACGGTACATTTGCTTCACCAGCAACCGCTTTTGCTAATAATGTTTTTCCTGTTCCTGGTGGGCCAACTAAAAGGACACCACGTGGCAGTTTTGCACCAAATTTTGTATATTTCTTCGGATTTTTCAAGTAATCAACAATTTCAACCATCTCGGCTTTTTCTGCTTCTGCACCAGCAACGTCAGCAAAAGTCTTTGTTTTATTCGTTTCAAGTCTTGCGCGTGAACGATTAAAATCCATCGCCTTCGTATTTGAAGCATTAACAGCGCCCGCCATGCGGGAATATAAGAATGAAACAATACCAACTAATAAGAGCAAGTACAGGAGATTAGGAGCAATCGTATTCCAAAAAGTCCGTTCATAACTATTAACAATAATGATTTTTTCAGCCGCTTCGGTTAAAGCAAATTCAATCTCGTCAAAATAGTTATTTGAAACAATAACCATAAAGTTTTCAACATCTTCACTATCGGTTTTTCCAATCGTTCCTTCAATTTTAGTTGTAGTTTCTGTTTGTGTTACAGTAGCATTAACCACGTCTTCATATCGTTCATGGAATTCTGTTTGTGAAAGTACAACCGTTTTTTCGCCAAATGGTGAAAAAGCAATTGCTAAAACGGCACCAATAAATATAAACAATAAAATATATGGTAAATAAAATTTAAATGTTTTTTTCTGTTGTTTTGGGTTTTGTGGTCGTTGTTCTTTGGACATATTGCCTCCTTAATTGGTCATAAAAATAGTATTCAGGCCTTGATTATTATACATAGTATAATCAATGTTTTCAACGCTTGCGGTTTATGTTTTTATAATAAAGATGTCTTTTTGGGTTATATTGTAGTTAAAGCGATAGCGCGGCACAAAGATAACTTGACCATTTTTATCTTTTACAATTGGCCAAATTAACCGCAAGTGGCGTGGCATTTTCATATCAACATACATCCGTTTTATTTTCTTTTTATAGTCATTGATTTCGTATACGTCATCTTCGCTTGCTGTTGTGATTTTCAAAGGATATGTGCTAATTGGAAACTTTTCTATTGCCGCTAATGTTGTTAAATCAGCAGAGAAATGAACGGTTTTAACGTGTTTTGGTGCAGAAACGGTGATTTCATAACAATTATAATTATTAATGTTAATTAATTTGAAATATTGATATGCCTTAACAAAATAAACATTGTTATAAACTTTAAACATAGCGCTTGCTGTCTTTTTGTTAATTGTATTATCGATATTGTTAAACGTTCCGCTTGAATATCGTTCATGAATGTCAAGTTCAGCAAATAGCATATAAATAAGCATTTCTTTTTTTTCGGTTGATAAAGTTGAATATTTTTTTAAATTAACCTTTTTGGCAACAATCATCTTGGATAGGATACTAACCATCGTCTCAATATCAGCATTTTTCTCTTTTAACTCTTGTAGCAACTTTGTTCTTTCATCTTTTGTTAACTGGTTAACAATGTTATGACGAATCTTGTTACGCAAATAGTTTAATTCAAGATTAGTTTGATCAATTTCATGGGGAATATCGTTTTCTTTTACAAACTTCATAATTTCCTCTTTAGTAAAGGAGAGCAGCGGTCGTATAACTTTAATGCCTTGATAAGATGCTTCCTGCCTAATCCCAAAATAGAACAGCTTCTTTTGACTCTCCCTTTGCATCAAGTATGTTTCCAAGTGATCGTCTTCATGATGTCCTGTTAATATTGCTGCAAATTTATGTTTTTCACTCAGTTTATGGAAAAAGGAATATCGCACTTCACGCGCTTTTGCTTGGAAATTGCCGGTAAAATGCTTACCATTTACTTCTAATTCATAAAATTCAATGCTGTTTTCAAGTGTATATCTCTTTAAGTCTAATGCTGCTTCTTTACTTGCTTTACCCCGCATATTGTAATTAACATGTGCGACTGCAAAGTCATATCCGCCATTTAGAAGCAACTTAAAAAGCGCCATGGAATCCGGTCCATAACTACAAGCGAGTAAATACTTTTTGTTTTTTAATAAATTAATTAACATTTAAACTTCGTCCGATAATTTCAAAGCAATCATCGGGATTTTTGCGCAGTGTTTTTTCATCAGTCTCTAAAACTTTAATTGATAAAATATGTTGACCTAAATAAAGATCAATAACATCGTCAGTGTTAACGTTAAAGGACGGTTTTACTTTTCTTCCATTAACAACAACTTGCCCTGAGTCAGTTATATCTTTAGCAATTACACGCCGTTTAATTATTCGTGTCATTTGTAAATATTTATCAATGCGCATTATTTTCCTTGTCCTCCCGTACGATGCTTACGATTTTATTAATGACTATGTCATATTCTTTAAACCAGTTATTAACTTTATTCATCCTTATTATAATTTTACCATTTTGTGTAACGAATCTTATATTTGATTCGTTTGTCGTTAAGCTGTCGCTAAGTAACTTGAGCGCACCTGTTATTTCATAAAAACTCGCACCCGGAATTATATCTAAAAAAGTTAATGAATCTTTAACTTCTTCAATATATTTATTGCGACTACTAATAATTAATTCAATTTCCCGCTTACGGAAAAGTAGTTCGAGCGTATTTGGAATCGGACCAAACATATCACGCGTCTTTTTGTAAATTTCATGTAGTGAAGAAACGCTTGTTGCATTTGAAATATCAAGATAAATTTCGAACTTTTCACTTTTGTCAGCGTATTCATCCGGTATATACGCTTCAAGTCCGCTTAAACTTGGTGGTTTTTGTGTGCTGCTGTCTTCCCCCTTTTTCTCTCGTATCGCATCATTAAGCATTTTTAAATACATATCAATCCCGACTGTATCAATAAAGCCTGATTGTTCAGAACCAAGAATGTCGCCTGCCCCTCTGATTAGCAAATCGCGTTCAGCTATTTTATAACCACTCCCTAAATCTGTAAACTCTTGAATTGCTTGCAGTCGTTTTGTGCCGCTTTCAGTCATTTTTTTAAGTGGATTGTAAAGTAAATATGCATAAGCAATTCTATTTCCACGGCCAACACGGCCTTTAATTTGGTAAAGTTGCGCAAGTCCGAATTTATCGGCTTCTTCAACAATAATCACGTTAGCGTTAGGTACATCGATGCCGTTTTCAATAATTGATGTTGCAATTAATACATCAATTTCATTTTCATAAAACTTTGTCATGACATCTTCGATGTCATATTTATCCATTTGCCCATGAACAACACCAATCTTAGCGTTTTTAACATTACGGGCAATTTTATTTGCGACATGATAAATTGTTTGCACACGATTGTATAAATAAAACACTTGTCCACCGCGATTAAGTTCGCGTTCGATTAATTCTTTGACAACACTATCGTCACGCTTAAGAACGTATGTTTGAATTGGCATTCGTTCTTCCGGTGGTGTATTTATTTGACTTAAACTTCTAATTCCTACTAACGACATTTGTAGTGTTCGCGGAATTGGAGTTGCACTTAACGTTAAAACATCAACAAGAAGCTTTAGACTTTTAATTCTTTCCTTTTGTTCAACGCCAAACCGTTGTTCTTCGTCCACAATTAATAGACCAACATTTGTATTTGTGAAATCAATATTTAATAATGCGTGCGTTCCAATTAATAAATGAATTTCCCCTTTTGCAAACTGCTCGAGTGTTTCGCGGCGCTTTTTCGGCGTTATTAACCGTGATAAAAGGCCAATTCGAATGCCAAAACCTGCAAAACGTTCACTTGATACTTCAAAGTGCTGACGCGCAAGCAAAGTTGTCGGACATAAAAACACAACTTGTCTGCCGGCACTAATTGCTTTGAATGCCGCGCGAAGGGCGATTTCAGTCTTACCAAACCCAACATCACCACAGAGTAAGCGATCCATCACATAAGGTGATTCCATATCTTGTTTTATTTCATCAAGTGCGACCCTTTGATCGCTTGTTAATTCATACGGAAAGGCAAGTTCGAATTCATTTTGAAATTCATCATCTTGTGGAAACTTAAGACCAGGCGTTTTTAAGCGAAGTGCGTGGGTACTTATTAGTTCATCGGCGATTTCACTAATCTTTTGCTCTAACCTAGATTTTGTTTTTTTCCAGACTGTACTGTTTAGTTTATGAAGGCGCGGAACAATGCCATCGCGACCGCTATATTTTCGAATTAAATGAATTTGTTCAAGCGGAATAAATAACAAATCTTCGCCCCCATATTGGATCTTGATATAGTCACGTTTAAGTTTGTCATCCGCTCTTTTTGTAATATCGATAAAGCGGCCAATACCATGATATTCATGGACGACATAATCGCCTTCAGTTAACTGCTCAAAATTACGAATAATTGTCCCTTGTTTGAACCGCTCATTATACCTGGTTTCTTGGCGTTTAATGTTAAACAATTCTTGTGTTGTAAACACAACAATTTTATGCGTTTTTAAGTGGAATCCATGGGCAAAATAATTATTAATAACTACGATTTTCTTTGTATCATAATAACTATTTAATTGCTCGTTTTGCCGCAATATAATCTCTATTTGATCAGCTTGCTTCTTGTTGTTTATTGCTAAATAAATTGTATTGCCTTCTTTAGCATACTGCAGCAGTATTCGTACTAAATCATCCTTATTTGCAGCGTGAACTACAGGATTTACAGAAAAAGTAATATCGGTTTCTTTTTCAGTAAATTCCTGTGTTTTAACGGTTTTATGCACCAAAACACGGTTAAAATCATGATATAACGAAATATTTGGTAGTATTTTTAATTCATCTGCAGTCTTTTTAACATAGTATTTAGATTGCTCCATAATGATGTCATAAGAAGTCATTATTTGTGGGTAATTTGCAAACACTAATGTTGGTTTGTTAATGTAGGATAAAAGGTAATTATTAAAAAGCTTTGAATTCGCAAAGTATCGCGATAAGAGAAGTTCTTTTCTTTCTAAAACCGCTTCAATAATTTGATTAAAAAGCTCGGTGTATTTTTCGTAGTTATTTATCGATTCATACAGTACTTTAATCTCGCTCAAAAACGTTTTCTCTTCATCATTATTTAAAGGGAATTCGCTAGCGGGTAGGATAATAATTTCCTCCACTTCTTTACGCGATTGTTGAGATGAGATTTCAAACTTTCTTATCGATTCAATCACATCATCAAAAAACTCAATTCTTGTCGGAAAATTTTCATTCACCGTAAACAAATCAATGATGTCACCACGCACAGCGTATTGCATTGTTTGATCAATCTTATTAACACGTTTGTAGCCAAGTTTATTTATATTTTTTATTAGATTCTCAAAGCCTGTTTCTTGGTTAATTTTTAACTTTAATACTGAGCGTTCAAAAATATCGCGGTTGATCACAGGTCGTAAAAGTCCGGATAGACTCGTAATATAAACACGGGGTTTTGTTTTATCAAGTGCTTGTTTTAATGCATATATTCTATTTGCAATAAATTGCCGGCTCTCACTTAGTATTTCGGAAAACAATAAGTCATCATTTGGGTAAAAAACAATATCATCGGCAACTAAAAATGTTTGGAGTGAAGAATATATCTTTTGTGCCACATACATGTTACTTGCAACAATGACATAGTTTTCTTTGTTTTTAAGATAAGCTTCACTCACTAAAAGAACCGTACCAATAATTTCCGACGTCACAAAAACGCCATCTTCTTTGATGATGGGGGGTGTTTTTTGCGGGAAAATCTTATTTAATAAGTTGTGCACGGTATTTTAATCGGGTTTATCTGTTTCTTCCTTTTTATTATATTTTTGCATCGCTGTTATGAAATCATTATTTAAAATTTCAATAATCGCTGCTACTGCTTTATTAATTCCTTGTTCGAATTTTTCTTTTTCCGCGCCGGTTGGTTTTGTTAGTACATGGTCAACGCTATCATAACTAGCCTTCCCAATTCCAACACGAATTCGTTTGATTTTATTTGTGCTAAAGACATTTATAATGTCTTCCATCCCTTTTTGACCCCCAGAAGAGCCTTCTAATTTGAGACGGATATTACCTGGTGATAAATCCATATCATCATAGATGATAAATATATTATCCAAATCGATTTTATAAAATTGCTTGATTGCTAAAACAGAGCGTCCGGACAAATTCATGAAAGTTTGGGGCTTAAGTAAGAATACTTTCTCACCATTAAAAGTGAAAAAGGTGTACAAGCCATTAAAGGCTTTTTTATCAATGTCAACTTGCGCTTTTTCTGCGAGTTTATCAACTACTAAAAATCCCGCGTTGTGACGCGTGTTTTCATATTTGCGACCAGGATTGCCTAAACCAACGAAAAGTTTCATATGCTGTAATGTTAATTATACCATTACTATGGTATTATCAACTTATGAACAATTTTTTAAAGCGTGTTTTACAAGGAGTCGTGCTTGGTGTTGCCTTAATTACAACAATAGGTGGCGGAACAATGGCTGTTCTTCTTGGTGTATATGACGATGTTATCAACTCAATTGCTGATTTTCGTAAAAAACCACGTGAATCATTACAATTAATTATTCCAATGGCTCTAGGGGGCATAGTTGGAATTCTTATCTTCTTAATCCCTATTCGTTATCTACTACGAAATTTCCGTTTTATAACACTTGCCGCATTTGTCGGTCTAACAATTGGTGGCTTGCGAGTTTTTCATGATTCTGTGCAAGGGAACTTTAAAATATCAAATATTCTTTACTCTGTCGCTGGTTTCATCTTTGTATTTTCAATTGGTGCGATAACTTGGTTTGCCGGGTTTTCCGTCGACCTAGTCTCGTTTAACGCTCTACAATTGTTTTTACTTTTCGCTGTCGCTTTTATTTCAATGGGCGGGCATGTTTCACCAGGAATTTCCGGAACACTTTTGCTTTTGGCTTTTGGTTACTTCGAAGAAGTAATTAAACTTTTTGAGCGCTTTTTACTATTTCAAAGTATTAATTTCTGGAACGACTTTTTAGCTGTTGTTGTTTTTGCAATTGGCTCTTTACTTGGCTTATTAGCGATCGCAAAACTATATAAAGTGAGTTTTGAAAAATCACGCACAAAAACAAATTTTACAATTTTAGGCTTTATTATTGGTTCACTTGCAATCGTCTTCTTTAACGGTGATATAAAACCAGAATATGCCTTAGATATATACAAAACTTTTAATACATTACATTTTGTATTAGCAATCGCGTTCGTCATAATTGGCGCGGTGGCATCGTACTTTTTATTTGGGTTAGTCCAAAATAAAGAACACAAGAAATTAGACGTTACAGAAGTGGAGGAATAAATTATGCAAGCATTTTGGGCAAGTGATTTTTGGAATTGGGAACTAAGCTACTTACGATGGACAGTTGAAAACGCCCAATTCCCCGTTATTAATGAAATTTTTAAAATTTATACGTTATTAGGGGAAATGGCTGTTATATTTTTTATTGCAGCTTTTATTATGGTGGCATTTAAAAAGACACGAAAAACAGGAATTGTCATTTTAGTTGGTCTTGTTTTTGTTGCCGGCTTAAATCACTTTATTTTAAAACCAATCTTTAATCGTCCGCGTCCGTTTGATTTTGAAGGTAGTAGTGCTGATGCATTAGCACTTAAAAATCACATTGAGACTTTCGCTAATGATAGTAAATTAAATAATTTCCTAAAGCCTGGATCGAAGTCATTTATGTCCGGTCACACTCTTTCAGCGTTTATTTTTGGCTTTACTGTTGCGGTCTACCATCGCAAATGGGCAATCCCGGCAATTTTTGCAAGCGCTTTAATGGCTTACACACGGCTTTATTTTGGTTTCCATTACCCAACAGATGTTATTTTCGGTACGCTTGTAGCAGTGCTGACAACCGTTGTTTTAACAATTGTCGCGGATAAACATGGCGAAAAAATCGCTAAATATTTCGTTACGTTATTTAACAAAATTTTTAAGCGTAAAGAAGTAGTCGAAGTTGAAGAAAATAGTGACGTAAATTCACCAGAATAAAATGATGCGACTCGATCGGTTTTTAAGTAAAACTTTATACATAACTAGAAAAGAAGCGCGACTACTTTTACGTCAGAAAAGAATCACTTTAAACGGCAGTATTACGACTAAACTTGGTGCGATAATGGATGAACATCAAGATAAAGTCTATTTTGATGGTAAAGAACTCATTTATGAAGAGTATTCATACTATTTGATTAACAAACCTGCTGGTTACGTTTGTGCGGCAAAAGACGCTATAAACCCAACAATTATCGAATATAACCCACTTTTTATGCAGAAAAAACTCCATACCGTTGGCCGATTAGACAAAAATACAACCGGTGTCTTAATTTTAACAAATAATGGTGAAATGACACATAAATTAATTAGTCCAAAATCAAAAATTTTCAAAACTTATTTTGTGAACACAAGTGAAATGATTCCCGCTAATTTAATTAATATTTTTGCTGAAGGTTTTAATATTGATAATGAATTTAAAACGATGCCCGCAAAACTTGAAATATTAACGGAAACCACGGCGCGTTTAAGTATTTATGAAGGTAAATATCATCAAGTAAAAAGAATGTTTAAAACTTTTGGAATTAATGTTGTTAAACTTCATCGTGAACAGTTTGGCTCATTAAGGGTCGATGATTTAGAAATTGGTGAATTTCGAAAACTAACCATTAGCGACTTAGAAAAATTAATCAAAGATTAATCGTTTTATTATTTCCGTTACTTTTGCTATAATTGTTTATCGTATGGCAAAAAAGAAAATAACAAAACGAACGGAAATTATAAACGCTGCTATTCGCCTGTTTTCGCGCTTTTCATTTCAAGAAATTTCGATTTCGGCGATTGCCCGAGAAGCTAGTTGCGGACATAGCCTTGTATATCACTATTTTTCTAATGTCAACGAAATTTATGACGCTGCTTTTTCTAAGGTCCAACAAGCGGTTTCTCCTTTTTTCGCTAACATCAAAAAATCCAATCTAGCTCCTGAATTAACTTTTGTCGGCATTATCACAAAGTTTGTTGAAGCATTAAAATCCGATTTAAACTTAGCGTTTTATACTCAGTTTATAATCTCTGCTCTTGGACCGAATAGCCGTGAAATAAAAAAGATCCAAAAAGATTGGCGCAATTCTCTTCGCGCTTTAATAATAAAAGGACAAGAAACTAACCGCTTTATTCAAACATTATCTGTTAATGAATTTCTTGATGCATTAAATTATAGTATCAGCGGTTTAATTAGTTCGCTTATTTTTGCTAATGTTAAGCGCAATAGTGTTTCTGCATCACAAATATATTTACTTTTTCTTAAAGGGGGACAATAAATGTTTAAACTATATAGTTTAGTTAAGGATCGATGGTGGCAACTACTAATTATTGTACTGTTAGTTGCCGGTCAAACTTTTCTCCAGCTACAACTACCTGACTACATTAAAAATATTAATGAAATTATTAATAATGCAAACATTTTACCGGGCGAAAGAATTAGTTCAACTGACTTAGCTAAAATTGGTCTGGTTGGGCTGGAAATGATTGGTATTTCTGCCTTAGCTTTTCTTTTAGCAGCAGGCCAAGCTTTGACAAACTCTCATTTTGTCGCGCGTTTTGGTTGTGTTATTCGTGAAAAAATCTTTCTTACGGTTGAAGATTATTCACTAAGTGATCTTAACGAATTTGGCACGGCAAGTTTATTGACACGTGTTACTAATGACACACGAAACTTACAAAACTTTATGTTTATGACTAATCGTGTGTTTGTGATGGCTCCCGTCTTTTTAGTTATCGGTTCGAGTAAATTGCTCGCGTTAGATATTTCCTACTTTTATGTCGTAACCGTTGCGTTACCATTAGTTGTAATCTTAATGGTTGTGACATTCTTTATTGCTTCACCAATGTTTTCACGTATTCAACAAAATACCGACTACGTTACACTTTTATTCCGTGAAGGTTTAACGGGTGTTCGTGTTGTTCGTGCTTTTAATCAAGAAGATCGTGAAAATTCTTACTTTGAAGAAGCAAATGAACAGTTAACAACAAGTGTTGTTAAAGTTAATCGTTTAATGAATATTGTTAATCCGTTTATTGGGATTATTTTTAACTTTGCTTATATCTCAATTTACTTTGTTGGTTTTTTCCTAATTAGTAAACTTATGGTTAGTGATGCCACACCAGCAGCAATTTCTGACACATTAAGTGAAACAATGGCCGCGTCAATGTACTTACAGCATATTATGATGTCATTCTTAATGCTCAGTTTTACATTCATTATGTTTCCGCATGCTGCGGCAAGCGCAAAGCGGATTAATAGCGTTCTTAAAGTCACACCAACAGTAGTGGATAAAGAAGAAACAAAAGATAAGTCATTAATTTCTGAAGGGAACGTAAAATTTGATGATGTCACATTTACGTTTTCTGAAAATGCTCATCCTACATTAGAAAACATCACTTTTACAGCAAAACCCGGAACAATTACGGCAATTGTCGGCTCAACCGGTTCTGGAAAAAGCTCAATTATCAACTTGCTTCCACGGTTTTTCGACGTAACGTCCGGTGAAATTACAATTGATGGCCACGACATTCGTGATTTTAAAATCGATGATTTGCGTGATCAAATTGGATTTGTCCCGCAGACAGCAATACTTTTTAGCGGTACAATTCGCGACAACTTACGCTTTGGGAAAGAAGATGCAACCGAAGAAGAAATGATTGCCGCTCTTAAAGTTGCCCAGGCGTATGACTTTGTTATGCGTAATGAACTTGGTCTTGATGCACCAGTTGCGCAAAGTGGTCGCAACTTTAGTGGTGGCCAAAAACAACGATTATCGATTGCGCGTGCACTCGTGAGAAAACCAAAGATTTATGTGTTTGATGATTCATTTAGTGCGTTAGACTACCGTACTGACATTCGTTTGCGCAGCGAGTTAAGTAGTTATGCCAAAGATGCGACGATTTTCGTCGTTGCACAACGTGTAAGCTCGATTTTAGATGCTTCACAAATTTTAGTTTTAGATGATGGAAAAATTGTTGGTTTAGGAACACATGGCGAACTTTTGCAAAGTTGTAAAGTTTATCAAGAAATTGTTGCCTCACAACTTGATCCAGATGAAATACAAAAATCACGCGATTTAGTGTTAGAAGTAGAGGGTGAATAAAATGCGTGGACATGGTGGAATGCGCCGACGTGGCGGTGGCGGCCAAGGAGCACGCCCAAAAAACTTCAAATTAGCACTACGAAACTTATTTAATAATTTTAAACCGTATCGTGGCTCGATTATTATCGTACTCTTTTTATTATTAATTGTTAACGTTGCCCTTGTTATAACACCGGTTTTTCTTGGCGTAATAATGGCCAAGCTTTCCGAAGGTGTTTATAATTTAGCCGCTCCAGCAAAAGGACTCGACTTTACGTTAGTTTTAACTGATGTTGGAATTATGGCGGGGTTATTTTTAGGTTCAACCATACTCCGAACAATTGCGAACTTAATTACAATTAAAATTTCTGGAAAATATTCATTTAAATTACGTCGCGATATTAAATTAAAACTTGATCGGATGCCTTTATCTTATTTTGATAAACACACATACGGCGAAATTCTTGCGATTGGCACAAATGACGTTGATGCGATATCACAGTCACTTAACCAGGTTTTAGCAGAGATATTCAACTCAGTTATTATGTTTGTTGGGACGTTAATTGCGATGTTTATCGTAAGTTGGGAACTTGCACTCGTTGCGATTGGGATCTTACCATTATCAATTTTAGTTTCACTTTTTATTACTAAACGTTCACAAAAACAATTTGTGAAATTCCAAGATAAACAAGGGGAACTCGAAGGACTTGTTGAAGAAAACTTCGCTGGTCTCCCGGTAATCCAATTATTTAACCAACAGCAAAATCAGTCAACGCTATTTACAAATACAAATGATGAGATGGCGCGAGCAAACTTTATTTCACAATGGTTAAGTTCATTTATTTTCCCATCACTACGTTTCGTGAGTAACCTTGGTTTCCTTGGTGTTCTTGTTGTTGTCGGAGTGATTAATAAAGTTGCCGTGTTACCCTCATTTATTATTTTCTTAAATAACTTCCAACAGCCGTTTTTCCAAATCGGTCAGTTATCAAATACAATTCAAACTACTTTAGCGGGAGCTGAACGTGTTTTTGGTTTATTACATGAACAAGAGCAAGAAACTGATAGAGAAGGGGCAATTGATACAAATGAAAACGTGAAAGGTGAATTTTGCTTTAAAGACGTGGCGTTTAGCTATACACCTGAACGAAAGTTAATTACAAAAATGAATCTTCATGTTAAGCCAGGCGATACAATTGCCATCGTTGGCCCAACTGGCGCAGGAAAGACGACATTAGTTAACTTAATTATGCGTTTCTATGAAATTAATGAAGGCGAAATCACACTTGATGGTGTTGATATTCGTGACTATACTCGTAGTGCTTTAAGAAGTAGTGTCGGGATGGTTTTACAAGATACATGGCTCTTTAAAGGGTCAATTAAAAATAATATTCGTTACGGGAACAAGGACGCAACAGAAGAACAAATTGTTGCCGCAGCGAAAGCAGCTCGTGCCCATCATTTTATTACGACACTGCCGGACGAATATGAGTTTATTCTAAACGAAGACGGTACAAATATTTCGCAAGGACAACGCCAATTAATTACAATTGCACGGGCAATTATTAGTGATCCTAAGATTTTGATTCTTGACGAAGCAACTAGTAGTGTCGATACACGAACAGAATTTGCGATTCAGCAAGTAATGAATGACATTATGAAAAACCGCACGACATTTATTATCGCTCACCGTTTAAGTACAATTAAAAATGCTAAAAACATTTTAGTGATGAATCGTGGTGATATTATCGAAACAGGAACGCACGATGAATTACTTAAACAAGATGGTTTTTATGCAAGTTTATATAATGCCCAATTTTTAGGGATTGATAACGAAAACAATAACAATAAAAATAATAATAAAACTACTGAAACTTCTTAAGTCGCTTATAAACCGCACTTAAACGCGGGTAAAGTTCGCGATATACACTTTTAAACAAATACGCATATTTAATATGATTATCTTGATTAGGAATAAATGTCTTATCGATATGCACCATGTTTTTTGTTGCTTCTTCGAGTGAATCATAAACATTTAAATAAAGCATTGTTGCCATCGCGGTACCGATAACTGCGGTTTCATATGTTTGCGTTCTTTTGACCGGAATACCAAAAATATCCGCAGTAATTTGGCAAATTGCGTCACTTTGTGATCCGCCGCCAGAGACACGTATTTCTTTAACGCGCTTACGCTGTCTTTTTTCAATACTTTGTAATCCTTCATAAAGTGCAAAAGCAATTCCTTCAATTAAAGCACGATAAATATGAATTCTTGTGTGGAAGTCGCTAAAGCCTATAATTGCCCCACGCGCTTCCGGACGTTTTAATGTTGGGCCCCAATACGGTTGTAAAACAAGACCATCAGCACCCGGCGATATTTCAAGCATTTTTTTATTTAAAACTTCTTCCGTTGCGAGCAATTCAATCTTTGCTTCAAGTGATTCGTTAGTGGCGATTTCTTCAATAAACCAATTGACGGTCCAGTAACCACGATAAACTTGAACTTCTGAATGAAAAAGATTAGGAATCGATGTCGCGTACGCTGGTAAGAAAGTTTCTGGTTCAACATAACGCTTATTCGCAACATTAATGACTGAAGCAGTACCGTAAGATATTGCAGCGTAGTCGTTTGAATAACAACCTGTTCCAATTGATTCACTTCCTTTATCAGTTCCGGCAGCATACATTTTTAAGCCTTTAGGTAAGCCCGTTTCTTTACTTACGGCGGCGCTTAGTTCACCCATTAAAGTTCCCGGTGGTACAATTTCACAAAGCTTATCAACTGGAATTTGGAAAATGTTTTTCATCGCATTGTCGCCGTACCATTTCCCGCTGCGAAAGCGAATCGGGAAGTGGCCCGTTTGGTTTGGCACGCTATCAATATATTTACCGAGAAGCCGATACGTAATATATGTTGAAAAATTCATGTAATAACGGGTTTTAGCCCAAACTTCTGGTTCATTTTCGCGCACCCATATACCTGGGGTACGCTTCATGTTAAGTTTGATTGTTTCCGTCATCCCGACAATACCAAATAGTATGCGCCTAATTAAGGGCAATTTTTTATGGATTGCTGCTTGCCGTTGGTCGAGCCAAAGCACCATTGGGCGCGTCGGCACAAAGTTTTCATCAAGGAAAACAGGACTATCGCGAAATGTTGTAATCGTAAACGCTAATGCCTGCTTTAATAATTCGGGATGTTTTGTCGCAAGTTTATTTGTCGCTAAGACCATCTTCTCCCAGTAATATTCAGGATGCTGTTCGGCCCAGCCGGGATGTGTACTAAAATACGGCTCATCATACTTATCTTTAATAAGGGCTAAAATGTTCCCCTTTTGATTAACAATTGCGGCACGAATCGACTGTGTACCAAAGTCAATTGCTAAAACTAGTTGTTCTTTTTTCATGTTTTACCTTTTTTTCTATTTTAATTGTAACAAATCTTCGCCGAATTATTATAAATTGTTGTTTTTCATGGTTTTTTAGACTTTGTAAGCGCTATTATTTTAATATCTATGATATTATATCTCTTGAGGTATGTGAAATACTGCTAAAAAACAAAGGAGGAAATATGGCAGAAAAGAAATATGTCTATTCGTTTACGGATCCAAAAGGGTTCCCATTAGGGAAAGAGATCCTAGGCGGTAAAGGTGCTGGTCTTGCTGAAATGATTGCCGTTGGAATCCCCGTTCCAGAGGGGTTCACAGTCACAACAGAAGCTTGTATCCTTTATTACAAAGAGGGCCGAAAATTACCCGAATACGTAGTTGAGCAAATTTATGCGGCAATTAAGGGACTTGAAAGAGAAACCGGTAAAGTATTTGGTGGTAAAACAAATCCACTTTTAGTTAGTGTTCGTTCTGGCGCACGTGTATCGATGCCAGGAATGATGGACACAATCTTAAACTTAGGTTTAAATGATGAAGTTGCAGAAGTAATGACGAAAGAAATGGGTAATGAAACCTTTGCATGGGATAGTTACCGCCGCTTCATTATGATGTATACAAACGTTGTTCGCGGACTTTCACGCGAAGAGATGGAGCAAATGCTTGCCGACATTAAGAAAGAAGCTGGCGTCGAACTCGACAGCGAACTTAGCGCGGACCATCTTAAAAAATTAATTAAACAATATAAAGCATTTTATAAAAAAGCACTTGGGGAAGATTTCCCAACCGATCCACGTGAACAATTACTCGAAGCAGTGACCGCTGTTTTCCGTAGTTGGGATAACGAACGTGCCGACGTTTACCGCAAAATGCACCACATTCCATACGAATGGGGTACAGCAGTTAACGTTCAATCAATGGTTTATGGTAACAAAGGTGAAACTAGTGGAACTGGTGTTGCGTTCTCACGCTCCCCAGCAACTGGTGAAAAAGTTATTTTTGCTGAATACTTGCCAAATGCACAAGGTGAAGACGTTGTTGCTGGTATTCGTACACCATATCCAATTAGCTGGCTTGATGAAAACATGCCAGAAGTTTATAAACAGTTTGAAGAAATCGTTTATAAAATGGAACGTCATTACCGTGATATGCAAGATATGGAGTTTACTGTTGAAGACGGCAAACTTTACTTCTTACAAACACGTAACGGAAAGCGCACCGCAAATGCCGCGCTTAAAATTGCAAGCGATTTATTAGACGAAGGTTTAATTACAGAAAAAGAAGCAGTCCTTATGGTTGAACCACACTTACTCGACAGCTTACTTCACCCAGGTTTTGACGAAAAAGAACTCGCCAAAATTAGTCCACTTGCAACCGGTTTACCAGCTTCACCAGGAGCAGCAACCGGAAAAATTGCTTTCTTAGCTAATGAAGCGGCCGAACGTGTCGCTGCGGGCGAAAAAGTTATTTTAGTTCGTAATGAAACTAGTCCTGAAGATATCGTCGGAATGGTCGCGGCAGAAGGTATTCTTACTGCACGTGGCGGGATGACAAGTCACGCAGCAGTTGTTGCACGCGGAATGGGTAAAACATGTATCGCTGGTGCGACAAGTGTTATTATCAATGAAGCTGCTGGCACAATGCGTGTTGGTGATGTCACTTATACTGCTGATGATGTAATTAGTATTGACGGTACAACCGGAAATATTTATGTTGGTGACTTACCACTCGTTGAACCAACATTAACTGGCGATTTCGAAAGAATTATGAAATTAGCCGACAAGTACCGCAGAATGCGTGTCCGCGTTAACGCTGATACACCGCATGATGCCCAAACTGGTCGTGATTTCGGTGCCGAAGGAATCGGACTTTGCCGTACAGAACATATGTTCTTTGACGAAGACCGCATTTTCTATATGCGTCAAATGATTCTTGCTAAAACAAAAGAAGAGCGTGAAGCCGCACTTAACAAAATTCTTCCATATCAAGAAAATGACTTCTATGAAATTTACAAAGTTATGCTTGGTATGAACGTAACGATTCGTCTTCTTGACCCACCGTTACACGAATTCTTACCAACGGAAGAAGCCCAAATCGTCCAACTCGCGAAAGAACTTAAAGTTGACATCGCCCAAGTTAAAGAACGAATTAGCTTACTCCACGAATTTAACCCAATGATGGGTCACCGTGGTGTCCGTCTTGCTGTTTCTTATCCAGAAATCGCTATCATGCAAACAACGGCAATTATTAATGCCGCGCTTCGTGCCCAAAAAGACACTGGTAAAGAAATTCACCCAGAAATTATGATTCCACTCGTCCTTGACGTTAAGGAATTAAAATATGTTAAAGATAAAGTTGTTGAAACTGCTGATGCATTAGTCAAAGCAAGTGGACAAAAATTAGCGTACTCAGTTGGTACGATGATTGAAATTCCGCGTGCTGCGCTACTTGCTGATGAAGTTGCCCTTGAAGCTGAATTCTTTAGTTTCGGTACAAACGACTTAACACAAATGGCGTATGGATTTAGCCGTGACGACGCAACAAAGTTTATCCCTGATTACTTTGATGCCCGTATTTTCGAACAAGATCCATTCCAAACAATCGACCAAGAAGGCGTTGGACAACTCGTCCGTCTCGCTGCTGAACGTGGCCGTGCCGCTAATAAAGACCTTGATTTAGGTATTTGTGGTGAGCATGGTGGCGATCCAGTCTCGGTTGAATTCTTTGATCACGTTGGTTTAGACTACGTTAGCTGTTCACCATTCCGTGTTCCAATTGCTCGCCTTGCTGCAGCACACGCAACACTTAAAGCTGAATTAGCCGCAAAGAAAAAATAACTAGCAACTAGTTAAATTAAACAAAAGCCTCCGTTCATTCGGAGGCTTTTCAATTGCGCTAATCTTTTATTTACTTTTTACGAAATCTCTTTGCATAGTTTGCTTTATTCGTTTGTTTGCTCCGAGCAATCGCAAGGGCATCGCCCGGCACATCTTGATTAATCGTTGAACCACC
>DASRNI010000005.1:0-6888 GCA_035647455.1 Bacilli bacterium | reverse complement strand
AAAAAAAGCAATAAAACAAATAACAATTGGAACATAACTATGGTTAACCTGGCTAGCGATAACCCATAGAGTAATTAAAACAATGTCATTTAATGCGTATGCAAGTGCATAAAATTTACTGCGGCGCATCGTTAAATAAGATGCGACGAAACTAGTTAAAACAGATAGTGTGCTGATAATTAAACTTTCTGTATTCATCGCGCTCAAAATAAAATAAAAAGCAACTGTTACTGCGATACCCCCTAGTAGCATGAGGATATATTCTGTAAGTTTGATGCTATTTACTTGGACTTCATTATTTTTTCCTTCTGCGGGGTTTTTAAGCCAAGTGACGATCGATGCAATTGCAATTGGCGTTGTCATGCCGAGGTATGTAATCATTTCGCCGTAATATGCAAACGAGTACGAAATAATTCCGTAAAATATGCTGAAGACGACAATTAAAACTTGACCAACAACATGTCCTTTTGCGGTAAAAATAAGTGCAGTAACACCAATTAGTGAACCAATTAAATACAAGTATTCATTAGACTTATAGAAAATAAAGGACAATAGTATTGTAATTACTGATAGTAACCATAATGTCTTTTCTAAGTTTGAGAAGTATTCCCATGTTTTTTTCATAATGCCTCCATTAAAAAAAGCACCTCACAACATATCTTCTAAGACCTAACGACATGTTCTAAAATGCTTAACTTTGCATGTTACGAATACCCGGTGGCATTAGTTAACAAATTGATAGTAGCATAGCAGCACTAAAATAATCAACAAAAAAACAATGAAGAAAAAGCGTTATAAAATAATTAAATTAATGTTGTTGAATAATTACAACTTAATCGATTAATTATGCTTAGCACTATTGAGTTTGTAATGACAATGTGTTACAATCAATATGGAGGATAAAATGATTAAAGATAGCTATATAAATATGCGTGTTAATAATGATTTGAAAAAGCAAACCGAAGATATTTTAAATGCATTAGGACTAACACTTTCTGGTGCGATTGATCTTTTTCTGATGCAAATTATTCAAGAACGGGGGATTCCGTTTGAAATTAAATTACCAACAGAGGAAGAAGTAACGAAACGTTTGCAACTTGCGCGAGTCGTTAATTCACTAGGCGGAGTAAAAGTTAAAGAAAAATACCAAAAAATTATAAATCTGTACGCTAAAGGTGATATCACTTACGATGTTGCCGTTTTTGCAATCAAGGAAGCTTATGGCAAAAAATGACCCTTATGTTTATAAAAAGACGAACGTTTTGATTAATAAATTTGCAACAAAAAACCAAGACGAGTTAGATTAATTAGAATCAACCTTTTTTCAACTCGCATTTACCAAGTTAATTAGCGATGGTTTTAACGTTAAAAGTAGTGAGGATGTTTTTTTGCTCCATAAGCTGCTTTTTTCCGAAGTGTATTCTTGGGCGGGTGAAGCGCGAACAATTAATATTTATAAAGAAGAACGGATACTGCACGGACTAAGTGTTAATTACAGTGATAAAAATGCAATAAAGAACGACATTAAGAAGTGCAACAGTATTGTTAACCTTGTGCAAGATGAACAGTATCTTTCGTCGTTAACAAGATTACTTGGAGCGTTATGGCAAGCTCATCCGTTTCGTGAAGGCAACACAAGAACAATTGTGGTCTTTTTATATTTTTTGTTAAAGCACAGTAACATTGAACTTGATATTGATTTTCTAGAAAGTAACGCTAAATATTTCCGCAACGCTCTTGTCCTTGCATCTATTGGTGAATATAGTGAATTTGAGCATTTAGAAACAATATTAGATGATGCAATATTTCTACAAAACTCTATCAATAAGCGCACAAACGAACACTCAACAAAGTACAACAAAATAAAGGATTTACATTTAAAAGATTATAAATATAATTATCATCAAAAAAAATAATTAAAAACTGTAAGATTGTTTTACCAACATTTCATTATAATCATATTTTTCATTTTGCGGCCATCTAGCCGAGATTGAACTTATGTAACTTTTTAATTTAAAATAAAGGTCTCCATTTTCCTCCATTTTCCTCGGTTTACCCAAACTCGGAACGAATTAACTAGTTTGTGACTTTCCTTGGTTGTTTTCGGTTTTCCTTGTAAAGTACGTCATTTTCCTTGGTTTACCCAAACTCGGCACAAAATAACTAGTTTAAGTAAGTTATGCGTTTTTTACCGATTAGAACAACTCGGTAATGACTCCAAAATTATGTGAATTAGCTTCCAAATCTTGGGGAGAAGTATAATGAAAATACCTACCCAATGATATGATCCCCCTGTAGTAGACACGTAAATAATAAAAGTCTATTGCAGGGAGTTTCATTTATAGGGAGAAAGGGAAAATGTTCTTTAGATGTAATGGTTATTTAAATATAAGAAAAAATCCATAAATCATAGCAATATGCTATTGCAAATCAAGGTATTGAACTATTGCAAATCAAGGTATTGAATCATTGCAAATTATGGTATTGAACTATTGCAATTTAGGGTAATGGTGGTATAATTTAAATGCAAGGAGATGATTAATATGTATTTAACTAGAATTATTGAAAAGACGATTGAGGATAAACTAAGTTATATTGGAGCTGTCCAAATTGAAGGGCCTAAATGGTGTGGGAAGTCAACAACAGCAAGTCGTTTTGCTAATACGATCATAAAACTACAGAATCCGATTGTCTTCCGCCAATACGCGGTTTACGCAACAACTAATAAAGAGGACTTGTTAAGCGGTGAACGACCAATCTTGTTTGATGAATGGCAAAAGATTCCTGATATTTGGGATTTTGTTCGTGATGATGTAGATGAAGTTGGAAAACCTGGCCAATATCTTTTAACAGGTTCTGCGAAACCAATGAAAGAAAAAACAATGCATACTGGAACAGGTCGAATTGCAAAAATTAAAATGCGTCCCTTAAGTTTGTACGAATCATTAGATTCAAATGGAACTGTCTCGCTTAACGAATTATTTAATAACCCTAATTATAAAGTGAAAGCAGAGTGTGATTTAACGATTAATGATCAAGTTAATTTAGTTTGTCGCGGAGGATGGCCTAAAGTAGTTAGTTTAGAGAAAAATGTCGCTTTTAAATATATGAAAGATTATTACGATGGTTTAGTTAGTACAGATATTACAGATGTTGATGAAATTAAGCGTGATCCGAAACGTGCAAAAGCTATATTGCGTTCATACGCCCGTAATATTTCAACATTAGCAGAATACACCACAATAATGCGCGATCTTGAAAATGTTGGTGAAGGCGTTAATCCAAAAACGCTTTCATCGTACATTAATGCTTTTGAAAAACTTTTTGTGATTGAGAATGTTGAAGCGTGGAATCCTAAATTACGCAGTGCCACAATGATTAGGCAAACACCAAAAAAACAATTTGTTGATCCTAGTATTGCTGTTTTAGCGCTAAGTGCAACGGCGAATGAGTTAGAAAAAGATATGGAAACGTTCGGTTTCTTTTTTGAATCACTAGTTACACGTGATTTACGGATTTATGTCGAAAACATTGGCGGGCACGTTTATTTTTATCGCGATCGAAATAATTTAGAAGTGGATTGCATTTTGAAATTAGATGACGGCCGCTGGGCTGCTGTTGAAGTTAAAGTCGGTAGTAATAAAATCGAAGAAGCTGCACGAAGTCTTCTTGCCTTACGCGATAATGTTGATACAAGGCATATGAATGAACCATCGTTTATGATGATTGTTTATGGTGGTACATACGCTTACCAACGTGCTGATGGTATTTATGTTGTTCCAATTGGATGTTTAAAACATTAAGGATAAATCAATGAAAGAACGAATACTAAAATCAAATCGCAATGCGCATTATAAAGTTAAGTTAGTAGTACTTTTAGTATTGTATTTTGTTTTGGCTGTCATTGTTGAAAGTATTATTTTCTTTAGTGTTAATGAAGACATAACGTCACGTTTTGTTTTTAATGGAATGGGATTTATCGTTTTTAGTTTAATCTTCGCACCACTAATTATTCTGACGCTTATAAAAATTATGCAACTTCGCAATAATTTTGAAAAGTATGAACTTTATAATGGTGTTATTACTGCGGTTAATGCTTATAAGAAACACACTTTTCATCATACTATTACAATTTTGATTCCTTCTGTAGGAGTAACACTGCAGACAAAAGTATATTTTGGTTATTTATATGGTGAGTTAAAACCAAATACTAAGGTTGAAGTTGCATATTTACACACGAGTGATGAGATTATTATTCTAGATATAATTTAATCTTAAAAAGATGGCGATGTGACTTTTCTCAAATGATATTTTATGATAAAACAGGGACTTCACTTTCCGCCGTTTTTCTCGATTTACCCAAAGACGTAACAAACTAACCAAAACAACGTTTATAGCGCAAAAAAACAAGTCAAACTTACTTTTTTTGGCGAATAATGTATTCTATACTTAATAAAAAAGCTAAAGACAGAAAAGTAAATATAGCGTGATAAATTGGGTGCATAAAAACAATATTAAACCGTCACTAAAGTTTACATTTTCAGACTTGTTTTAGGTGGACAAAGGATTGTAGTTGGTAAAGTATAGATTTTAATATAAAATTAAGACGCGTGAACAACGTAAAGAAAATGGCGCAAACAAAGAAACTTAATATCGGTGTATTTATCGACGTCTACTATCCAATGATTGACGGCGTTTTAAAAGTTTTGGAAACGCATGTTCACCATTTAAAAGATCGTTTTAATATCCATTTAATCGTCCCATCGGCAGGAAAAAACTATGTTTATCCTGAACTTGGGGAAAAAACGCTTTATCCGATTAGGAGCGTTAAAATATTTTTTCTTGATTATCGCTTATCTTTACCGCGCCTCGATCGCGGGTTACTAAACCACTTAAATAACTTAAACTTAGATCTTATTATCGTTCATTCACCATTTGCGATTGGTGAATACGGTTTACGGTGGGCAAAAAAATATAACGTTCCTGCGCTTATGTACGCTCATACACAATTAAAAGCTGAGATTTTAGGAATCACAAGGTCACGAGTTTTAACGGCAATTATTTTTCAGAACGTGATTCGTGTTTACCAACTTGCGACTAACGTTATTGCGGTCGGAGAAGGAGTCGCTCACATTTATGAACATGACTACAAGCTTGGCTACGCCCCGCTCGTTATTAATAACGCCACCGACTTACGTTTATTACAAAACAAACGACTCGCATTACGAATCAAGAAAAACCACGGGATTACTGATCAATTTGTTTTTTCGTTTTTAGGCCGGATGCACAAACTAAAAAATATTTACTTTACCGCGGATGCACTTAAAATTGTTAAAGAACACGGTATTAATTTCAAAATGTTTTTTATTGGTGACGGGACGCATTTAAAAGATTTTAAGAAGTATGTTACAAAGATTGGACTTGCGGATAATGTGATCTTTTTAGGGAAACTTAAGGAACGTGAGCTCATTGCCGCATATTTACATATTTCACATTTGTTTTTATTCCCGTCGCTTAATGACACGAATTCACTCGTCCAAAAAGAAGCAGCTTCGCAAAAGACACCTTCACTTTTTATTGAAGGAGCGACAACGGCGTTTGGATTTACGGAAGGGATTCATTGCTTCTTCGCTCCTAATGATCGCCAGGCGTACGCTCGAAAAATTATTGAACTAGTTGAGCATCCGACTAAACTTCGCGATATTCGTGAAAGTGTTTACAAAAACGTCTATCGAACATGGGAAGAGTCAATTGAACAATTATATGCGCTCATTAATGATGAAGTTGCGAAAAACAAACAAAAGTAAGGATGTAAAGTTATGCGAGAAATAATTAAACGTATCGAAGAAGTTCAAGAAGAATTAGAACACGGTAATAGCGTGAATTTAGCGGAATTTAAGGCGTTACTCGAAAAGTTACTTGCCGCTAATCATTCGTACGCTTACGAAACACTAGGCTACGCTTATTACCTTGGTTATCCTAGTTACGAGCGTGATTACGTAAAAGCCGAAGAAGCTTTTTTAAGATCTTTCGAACTTGCGGAAGATCCTTTTGTCGCGAATACGCTTGGTTATATTTATTATTACGGTCGCGCGTCGGGCGTTCCTGATTACGCAAAGGCGCGGAAGTATTTTATGATTGGGGCTAAAGACGGTGTGATTGAGTCGCTTTATAAACTCGCTGACCTTGATTATAAAGGACTAGGTGGCCCGAAAAATATCGGGCGTGCGCTTGAACTTTATCACGGTTTATATTTAGATAACTTTCATCGTTTCATTACCGGTAATCACGCAAAGTTTGCTGATCTTGCCTTAAGGCAAGCTAGACTTAATTTAGAAGATGATAACTTTGATGAATGCGAAGCACTCCGTTACTATTTAGCAGCAAAGTACGCTTTAGAATTGCGCCAGGACGTTAATTATGTTGGTGACAAAAATCTTTACACGAGTGTTCTCGCAAATATTGAAGAACTTAATCAGAAGTTAAAGATTACTGTTCCGCAAGAGTTACCCCATGAAGTGACATTTAACTTTAATCGTGACGTTCGTCATTTTGTCGCTGGTGATTACGGTGTTAAGATTTATCTTGCTAACCGAAACGGGCAAACGCTTTTAAAAGTAGAAAGCACAACAAATAAAGCATTCTTAATTACCGTTCCAAGTTTAAACTTTGTAACAAAGTGTCAAACGTTCGAAATTATTGTTGATACACCGTATGAAGAAACACCGTTTGATTATTTTAATCTAATTACGGTTGATGATGTGAAGCAAGAAGTCTTCATCTCGACACGAGAAGGCGGCTTTACAACATTTAACTACCACACAATGAAAATTAAGCTTTAGTGCCGACTAAAACAAAAGAAAAGTAGACAAGTGCAAAAAATCATCG
>DASRNI010000004.1:0-25276 GCA_035647455.1 Bacilli bacterium | reverse complement strand
GCTTACTTTAATACGTATAAAAATAACGTGATTAATATGTATGACGAAGGTTACTATAGTACTAGTAACTTCCTTACGCTTTATAATCTTTATAAAGCAACGTATGGTGACTTGACCGAAGCTGAAGTTGACCGCACCTGGTCAGGCTTTTATAGCACCGAACAAACGGTTAATTTTATTAACGATATTGGTAACAAAGTTAACGACATTCGTTAAAGCTTAACGACAAAAGAAAATTACCCTCTTCAATTTGAAGAGGGTTTTTGTTATTCGCACTAAATAAAACTGTTACGCTGCAGTAATTGAATAAGTATGTAAGAACGTATCGTTAGCGTCATCAAAGATAATTTTAAGTGTAACGCGGAGCGTTGTTTCTTCCGTTACTTTATAGTTTGTTAAGTCGCTTCCCGGCCGCGGACTATAATCAAGCCCAAGGTACGGGCCAAGACTCGCTAACTTAAAGCGGTATTCGCCGGGTGTAAATGTAAAGACACTGCTATATTCATATATTTCACGGCGTGGTTCGTATTGCTCAAAGTATTTGTTGACAAGTTCAAGTGGTGCAGAGTCTTCTTGCCACCCTGTTGCTAGCGCATTACCACGGAGCGCAAACTTAACTTCGTCAACGATTAACTTAACGCCGTCATAAACTACGGTGTAGTAGCCACTTTTTGTGACAACAATATTATCGTCGCCGCTCTCTTTGTTATGCATCCCTTCAGGTAAGATGTTAGCGCTATGTGCGCCGTGATTAACGCTTGGATCATTCACCCATTCGTTACTCACCCGAATTTTCCATTCGTCGCCTTCATTAAACTTCATTGCGCGGCGGAATACGACGCCGGACGCTAAGTCGGTTTTCATGACTGTATCTAGGCCATCGTTACCCCAGTCGTTATGTGTGCCAACAATGCCCCAGCTTGAAGAATAAATTGTCTCTGCTAATCCTTGGTCAGTAGCGTGCTTAAGCCACGTTACTTTAAGTTGATGTGTTGCTAGGTCAACGAGTAATTCGTATTCACCCGCAAGTGTGACGCGGATGTTATTATTTTCCGCCCGTTCTAAGTAACTATAGTTAAAGTTACTGTCAAGCTCATTAAAGCTATATTCAAGACCGTAATCGTCATTAGTGCCCGTGTCCCACGGTAAACCGATTTCTTTAACTTTAAACTCCGCATTATGACCAATACTTATTTTTAGGCGATAAAGTTTTGTGTCATTATTATAGCCGAAGTGGTAATAACTATTTGCAGCGTCAAAATCCCAAACATTTTCGTCACCATTCATAAAGTTACCAATCGCGTGGAAGTTATATTCCGGGACGTCTGGTTCAATGACTTCACCTTCGTCATCAATGAACTTCGCATAAACATTAAAGCTACTTGTAATTATTTCGTCACCAGTAAATTCATTCGTGAAGTTTAAATCTAAGTACCACCCGACAAACTCTTTATCCGCTAGTATAGGATCTAGTGGTAACACAAGTGTTTCACCAGGAGTTACGGTTACTTCCGCGTAGTACGTTGTTAAATCAAGGTAAAAAGTAACGGTATATTCAAGCGGTGGATTAAGTGTTACGCCTTCACTAATTGGTTCATTAATGTAAGTCACAGTTAACGCTTCATTCGCGTTTAAATCAATTGTTAATAAGTAAACACCGGCATTAAGTATTTCAATATCGTAATTCGCCGTTTGGGTTAAGAATTCTAAGTCACTTTCCGCGTTTAAATCAAAGTATGTTAGTTCAATATTATCGTAACCCGTTTCTTCAGTGTTCCACTCTTTAAAAGGTTCTTTAATTTTAAAAGTCGCCCCGTAACCTAGTTCAATTTCGTAAGTATATGTTTCCGTGACACTATCATACGTGAAGTATGATCGTTCATCCGCGGCGTCAATTCCCCACGAAATATAACTTAAGTTTAAGTTTTCTGTTTCCCCAATAAAGTGAAGTGGGGTATATTCTGGAATCACTACTTCGTCGCTTGCCCACTTCGCATAAAGACTTAAGTCACGCGTCACAACATGAGCAGGATCAAACGGTAATTCAAAATCTAGATCGAAGTACCAACCAATAAATTCGTCACCAGCAATAACTGGGTCAAGTGGTACAGTAATTAACTCACCTTCTGCAACAAGAAGTTCCGCATGAACAACATTAACTTTTTTATAAAATGTGACGGTGTAATAAGTAAGTGGTTCTTCGCTTGATGGTTCGTCAACCGAACTACTTGGCTCTTCGACTGAAGTATCTGGCTCTTCGACTGAAGTATCTGGCTCTTCAACTGAAGTATCTGGCTCTTCAACCGAAGTACTTGGTTCTTCAACGGACGTATCCGGTTCTGGAACTGATGTGCTTGGCTCATCAACTGAAGTATCTGGTTCAGGAACGGAAGTAGTAGGTTCTTCGCCCACCGAATCACTTTCCGTTGTTGGTGTACTCGACTCTTCTTCACTAAATGGCGGTTCTTTTTCTGAACTTTCTGCAACGTCTTCACTAATACTTGAAAGTACACTTGTTGTTGCACTTTCAGGTGCTGAACTCTTCGAACTTGAAGAAGTACTAAGGCCTAACCGGTCACAGCCGACAACAAGGCTTAAAACTAAAAATAATAATGGTAGTTTCTTTTTCATGATTAATCTTCCTTCGCTTTATTTTTATTTTTAACAACTTTCTGCATTTGAAAGTATGCGATCTTTTCTTGCTCGTCGCGTGATTTCGCGTCGTGATACTTCCGTTCATCAAGAGCATTTTTAAAGACTTTAGAATCTTCAGCATTAATGACAAAAGTTCCCGTAATTAAGTCATGAAGCGAGCGGCTATTTTTTGTAATCGTTAAAACCCCAGTTGTTAAAAAGATCGGGATAAAGAACGTATAAAAGTTAAGCGCGAGTTCGCCAAGCCCCGTAACAAGAAAACGGGCAATAGTTTTTGGTGTGCTTATTTCGTAGCCTTCCGTTGTTACAACGGCGAGTCCTAAAAGATACTTCCCAAAACTCCGGCCGTGTTTCATCAGTAAAGGAAAGAGTAATAGTGGCCCAATTGTTCCAATAAACGTGCTTAGTGCGCTGTTAAAGAGAAGAAAGTCGACAATTGGTTTCCTTGAAGCGATAAAGATACTTGATTTTTCTAAGTCATTTTGTGCGTGCGTGTAAAGTTCGAGCCACGTTTCATTTTTAAGTGCTTTGTAGTATGTTTCTTCAGCAATACCGAGTTCTGCTTGTGTTTTAAAACTAATCACATCATTAGCGTCGACTGTAAATAAAGAATTATCTTTATTAAGTTTTAAAACCATTTCTTCGAAATTAAAGTCAGCGTTTTGATCGTAATAGTACGATTTTTCGTATTCAAAAATTTTCGTGTTGTAATATTCTTCATTAAGCTCGCTAAGCACACGGCTTTCTTCATAAAAGTAACGAAGACCATTTAAATAAACGAATTCATTACTAACCGCACCGTCAGTTAAGTTAATATCGCGCGTAAACGTAATTAAATCTTCAGTTTCGTCATTAAAATAAAAAAGCCCGGAATCACGCTTAACTGAATAATGAAAAGTCGCATTATTTTGTCCGCGCTCATTCGTATAATAAACATATTCGATTAGTTTAAAACTTAAGAGAGCGACAATCACGATAAAAAGTAAGTCGAGCAAAAAAGCGCCAAGCCGCTTCCCGTAAGAAGCGGTGACAATATTTGGAAATTCACGTTCAATGATTTTGCGTTTGTTCATTAAGTTTAAATTTGTTCAATGACTAGGCGTGGTACCGCACGTACGGTTACAGTTAATAAATAGCGACCATCGGTGTTAATAACAATATTACTATGCTCACCCATCGCGATAAATGCTTTGCGGTCATTTACCCAAATATTACCGTAATTAACTTCAATGCCTTCGTCCCAATCTAGGCCGGGCTCTTTAATTTTAAAAGCGCCGTCCGCATTTATATTTACTTCCTTCGTAAAGACGTAGTCACTAACTTTATCAAAAAGCGCACTTTCGTCGTACGGGGCGACGTCCCACGTAACAGTCGACTCAGCGTCATTTAAGTCGCCAATGAGTCGTAAACCAGCAAGTAAAGGTAAGTCTTCAATAACGACACCTTCACTAACATCAGTCGAAATAATTTCAATATATAAGTAGCCGTCACTAGGTGCTGCTTCAATAAAGTACGTGCCGGCACTATTAATGTGGATATTACCGCCAAATTCACCTGACTCACTAATGTAGCTCGTGCGGTCGCCTTCGTTAATGTTGTGGTAATCAAGGACAATGCCGTCCCAACCTAAACCAGTTTCGCGAATTTTAAATTCTGCGCCATAACCAAGTTCAAGCGTTATTTCGTAAAAACCGATGTCACCACTAAGATTAAGAAAGCCGTCAGGGCTATCTGTTTCCCAGTTCACGCTACTTAAATTACTATTTTTAAGGTCACCAACAAGGGCAAACTTACCGTCCGTCGCTAAGTCGCTTTGCCATTTGGCATATAGATCAGTATCGTCACTAATTGGTGTATATTCCGCAAACGGTACGCGGCTATCTTCTAAGTACCAACCGTCAAACGTATAGTCGGCTCTTGTTGGTGGTGCGGGGAATGTAATTAGTGTTCCTTTCGCTAATTCGTATTCCGCGTAAGGTGTACCCGAAAATTCGTCAAGCCAAAAAGCGAGAAAATACATTTCAGCGTCTTCACTTGGTAACGAAGGAGTAGAAGTGCTTTCTTCCGTGACGTCGCTAGTTTCGGAACTTACGTCTTCACTAACGTCTTCAGATATGTCTTCACTAACTTCTTCACTTGGGGAACTTGTTTCTTCCGTTGTGATGCTCGTTTCGCTACTTAGAGCGGCGCTACTTGATTTTTGTTCGCTCGACTCTTTTGCTAAACCAAAATTACAACCGACTAATAAACCACTTAATAAAAATAAAGAAAATAAATACTTTTTAACTTTCATTTTGTTACTCCTTGTGTGCCATCGTAATTACTATTATATAGTAAAAATTAATGTTAAGTCAATTTAGAGCAAGAGAAGCGGGTGAAAAAAAGACCCGCCGCAGCGGGTCTTAACCATTTAGGATAATTAATAAATACTAATTATTATCGTACTAAATAATTATGGTACTAATTCGTATGATGCAACACCAACGAATTCGCCTTCAAGAAGTTCAACTTCAAGTGTGACTTTATATGTTCCTGCTGCGTCGAGGACGAAGTTATCTCCGCCTTCTTCACCGCCACCAAACGCGATATCCCAGCCTTCGTATTTTTCGAGAGCTGCGAATTTAACTTTGAATTCACCAACGCCAAATTCGTATGTGCCTTCGTAAACGAATTCACCGTCTTCTGCGCTAATGAGTTCGAGTTTGTCACTGTCTGCACCCCAACCGGTTTCGGCAATTGCGTCACCGCGGAGGGCAAATGATAATGGTTCAATCGCAAGGAATGATTCTTCACCAGCATCTTCAAAGTAAACAGTGTAATATCCACCGACTAAAACAGTAATGTTTGCGCCTGGGTTAATTTCACCTGGTTCGTCATCTTCTTCACCTTGGAGACCTTGTTCGAATAATTCTGCATCAAGTTTGTTATTTTCGTGTGAACCCCACTCAACACCCCATGTATTATCAGCGCGAAGTTTAACTTCAGCATCTTCTGGTAAGTAGAGGGCGCGGCCGAGGTAGAATTCACCGTCAGCATCATATTCTAGTTCTAAGTCAGGTTCTGAACCCCAACCGTTAACTGTGCCAACAACACCCCACTCAGGAATTTCACCTTCTTCTGGTGTTGGACGGGCGCCTGATTCTTCACCTACGTCGCCTAAGCGCGTAACTTTTGCCCATAAGTATGTACTTTCAACTTCAATTTTGTAAAGACCGGCGTCAACAACTTGAATGTTTCTGTGGTCAGCTTCTTGTAAGTAATCGTGTTGATCTGCTTCCGCGATATGCGTGAAGTCAAATTCTGTATCACTGTCCCATGGACGTCCTGGAATTTTAACTTTAAATTTACCGAGATAACCAATTTCAAGTTCGATTGAGTAGAGGTTAACACCTTCGGCTTTTTCTAAGTATGAACGCTCATCAATTTCTTCGAGTACTGAGTCGTTCCAGTCAATGTAACTGAGATCAGTGTTTGCCATATCTCCGGCAACGTGGAAGTCACGCTCATCTTCAACGAATTCACGATCCCACGTACCGTATAGTTCTAAGTCACTAACGACTGGTGCGTCAAAATCGTATTCTTCTTCGGTTGCCATGTCAAACCATGCTTCAAAAATATAGCCAGCACGTGCTGGATCATCAGGCTTTGCAACTTTTTCGCCATCGGCAACTTCAAGTTCTAAGTAAAGTGCGCCAACGTCAAAATAATAAAATTCAACGTAGTGTGTGACGACTGGAGTTTCTTCTGAAGACTCTTCAGCTGGTTCACTTGATTCAACAACACTTGTTACTGGATCACTTGAAACTGGGTCAGCACTACTTGTTGGGTCGACTTTACCACAGCCTGTAAGCGCACCGGCTAAAAGGCCAAGCGCTAATAAACCTTTAAGTAATTTTTTCATATTTTCTCCTTTATGTTTTTGTTTTCCCAAATGGTTTAGGTGTATATATTATACACCTTGGAAGCGCTTACTGTCAATTAAGTAAGCATTTCCAAAAGTGTTAAATAAAAAGTTTAAATTATTTTAATTTACGGCGTTTACTTTGCAGTGCGCCAAGTGATAAGAGTAAGACAAATGAGAGTGAAATACTCGTAGCAATTGTGCCACCACAGCCGCGTTTTGGTTCCGTCTTATCGTCGTCACCAGTTGATGGTGTTGAAGTAGTAGGTTCACTTGCTCCAGGTTCGCTCGTACCGGGTTCAGTTGTGCCTGGTTCACTTATTCCTGGTTCACTTGTTCCGGGTTCGCTTGAAGTATCATCGGGATCACTTGGATCGACTGGATCTTCACTACCAGGACGGTGAACTTTCGCGACGATTGTTGTGTTACTGCCAACACGGATACGTCCATCAACGATTGTGCCTGGCTCAAGTGTGCCACTTGTATCAAGAACAATTTCTAGACCTGTTAAGTCCGTAATGTTTTCGCGTGTTGTTGAACCGACAAAGTAGACGACATAACTATCTTTCGCGTCTTTCGTCGTCATTTTAATGACGTTATTACCAAAGCCAACTTCGTCACCAAACTTGACACTGACGTTCGCGTCAATTGCGGCGCGCGTGTTGTAATTAAACGCTGCACTATCGCGTTTTAAGTTGATTAGTTCAACGTAATTATTAAACGCAGCCAGGTTTGTTACTTTTTCATCCCACTTAATGCTGTTAATTTCGTAACTGCTCTTATATGAGTTATGGTCAAAGCCGCCACCAGGTAATGGTTTCGAACGTAAGATTTCGCTACCAGCGTGAATGAAACTGACACCTTGGCTTAAAAGAACAAGTGAATCAGCTTGGACACTCTGCGCCATTAAGCGGTCGAGATCAAAGTCACCCGCACCCGCCTGTACGACACGGTCATAAAGTGTATGGTTATCGTGACATGCAACGTAGTTAATTACTTGGACGGGGTCACTTGGCCCGCCAGTTAATTTACCGAGCAAAGCATCAGTAATTCGACGCCGCATCGTTACGTTACTTTCAAGTTGATTTTTCGACATTTGGAGCCAACCACGGGCGTTGCTGTTTGGCATAATTGCATCACGTACTTGGTCGTTAAACGCACCAACGCCAGGAACTTTGTAAACGTTTGCTTGTGTCGCAAGTTCCGGAACACCAGCAAGTTGGTTCATATCCCATGCTTCACCGTAAACGATGATGTCCGGACGAATTTGTTTAACTTTGTTCATGACAGCGTTCATTGATTTCGTTGTGTGGAGTCCCATTAAGTCATAACGGAAACCACCAATTTTATATTCATCAACCCAGAACGCTGCACTGTCACGCATAAAGTTTTCCATCATAATGCGTTCGCTTGCCGTAACGTTACCGACACCACTTGAGTTGTCGGGTGAACCGTCCGGACGTAAGCGGAAGTAGTAGTTCGGCACGAGTTTACTGAAACTATGCGCGGACATACTCGCGACGTGATTATAAACAACGTCCATAATAATCCTAATATCGTGACTTGCATACGCTTTAACAACGTTTTTAAATTCACGAATACGGACAAGTCCGTCATAAGGATCAGCACTATAACTTCCTTCAAGGACGTTAAAGTTTTTCGGGTTGTAGCCCCAGTTAAATGATTTATTTACTTCGTCGTTTTCTTGGTCATAAAACGGAAGTATTTGTAAAGCGTTAATACCGAGTTCTAAAATATGGTCATATCCGGTCTTAACGGTAACGCCACCTTTCGTGTACGTTGTACCGCTTTCAATTAAACCGCCATAAAGCATCCGGTTACTTTCGCTACCGGTCCAAGTGCTATCAGCAGTTAAGTCCGCCACGTGAAGTTCGTAAGGAACGATTTCTGTTTGCTTTTTAACACTATAGTTAACAGCATCCCAGCCGGTTGGATTTGTTTTACTAAAGTCAACAATCATCCCGCGAACACCGTTAACACCCGCCGCTTTCGCATACGGATCAACAAGTTCAATTTCGCCGGTTGGCAAAGAGTTCATGAACGTATAGTACTTTCCGTGCATATCGCCGTCAAGTTCAACCGTCCACACACCTTTTGTGCCACGTACGAAGTTGTGTTCGGTATATACATCGCTTCCTTTGGATGCACTAACTTGTTCCGGCGTTCCATTATCAAAAAGGCGAAGTTTAAGGTTTAAACTTGTTGGTGCCCATGCTTTAATCGTTGTTTTTGTCGGTGTATATGTCACACCAAGATCATCGCCATCATACGTCATTTGACTAATGAAAAACGGGGTATCAAATAAACCGTCCAATGAAACTAGAGCAGTTGCTGTTTTACCACTATCTTTGAATGTTATTTCAACTTCATACTTGGAGAGTAAGTCTGTATTATGACTTGCTCCAAGATTAATGTTAGTAATCCATTCGAAGTTTGCTGCACTGTAACTAGCACCACTCGCTTGGCCACTAATAACGCTGTCATTATCTTTTTTGACATTATAACTAGCCGGCTCATAGTTAGTTGATACACGAATACTCTTCTCTGCACTAAATTCGGCAGTATAAACTTGATCATCCATTGCATCATCGGCAGTCCGATAAACATTTGGACGTCGATTTAGCAAATAAAAATGGACTGCATTTGTTGTTTCGTCGTAAATATAATCAGCGATTTTTAAATTAATATCAGGTCCTTGGCCTTCCCATGTTTTATTGCCCGGTCGAAGAATAATATTTATTTGTGTTTGATCATGGTAATTTGAAAGTGGGACAAAAAGTGCGGCGCCGTAATAGCCATCCCAATATAGGAAGTCGTGAGCTACGCCTCCTTGGTTTTCCCCCCAAATCCATAAGTCATACGGGTCATAACCTGCGTCGCCATCTTTCCCTTGTAAGTGTAAGTGGAAGACGAGTGTCTTTTCAGCGTACACTTTATTCGGGTCGAGACTTGTGCGCACAACTTCGCTTTTCGTCACAGGGGGACGAATGGCTTCTGCTTGCTGTACTGGGCGTAAAAACGCTGTTGCACCGAGCAAGAGACCGCCAGCGAACAATAGTTTCGTTAAAAATTTTCGCATAAAATTCTCCTTTCTTAACGATTGTATTTTTTAATTAATGTCTTCAAAAAGTCACTTTCCTTTTTAAAACCATCAAAATTAACCATTTTCCATTCCCAGTTTGGGGAACCAATTGTACTTGGTGAATTCATTTTGCTCCATTCACCATAGCGTAATATATCTTGCATTGGAATAATGCAGTACTTCGCGTCACTGCCGAAGTTATATGCGATAAAGTTATCGTAAAAGCCGCGATAATCATTAAAACCAAGCTCTTTAAGCCGTTTACGCGCCTTGCGCATAAATTCTTTGTCTTTTTGCCCAAACCAGCCCCGAATTGTCGAGTTATCATGTGTACCGGGGTAAATAAGCCGATTAACCGGCCAATTACCGTACGGTTCAAGCGGATTAAATGTAAACTGTGATATTTCCATCCCGGGCAAATTATAGTGATCACGAAGTTCGAGTACTTGCGGGCGTAAGTCGCCTAAATCTTCAGCGACAATTTTAATTGTCGGCAGTTTACGGTATATTTCGTCAAAGAGTGCATACCCTGGTGGATACGCCCATTCACCGTTTGTCGCGGTTAGGCTATCCGCAGGAATTTTCCAATATGAATCAAAGGCGCGGAAGTGATCAATGCGGATATAGTCATAAAGTTTCATTGAGTAACCAAGCCGGTCAATCCAGAAAGCAAACTTTGTTTGTTCTAAGTATTCCCAGTCATAAAGCGGATTACCCCACAGTTGACCGTCAGCATTGAAATAGTCACCAGGCACGCCGGCGACAAAGGTTGAAAAGTAATCTTCGTCAAGCATAAACGCACTTGGGTTTTCCCAAACATCAATCGAATCAATCCCGACATAGATCGGAATATCGCCCATAATGGCAATCCCTAAGTCATTGGCAAACGCTTTTAAACTTTGCCACTGGTCATACGCAACATACTGGAGCCACATTTCAAACATAATGTCGTCTTCATACTTTGTTAAGTCAACATTTTTATTTCTAATCCATTCGCGCATATCTTTCGGCCAGTAGTGCCACTGCACTAAGTCGTTCGCTTTTTTAAACGTAATAAAGACTGCGTAATTATACACCCAACTATTTTGACTAACCCACAGATTAAAGGCGCTTAAGTTACCTTTTTTCGCCTTGTTAAACGCGCGGCGTAAATATTTTAGTTTAAATGTCCGCACTTTATCGTAATGCGTTACACGGCGCCTTGCGAAGTAGTTTGGAATATTATCTTTAAGTAATCCTTCCTCCACTAAATAATCAAGATTAATATAAAGTTCATCAAACGGTTTACTGCCAAACGGTTGATATGGTGAGTTACCGTAACCAACCGGATTAATTGGTAAAATCTGCCAGATTTTAAAGCCCATCTTTTTTGTTAACACTAAAAACTCGCGGGCGTCACTGCCAAAGTCACCAATACCGTGCCGGCTTGGTAAACTGCTTACAGCGAGTAAAATACCAGCTTTACGCATTTGTTTTCTCCTTTAAAATAACGGAAGAATATTTACCAATAATTAATGTGTCATCGACGATTTCAGCGCGGACACCATCAGTAAATAGTTCGTCATCAATATAAAGCTCAATGTCGCCTAATTCACTGACACTAATTGAACGGGCGTCATTATGTAAATTATGGACAATATAAAGCGCATCATTTTTATTATCACGGTCATTTATTTTAAATGCGGCGAGTTGGCGTGAATTAAGCGGAAGATTCGTAAAGTCGGCGAAATTAAACCACGGATAGCGGTTTCTGATATTAATTACTTTTCGGTAATGGTTCAGTAAGCTAAATGGTGTTTCTAATCCTTCTTTAACGCCTTCTTGAACTTGTTCACGCATATTATACGTTGTTCCAGGGGGAACGTCCGTCCGGTCTTCGTCGCCCACACGTTGCCAAATCATTGGTAAACGACGGTCGGCATCAGTTTGTGCTGCGCCGCGTGAACCTTTTAAGCCAATTTCTTCACCGTAATACATAAACGGGACACCAGGCGTTAATAAATACATACTTGCGGCGAGTTTTTGCCGCTCTTCATAATCCATTAAAAACATTCTGCTCGAGCGGTCCATATCGTGGTTACTTAAGAAGTTGCTCATGAGTCCTTCCGGATTAACTTCACGCATATCCGCGTAATAGTTTTCTAAGTCACGGCCGAGCACATCACCGCGTCCTTTCGTAATGCTATCAATAAAAAGGCCACCGCTTCCGGCTGTATTAAAATTAAAGAGCGATTCAATCCCGTTATAATATTGCTTTTGACGGCTAAAACTAATCCACGCTTCCGCAACGTTATAATAGTCTGGGCGTTTTTCTTTAACAACATTTGTAAACCATTCTAAAAACTGCACATTTCCAGAGTCGGTTGGATAAAAGTGACTTGTCGCGTCAAGCCTAAAACCTTTGACACCGCGATCAAGCCAGAAATGCGTAATCGCGCGTATTTCTTCGCGTAACGCCGGGTTTTCTAAGTTTAAGTCCGGCATCCAGTCGCCAAAAACAGCCGCGGCTTTAACATTATTCCCGCTCCAGTAAAAGTTATACCAGTTGGCCTTGTCGTACGGGTCATTTGCGTCGTAATTGCCACTACGAAAACGGTTGCGGCCTTCAATGTACCACGGGTGGGTACTTGAACTATGGTTTAAGACAAGGTCAATAATAATATCAATATTATGATTATTCGCGGTCGTAATTAAGTGATCAAAGTCACTTAGTGTGCCAAAATCTTTATTAATTCCGTAATAATCTTCAACATCGTAACCGTGGTAACTTGGTGAAGGATGAATTGGGGTAAGCCAAAGCCCTTTAACACCAAGCGTTTTTAAGTACGGAATTTTACTTGCAATTCCTTGTAAGTCGCCTTTGCCGTCGTTATTACTATCAGCGAAACTTCGCACAAAAATTTCATAATAAACACTGCCATCTTTATTTGTGATCATTTCATCGAGCTCATAATCTTCGGGTGGTAAAAGTGAAGTACTTGCTTCGCTTGTCGTGTCACTCGAAGATGTTTTACTACTTTCTACACTACTTTCTTCCGTACTCTGCGCACTACTCGAGCTTGTTAAGTCACAGCCACTAAGCAGTAATAAGCTGGAAAGAAGAAGTAGTTGCCAATGCTGTTTTTTCATTAACCTTTAACTGCCCCTCCCGTTACTCCACTAACGTAGTAACGTTGCATAAAGACAAATAAGGCAGTAATAGGAATGGAGATTAAGACGGCACCAGCACAGAACAATGTAAAGTACTGACCGATCCGTCCTTGGCCATTAAGCATCTCATAAAGTCCCCGCGCAACACTCCACGCTTCCTTGCGTGTTTTTGTAATCGTTGCGACAAAGATATAGTCACCCCACGGACCCATAAAGCTCGTGAGAGCGGTATAAATAACGATTGGCTTCGACATTGGTAAAATAATATGCCAGAAAATCTGTGCTTTATTTGCCCCATCAATTTCCGCGGCTTCGTCGATTGATTTACTAATCGTATCAAAGTAGCCTTTACTAACGAGATAGCCCATTGCCGCGCCACTCGAGCCAACTAAAATAAGACTAATTAAATAGTTAGCGACGGGAACTTCCGCAATCGCGGTCCCCGGCAGTAAGCCAATTGTTTTTAAAATAAAGTAAATCGCAATCATCGCCATGAAACCAGGGAACATGCCGAGAATCATGAGTAACTGCATAATGCCTTTTCGGCTCTTAAATTTAAGACGGCTAAACGTATAACTTGTAAGTAACACAATAATTGTCGAAAGAATACTCGTAAATGTTGCGACAATGAGTGTATTTGTAAACCATTTGACGTACGGCATATCAACGTCTTGGAATAGTTTGACATAGTTATTAAACGTCCATTCCTTTGGGAATAAATAGCGAACTGGTCCGGTCGCTTCACCGCGTAGTGAATTTGCGACAAGCCAGACGAAGGGGAAAACCCAGACGACACTAAGGACGACGAGTAATACGTAAAGTAAACTATTAATTAGTACGCGTGCATAACGCTGGTTACGCATTAAAATGCGCAGTAAATCAAGCAAATACGCAAAGATTATCCCCGTAATTAAACTAAAGGGAACATGGAGTAAGCCCCAAACAATTAAGTTTGGTTGATTAACATCGGTAAACTTCAGTGTTGCACTGTAAAAGTAAATTAAGAGCGCAGCAATACTAAAGACGGCCATCACAACAAGATTTAAAATTGTGAGACGTGCTTTTAAGTGTTCTTTAAATTTACTTACGCGCTTTGCACTTTGACCGTTCACGTTTAAATTGTTATTCATTATGCGAAATCTCCTTCCTGCTGAGCAGCACTTGTTTGACTGTATAGCGTTAATGTAATAAAGGCACTAATAAGGAAGATAAAGATTCCGAGTGCACTACCAACGGCGTATTCTTGTTCAGCGCCGCCGACGGTTAAGTTATAGAGCCACGTAATTAAAATATCAGTATGACCGTAATTAACCCCGAAGCTGCCCGAAGTTGGGCCACCCCCAGTTAAGAAGAAGATCACGTTAAAGTTATTAATATTACCGATAAATGACGTAATTAAGTAAGGTCCCGTAACAAAAAGCATGTACGGTAACGTAATTTTAAAGAACTGTGTCACTGGTCCCGCCCCGTCAATCCGGGCACTTTCGTATAAGTCACTTGGAATATTCATTAAAATACCGCTCGTAACAAGCATCGTATACGGGACACCGATCCACAGGTTAACAAGAATGACCGTAATCCGGGCATTCGTCTTTCGACTTAAGAAACGAATTGATTCGTCAATAACCCCCCACTGCCGCAACGTCATATTGAGCGGGCCGTTATCTTTTAATAATTGACTCATTAAGAGTAACGTTACAAACTGCGGAACAGCGATTGAAATAACAAACATTGTCCGCCACAGCTTTTTCAGTTTAATCGAACGACGGTTAATGACCATCGCTAAAAGTAAGCCACCAATGTAGTTACTAAATGTCGCGAAGAACGCCCAGACGAACGTCCATTTAAGAATCGCCCACATCGCACTACCAAAGCTTGCGCTACCTTTCGTCGTAAACAGTTTTCTAAACGTATCAAAACCGACCCACGTAAAGAGTGTATTCGGTGGCCCGTGCGCTTTATCGAAGTTCGTAAAGGCGAGTAAAATCATAAAGACAAGGGGGAGAACCGTAAAGATTGTAATCGTGATTGTTGGAATTGAAAGCGTTGCAAAGTGGAAGCGGTCATTTAAGAGTCGCCGCAATTCATCGACAAATGTCGGCAGCGGATTTTTAAAGACCGGCTTTTCTGGAGTGTCACTAACTTCACTCGCTTTATAGTTACTTTTATACCAACCGGATAAGCGTAGTTTAAGTTTATTAACAAAGCTTAATTCAGTTGTTTCTTCCGTAACGGCAACTTTTTTACGTTCTTTATAATCTTTTTTAACTGGTGCGTAAACTTGTTCAGCTTTATATACACCATCAACACTAATGAAGTAAATAACAAGGAAGACAATAATTAAAATAATCACGGCGACACTAAATAACATAATCTGCATCGAGTCATCCATAAACTTCGTTTCATATGTTAAATATTCTTCGGGACACGGGTCTTTGAGAAACGGGTGACTACAGTAACCCGGCACTTGAATACTCGCAACAGTACCAAGTGTTGTAATTTGCTTAACCCAATATATGCCCCCGCCGGGAATAAACATAAAGACAAAAAATGCTATTTGAATTCCTAAATAAATAATTGTTTTAATTGGTCGCGCCATAAAGGAATGGCCACTCCCCATCAAGAAGTAGGAGAGTTTTGTGCGCCAACCACCACGCGTAAATTGTTTATACGTTTTAACACTAAAGTCACGGATTAAAAGACCAAGTTTAATGATTCCTTTATAAATCCCGCGAAGTATATTATAAAACGTGCGTCCAAAAAGAACAAAAATACCGACAATAAATTTTAGTAACTTAAGTAGCGTTTCTTTTCCTGATAATAGTAACCATTTCCCTTGCGTCAAAGGTTCAACTTCCGGGATACGGTTTATTTCATTTTGTTCCATATTATTACCTCACACTGCAAAGAAGAGGCTAGCAAAGCTAGCCCCTAATTTGTTTTCCAATTTATTTTGTTAATGCATCAACGAAAGCATCAAGAACTTGTTGTGTCGTCATGCCATAGCGGTCATCTTCAGCTTCTGGTTCTTCTAAAATGAAGTTACCAACTGCGCTCGCGGCATCCCAGAACTTTCCACCAACGCTCTTTCCTTGCGGAATTGCGTATGGGGCTTGTTCGGCAAGAGCACGCAAGCCTGGTTCTTCGGCAAATACTTCACTATCAAGTAGTGCTAAGTTACTTGTACCACCACCACGAATTGTGTAACGTTCGAGTTGGCCGGCTTCATCAGTAATATAGTCAGCAAAGAGAAGTGCCCAGTCTTTGTGCGGCGTTGAGCTTTTAACACCAAGTAATTTACTACCGGCAAAAGCACCCATTTGAATTTCTGGGTCGCCTTCTTTCCAGCTCCGTGGCTTAAAGGTTGGAAGTTTTGTTGCGCCAAGTTTATCACCTAAGTTTTCTTTAAGTAATTCAATGTTCCAGTTTCCGGTAACAGCGGCAACAACGTAGTTATCTTCTTCGTCTTTTAAGTCGTTAAGTGCAGCATCATTAAAGTCTTCACTTAAGAAACCTTTATTGTAGAGTGGGCGAATTGCATCAATTGCCCCATCAACTGCGTCAACTGCTTCTGGCGTGTTGAACGTTGTTGAGTGTAGCTCTGTATCAAAGTCATACGTAATTGTTTCCATATCCATTAAGAAACTCATGGCATAGTAACCATTACCTAAGTCAAGTACAAAGTTATGGTCTTCGGTAACTTTCGCTAAGATACCGTCAAGTGTTTTAACGTCTTCTTCGGTGTAATATTCATTGTTATAAATAAGGAAGTAGCCGTTATCAGCGGTAACTGGGAACGCAAAGAGTGCATCTTCACCTTCATGGTTTTTAAATGTAGCAGCGCTAATGGCACTATCAGTGTCACGGGCACTAACTTTATTAGCATAAGCTGCTGGTAGTTCGGACAAAACGCCTTTTTGCGCGAGTTGTGCGAATTGGTCATCCGCAAACATAAATAAGTCAGCAGCAACGTCAACGTCACCGAGAACTTCGGTTGCGGCATTATCTTCGCCCATTTCACCGTAGCGAATTGAGAAGTCAACGTATTCTTCGTACTCGACAGCAAATTTTGCTGCGAGTGCTTCATACACTGGTTTTTCTTCTAGTGGTCCCCAAACTGAAAGTTTGATTCGTGGACGTCCACCTGGATCAGGTGTTGGTGTACTTGTGCTACCATCAGTTGAAGTTTCACTACTTGCTGGAACTGATGTTACGGGATCCTTGTCTGAAGAATCATCAATTCCCCCACAGCCAGCAAGTGCTAAAACAGCAACGATGAGCGGTAAGAATTTTTTGTGTTTAAACATAAATTTCTCCTTTCTTTTTTTGAATTAAGTCAAAACGACTTTAATTCTATGTAAATTTTTGTTTACACAAGTTTATTAATAACTGCCTATTAGGCATTACTAAACAATACGTAAGTTTTGTTCGGCTGGATGAAGTTTTGTCACTTTATCCGCGTCATCAACGGTAAAGAAGTGGATTTTATCAAGATCAAGCACTAAGTCTAAAGATTGACCAATATCAAGGCGGTGTTCGGGATGAACAAGAACTTTCGCAATGATGCGTTGGCCCATAAAGTGACCATGTAAAATGTATTCGTTACCAAGAAGTTCACTAACTTCGATTTTCATGTTGAAGTTTGCTTCTTTATATTTCGCGCCTAAATCAGTATCGGCGTAATTAATGTTTTCCGGACGAACACCAAGCACAAGCCGTTTACCGATGTGATCTTTAAGTCGCTTTTTAAGTTCGGGTGATAACGGCATTTTACCGGTTTCCACAAAGACGTCATCAGGGCGACTAACAACCGCTTCTTTAAATTCACGTGAAAGTTCGTCTTCGTCCCCATTACCGTTTTCGTCTTTTGCTTTCCGTTTGAAGAGTTTACGTCGTTTTGGTGCGACTTCAAGTTCTTCCACGGCTTCTTCAAGGACTTCTTCCTTAACTTCCGGACGCTCGACTTTACCAAAAACAAGCGCGTCCTTCGTTACTTTAACATCAAGGAAGTTCATCGGTGGTGAACCGATAAAGCTCGCGACGAATAAGTTGTTTGGATTATGGTATACATCAATTGGAGAATCAACTTGCATAATGTAACCATCTTTCATAATGACAATCCGATCAGCCATCGTCATTGCTTCCGTTTGGTCGTGCGTGACATAAACAGTCGTACTGCCGAGCTGATTATGTAAGCGAATAATTTCACTCCGCATTTGGACACGTAGTTTCGCGTCAAGGTTACTCAGCGGTTCGTCCATTAAGACAACTTCGGTTTGGCGGACAATCGCGCGACCTAAGGCAACACGCTGTCTTTCCCCGCCACTAAGGGCGCGTGGTTTACGTTCTAAGTAGTGGTCAATTTCGAGAATTTTCGCAGCTTCACGAACGCGGCGATCAATTTCTTCTTGGGGGAAACGTTTAATTCGTAAACTAAACGCCATATTATCGTACACACTCATATGCGGATAAAGGGCGTAACTTTGGAAGACCATCGCAATCCCGCGATCTTTTGGGGCAAGGTCGTTGACCCGCGCACCGTCAATGTAAAGATCACCAGTTGTGATATCTTCAAGTCCGGCAATCATCCGTAACGTTGTTGATTTTCCACATCCCGAAGGACCAACAAAAACGATAAACTCCTTTTCTTTAATATCAAGGGTAAAATCGGTAACACTAAAATTTTCGTTACCTTCATAGCGTTTTCCAATGCTATGCAGTTTAACTTTTGGCATATGCAAATCTCCTTTGTAAATATATAATAACATAAAAGCCCTTACATCTTGCAACGAATTTATAAAAAAAAGTGGGAAAAATTACTTTTATTCCGTTTATATAAATAAACGTAAAGAGTGCACCACAGCGAAAAGTTGCTAACCTAAAACAGAAAAAAGTTGCTTAATCGGTAAAATTTAGCGATAAAACGGGATTTTGGTTCGTTTGCACGGCAAAAAAGCAGAATATTGTTTATAATAATATGCTTATAAAATTTAATTTATATGCTCTGGAGGTTTTAAAAAATGCAAAAGAAATTTAGTTTAATATTTATTAACTTTGCTTTACTTTTTGGCGGGTTAAGCGTAACAAATACAAAAGTAAGTGCTGAAGAAGGAGCGCCACCAGCTTATACACCCGTCGCTGGTGAGCTTGGAACAAGAAAGCTTGATTTAAGTGAACCAACAGATGCTGATGTTAATGCTTATTATGATGGTAGTCGTGATAAAGCGGATGTTAACGGGCTGAAAGGTGATGCTCTTCTTGCCGCACTTTATGATAATATTCGTGATCACGAAGAATATACATACGCGTCACTTGGTCCTGTTTATAAAATTACCGACCGTAATTGGGATTTTAGTCCCCTAACAGCGGCTCAAGAAGAAAGTTATAAATTTACGCATACAACAGATGAAAGTGAAGGTGACGATAATCCGTATTTAGTTAAACTATACGCTGATTATAATGATGATATCAATACCGCAGATAAATATCGCAATGAAGAAGGCGGGAAAGTTACGTTTGATAAAGAACATATTTGGGCGCAAAGTCTTGGTTATTACGGCCGCGGCATGGGTGCTGGTAGTGATCTCCATGCTTTATGGCCAAGTGACCGACTTGGTAACCAACAAGCCCACAGCAACTATAACTACGCAACACCGACAATTGACCGCAAAGGTTATCCAAATGATAAAGGTGATATATCTGGTTATAACGGTAAAATCGATGGTTACGACGCTAAAGTCTTTGAACCACTTGATGAGTTTAAGGGCGATATTGCGCGGGCAATGTTTTATATGGCTGCCCGTTACTATGAATATGTTGATGATGAACGCCCGAGTTTAGCGCTCACTAATGGTTCACCAAGTGCTCGTACTGCGCTACCAGGTTTTCCGGGTTTAGCTGGTGACTTAGAAACATTATTACAATGGAACGAAGAAGATCCGGTGAGTGATTTTGAAATTCGCCGCAATGATTTAATTGCACTTAACTTCCAAAAAAATCGGAATCCATTTATTGATCACCCCGAATGGGCACGGATTGCGTTTGATTCTGCAGTGATTAACTCCGCTGCACCAGGTGCTTCAACCGAAACCGAAACTTCGTCAAAAGGTCTATATAGTGACTCATTCCGTTTATTAGATTTAACGCATCTTGAACTTAATACGGAAAACGTCAAGAAAACATACTTTAAAGAAGATGCCTTTTCCTTTGCTGGACTTGCTGTTCGTGCTTATTTTAGTGATGGTAGTTCAAAAGTTGTTCGTAACTATCAAAGTGATTACGAAGCAAGTGAACTTTTAACTGTTACCGGTGAACAAACAGTTAACATTACTTTTACACATGAAAAACAAACCGGCCCCGAAACATCAATTTCACAAACAGAAAGTGCTTCTTATACGATTAATGTTAAAGAAATCACACTTCGTGATGCACTGAAAATTAGTGAAGTTTACGGTGGTGGCGGTAATACTAATGCACCACTTAAGAGTGACTTCGTTGAACTTTACAACGCAAGTGATGAGTCGATTAATTTAGCTGGCAAATCACTCCAACATTCGGCAACGACAAATACTGCCACGTTTAAAGTAATTAGTTTAGAAGGAATAATTCAACCAAAAAGTTACTTTCTTGTCCATTTTTATACCGGTGGTTCAACGGGTGTTGATTTACCACTAGCGGACTTATATGGCCAGCGCAACATGGGAGCAACTGACTTATATGTTGCCCTTGTTAATAGTGCTACGCCATTAACTTATCAGCGAGATGAGAGTGATGTTGCCCTTTCGATTAATGGTGAAACTGACATGGATGAAATCCCCGAAATGATTGATTTCCTTGGTGGCGGCGGGACAAGCACTATCTTTGCGCTCGGTGCTAGAAGAACAGGGGGAACGAACGTACGCTCTTATCAACGTAAATTTGTTGATGGTGAAGTAGTTGATACACGTCATAACGCTAATGATTTTCTCGTTAATGACCCTACCCCAAAGAACAGTGCTTTAAGCGTTGCTGAAAAAATCCTTCTTAATAACGTTCCAACTGTCGAAGTTCAGGAAGGTGAAGATTATGCAGAACTACTTGAAACGGCAAATAAAGATCAATGTCTCACGCGTTACGAACCAGCAAAAGAAATGGTACTTAAATTAAGTGACGACGTTTATGAAGAAAATGAAAATGGGATTGAAAAAGTTGGTGACGGGCAATTAACGTACTTTAAAGAAGGCGATTACGGCATTATGCCGGATGGTCGCCTGCGCTATGAAGCATGGGCTGTTGCAAATGGTGACGCTTATCCGTACGAATTAATTGATCAAGAAACTAATGAACAACCAACAAGCGTTGTTATTAATACCGCTGAAGGTTATATATACGTCTTAATTATGACCTTCGCTATCTTTGGTGGTTACTTCGTCTTGCGACGTAAAAAGGCGTAAACCACTCCAAAAAGTAAACAAAACCGTACTAACTTAATTGAACGTGTTTTTATTAGTTTAAACGAAAATAGCAGAGTTTTCAGTTGCTTTCAGCATTTCATTTACTTGTTTAACTCTTTTTCTTTGCGTCTAGTATAGAAATGCAGACCAAGCATCATAATTGTGAAAAGTACAACAAGAAGCCCAAAACTAATCCACATTAATAACGGGCCTTGGGTAACAAACATCACAATTACTAAGAGCGGCGCCCCAAAAATCGCCGCCATCCCCGCGCCATTCACCATATCTTCAGCAACACGGCTTTCGTAATACGGATCAATTTCACGAAGTAAAGCAATTCCTTCGCTAGTTGTTCCCGTTAAAAGCCCAAAAAAGGCAAAGAAAGTGTACCATCTTGTCCGGGGAAAATACTTTTTACTAAGAATAAGCATATAAATGTACGCTGTTAATGACCCTAACGCAACAAGGACAACGAAAAGAATCCACATTGAAGGGTCGTTAAGTTTGCCAAAGTTAATCGAAATAACACCAGCGGTAATCATCATATCAAAAGCAACTCCCGCGATGCGATTTTGCATGTAGTTATTGTTATAACGTCGTTTCATCAAACCACGCTTGCGGAGTCGTTTAATAATCGCTTTAGCGGCAACAGTTACTAAAATTGCGAATAAAAAGTTAAAGCCCCATAAAATTGAACGCAGTGCTTGGACACCGAAAAGATCAACAATAAGAAAGTCTAAAAGTTTAAGTACACCAAATGTAATTAAATACGCACCGAGCACAAGGGCAACTTGGACGGTAAATTTATCCATCGATTCAACGACGGGAATTTCGTCTTCGTGATCAACGATGAGTAATTCACGTGTTTTATTTACTTCGTCTTCTCCGTAACGCTTTACAACACCTTTTTTATTCATGATGTTCAGTAAAATCGTTCCGATGATTGTCGCCACAATAAAGCCAAAGGCGGCAAGACTAAGCCCAAAGTCACGGCCCCCAACAAGAGCGTTCGCCGCTAGCGTTCCATCAGCGTTTGCGAGTGTTTCAAACGTGCCCCCAATATTACCGGCTTGACCAGGACCTTGGCCAAACGCCATTGGTAACAAGATACCAGCGTATGGTGCTTGACCAAGCGCATAGTTAGCGAAGACAAGACTTAGTAAAATACTTGCGAGCACGCCAACGACGCCTTGAATTAAATAGCCGCCAACGATTAAGAAACCCGATTTAAGTGGCCGACCGTCTTTTTGTTGCGGTTTTGTGGACTGAACAAAACCAAGCGCGATAAAACCGATGGCAAGGGCGTGATAAGTGACAAAATGCATATAGTTTTCATCAATTAAACGTAAACCGTCAATATTAATGTCGGTTGCAAGAAAAACGTACTTTAAACCGAGACCTAAAAACCCCGCGATTAAACCGGTTGGGACGAGAAATTTACGTAAAAACGGAATTTTTCGCCGTAACGTATTTCCTAAAAGTAACAAGGCTGCAATAAAGCCAAGTTGGACAAGCGGGTACCAAAAGACACCAAAGTTGTCGGTTGTTATAAGTAAATTCATCGTTTCCTCCTTACAAGCCTAACGCGTCGGGCGTTAGTCGTTTAGTTTTTTGATGAGCTTTTTCATATTTTAAAATATTCGTAACAATTTGAAATGTAACAACGAACTGATAGGCGCTGGCTTTTGTTTGCCGTGATAATTGTAATAATTTCGTTGCCCCATTATTTAAGTAAACAATGACATTTTCTTTTTGGGCCATCGCAATCATATTAATTTCGTCGATTCGGAAAAAGATTGGGGCTTGTTTATTTGTGAAAGCAAAATGAAGCCCCGCTTTATTAAACGTAACATGAACAACACCGCGTTTTTTGCGGCGCCTTTGCGATAAATCGCTATACGTAGCATGCGCAGTGACCTGCATTTCTTTATTTTTAAGCCAAAGTTCTTGGTAACGTAACTTGTTTTCTTTGTCGAGCGCGATTGTTGTTTTAGGTGCGGAAAACTTTTCACTATGCAAGTAACCTTTCGCGTCGTAATGCATTGTAAAAAGGCACGCCGTGCACGAATAATTGTTGCCTTTTGTTAAGAGGGTGTTTACACCATTACACGCCGGACACGTAAAAATTAGCCGTTCAAGTCCGCGCGCATTATTTTTACCCGGGAACGTTTGATGTTTATTTTGTTCGTAAGCGTTAACGCTTATAGCGTTAATTAAGTAATCACTTAAAACTTGTTCATCTTTATCTTTATAGTCTTCGTAACTTAAAACTTCTTTGACTGCACCTTTAAATGTCCCCTTCCGCTTACTAATGCTCCACCGCGGATTTTTCAAGTAACCGACGTCAAAGTTAAAAATAACGATAGGTCTTTTTAAAAGTAAGGCAAGTTTACCAATCGCCGCAGGGACGCTTGAGACGTTCCCGGTCATTGTGCTATTGCCTTCAATATAAATTCCGACATTGCCGCCTTCTTGACTCACCGTAATTATTTGCCGAATTGCTGCGATATCAATTTGGCTTTTACTTTTCGGAATTGGCGCGTATGTGTATTCTAAAAGTCGCGAAGTAAATCCTTTCGAAAAAATATGTTCACTCGCTAAATAATAAATTTGTTCCCCCATCGTAAGCGTTGACAAAATTGGATCAAACGCCGAAACGTGATTACTAATAAATAAATATGGTTTATATTGTTTATGGAGACGGACCCGTTTCCCGCGGTAGCCGAGTTTTAAGCGAAGGAGCCAACCGAAGAGAATGCGTGCGCTTTTAGCAAAGAATTCGTGGCGCCGTCGTACATACTTTTTCCGTTTGTTCACGATGTTACCTTCCTTTTGCAACAAATCGATACATTTTCATCTTAATACAATATCGGTAAAATTTACCTATCCAAGCAATGAAAGGGTTTTCTTAACGGCTAATTTTCGTGAAAATTATGCATAAAAGCATCAGTAAAAGAAGTGATTCACTACGGTTTTATATTACGCCAAGAAAAAAACCAGCCGTAGGCTGGTATGTATTATAAAGTTCGATATTAACTTGGCGTTTATTTGTAACCTTTTAAGCGATAGTTAATTTCACTAAACATGCGGAACTTAACCGGGAGTTTTGGATCACTAAAAACGAACTGATAAAGTTGCCCATTTTGATAAATTTGCGCATTTTGTCCCGTGTCGCTTGGTAAACTTGGCACATGTTGAGGCAGAAATTTAAGTTCCGTCGTGTAACCGTCAATTTCTCCGCTAAAGTAATATGCGTCTAGCGTCATTTTAAATGTCCCGTGGCCGACAGTAACAATTTCATCACCACGGAAACTTTCAAGTGTGACAAAACTTTTTAAACTAAAGTTTTTATCTTGCTTCATTTTGTTTTCCATTGTTTGTTCTTGCGCAAGATAAAGTTCATAAAAGTTTGTATCCCCAAACTGCCAGTACGGATCAAGTGTTCGTTCGTAATCGCAACTTGTGCAGAAAATCGTTTTTTTCCGGTAACTTAATGTTTCATCTTTACAAACGGGACATTCGTAAAGAATTAAATCAATATCCGTTAGTTCCTTAACACGGTATTTTTGCCGCTTTACTTTATTTTCGACAAACGGATTATGATGCAGTGCTTTGTAAACTTCGTCGTATATTTCTTGTTCGGTAAGAGTCGCTAGTTGTTCCGCAGTGTAGAGCTCGTAAACTTCCGTCGTAATGCGTCCGCGGTAACTTTTTTTATTCCACGGTGGATTCACTAAATACGGATTAATATGCTTAACAATATAAACAGGAACAGCGGCCTTTTTTAAAAGTTTCGCTACACTAAAACTTGGTGTTAAAAATTCCCCACTTAACGTAATTTGTCCTTCGGGAAATAAACTTAAAATTGCCCCTTTGCGCAGTGTGCGTAAACTTGTCATTGTTGACGTTAAGTCAGGTTCAAGCAGTGCCTTCGGAATCGCACGTGCAAGCCGCAAAATGCTGCCTAATGGTCGCTCATAAAAAAACTTCTTTGCTGCGATAAAGTTCACTCTCCGCGGGTAAACAGCGCTCATT
>DASRNI010000003.1:0-22137 GCA_035647455.1 Bacilli bacterium | reverse complement strand
ACGCAAAAGTTTTTGCTGACTGGATGATGGATGCGGAACGCGATGAAGAAGAATGTGGTGAAAAGTTTATTGAAGCAGCATTAATGTGGGAAGAATTGAGTTATGATGCACAAAAAGCTTTTCAAGAACATGCTGATTTTAATGATGCACATGCACGTTTCCTTAACTGGGTGATTGCAAACGGATTTAATTCTCTTGCTGAACTAGATGCTTGGCTCGTAGGATCACCAACAGTTACACCAACAAAAGCACCGCTAACAACTGCCGTTATCATTAGTTTGTTTAGTATAACTACACTCGTAGGTTATTACTTCATTAGTAAAAAGAAACAATATAGCTAAATAACAATAACGATAATTTACTTAAGGGGCTAACAGATGTTAGTCCCTTTTTAATATTGTGGAAAGGCAAACATAAAGATGTAGTAAAAAATTATTATAAAAGAAAATTTAACAATATGTTAATTTACCGTTGACCGCACTATAATATTATTATATTATGTATATGTAAAGGAGAGAAAAGGATTATGCGCATTTTTTTACGAGATTTTAAAATTCAAGGTGTTAAAAACTTAAAAGCACCAATTGAATTAACATTTGCAAATAAAGAGGTGAAAAGTTTCGACGAACTTGATAATAATGTTAAAGCAATTTATGGGCCTAATGGCAGCGGTAAAACGGCGATTATTTACGCTTTGTCGACTTTGAAATATGTATTAATGAACCCAAACTTTTTACAAGATTCACAAACGTTACGCACACTAGCTACACTCTTAAATAAGGAAAGTGAATCAATTGACTTTCATCTCAACTTTTTCGCGGAAGTAAGTAAAGGCAAGATTCTACTTTATACGTATGAAACACAAATCAAATATGCGCAAGGTCGTTTCTTTTTAAATAGAGAAAAATATAGTTATCGTGCGCATGAATATGCGAAAGAAAACATTTTACTTAAAACCGAACACGGCAAGATTGTTGAACAGTTTCCTAATGAAGTAACCGACCGTGAATTTCTTAATTTACTCGATAAGTCTTCCTTTTTAAGTTTACTTGGCGAACGTGTTTTTGTTCATGAAGACGTAAGCGGGCTCGAAGAGTTTGTGCCACTTATCGCCCCATTTTTCACATTTGCCGAAAGGCTCTTGGCAATTCTCGATACACGTGACACAAAGTTTACACTTTTTTTCCGGAAACGAGAAGAACATTTAAAAGAAGCACATATGTTTAGTGATATTATAACAAGCGCAGCAAGTTTACATGAAGACCGGTTTAATTTCCGCCGAATTCATCGTGATGAACTTGCGCTTTACAAACAAACTTTAAAACAGAAAGAAGCTTTTCTTAAAATCTTTAAACCAAACATTAAACGTTTAAGTTATGAGAAGAAGCTTGTTCTTGCGCGGGGCGATAATGAATATTACGATGTTAATGAATATATTGAGTACGAGCATTATAAAATTGACTTAGAACTAGAAAGTGTCGGGATTAAAAAGATTTACGACCTTTTTGATGTCCTCAAAAGACTTAACAATGGCGCCATTTTAGCGCTTGATGAACTCGATACACATATTAATGATGTTTATCTCGTAAAACTTATTGAGTACGTTATGAAGTACGCAAAAGGACAACTTATTTTCACAACGCACAACGCTTCCCCGATGGATCTTTTAAAGACAAAGAAAAACGCGCTTGATTTTCTTTCGATTTCTGGCACACTTACACCTTGGACACAAATTGGGAATTATTCACCGGCGAATGTTTATCATCGTGGGATGATTAAAAAACTGCCGTTTAACGTTACTGCGGAAAGTTTCATTGGAGTGTTTACGAGTGACGCAAAATGAAATTCAGTTAATTTTTATTGTTGAGACAACGCGAGAAGTACAAAGCGATGAGATGTATATTCGCGCAATTTTAAATTATTACTATACGCTTGGTGAAAACCGGATCTCTTTTATTTATTTAGCGGGAAAAAACAATTATCGCACGGGTAAAGTGCGGAGTAAAATTGAAAAGCTAACGCGCGACTACAAAAAGTTTACTGGTGGTGCGTCTTTTGTTATTCATGTTTTTGATAAAGATAATGCGCATAAAGATTATCAAGATAAGCAGTTTGTTCGCGAAGTGACAGCGTACGCTCGCGAACGAGAGTATCATCTTATCTGGTTTGTGCGCAATATCGAAGAAGTACTGTGGGGCAAAGAAGTTAAGAAAAGCGTGAAGAAAAAGATGGCGATTAAGTTTCTTGAAACGGCCGCTATTAAGCGGGTGACTAAGAAAAAATTAAGCGCAGCAAGTAACGTAAACCGGATTGGTTTAAGTAATGCTTTAACTGTGCTCAATAACTTTCCTGAAATCAAAAAAATCGCCATTTAGTAATTAGCAGCACTTTTTATTAGTTTTATATATTTTCCAACATTATTTTTTGTTATTTGTTATATAATAATTTCAGAAAGAAATTTAATTTAATATCGAAGAAGAAAGAAAATGAAAATGCGCAAAATAAAGTCTCTATTTTTTCTTACACTCTTTAGTGTAATTTTCGCTCAAACAAGAGCACCAATCGCCGCAAAGGCAAATGTAACAATTTTAACAACAGAATCAAGTGAAAGTTATATTAATAACTATTACAGCACTATTAGTGAAAGCTTAACCGGGAACAGTTTAGCAAGTGCTTTAGAAACGCGCCTTAAAGCAGAACGCGGTCGAACATTTGCGTATACTTCGATGCAAACAACAGCATTTCCTTATATTGATGTCGATCCTTTACGGCCATATGACGGCTATATTGTTAGTTTCTATAGCGGCACGCCAGTTAAAGGTTATGTTGGGATGAACCGTGAACACACGTGGCCAAATAGCCACGGCGGCGGTAAAGTTGATAACGACCCGCATATGGTCCGTCCGACACTGACAAGTGAAAATAGTGCGCGCGAGAACGCTTATTTTAGTGATAACCCGCAAGACGGCTGGGATCCCGCCGAATTTAGTAATCCAAAGTACCGCGGGATTAGTGCACGGATTATCTTTTATAGTGCGGTGATTGGGAAAAGCCAAGGACTGACAATTGAAGATAAAGGTTTTGTAAGTGGCACAGGTAACGGCGGGCAAATGGGCAAGCTTAGCGACCTTCTCCGGTGGAACTTTGAGTACCCAGTTGACCAAACAGAAATTATTCGTAATGAAACGCTCGACAAGTCGCTTGATTATAACCGTAACCCGTTTATTGATCGACCGGACTATGCTTGTAAGATTTGGGGCGACACGAACGCGACAACACGAAATATATGTGACGCTTATAACCCGGCAGAAGTCGCAAGTGTCACTGTCCCGACGACTAACCTCACCGTTCAAGTTAATGAAACGGTTAGTGTTAACGCAAGTGTCTTACCAAGTAACGCCCCGCAAGGCTTAAGTTACGTTTCAAGTAACACAAATGTTGCAACTGTTAACGCTAGTGGCGTAGTGACTGGAAAAGCGGTTGGAACATCAACCGTAACGGTTACTTCAACAAGCGACACAACAAAAAAAGCTTATGTCACAATTAATGTGACAAACGATCCAATAGCGGTAACAGGTTTAGAATTTGAGACAAGTGACTTGTTACTCCTTAAAGGAACAACGGAAAATAGTGCAGGAAGCGTCATTCCAAGTAACGCAACAAATAAAGTAATTAGTTATCTTTCGAGTGACCCACATGTTTTCACAGTTAATAGTAGCGGCCTCCTGACCGCGCATAACGCTGGTAAAGCGGTACTAACGGCAATAACAAGTGAAGGAAACTTTACGAAGAGTCGGCTTATTAATGTTGTTACTAGTTTACCCGAAACAAGTGTTACTGCTAACTATGGCCATAGTGCAAGTGATAACAATGGTGGGAAACTTAATAACAGTCCGACAAACTTTATTAATAACGGTGAAGGAAGTATTAGGGGCTTTGGTGAGAGTGTTGTAAGTAGTGCTACCGCAACAAACGTTTACTTACCACGTGGTTCAGGGATCGCGATTGGCACAAGTAGTGGGGCGGGAACGTTACGGCTTAATTTTAAGAGTGAATATTACACAAATAAAATCAAACTTACCTTTAATCTTTCCGGGCAAGGTGATACATTAACTAGCATTAAAGGGAGCAGTAATGAAACAGTCTTACAGGGCACATTTGGGACGCAGTACAGTTTTCCAAGTGACGGGACGCCCTTTGAAGTTACGTTTAGTGCGCCAACAACTTACATTGAAATTAAAACAAGCAAACGGCTTGTCCTCCAAGCGATTGAACTTTTTTACGGTGAAGTTAGCAATGAAGTAACAAATGAAGAACGAGCCACTAACTGGGCAATGCTCTTTTTAGCGAATACAAGTAACGGCTGTGCACTTAGTGACGCGAGTAACTTAACGAATGTTTGGCCAGACGAAGTAACACGCTATAACGCTTTAAACGGCGCCGTTAAGAGCGTTATTACAAGTAGCACTCCGAACGCTGAAGGAAGTAGTGTAAGCCACGCGTTAGCCCGTTACAAGTTAATCGTTAATAAGTACGGTTTAGAACATTTTATCAGTGGTCTTGATGTAAGTTCACAGCAATTAACAAGTGACGGAGCAAACATTGAATACTTCATCTATTTAGCACCTTTAATAACAATCATCACTTTTATTTATATTTTGATTAAAAAAACACGTCCTGAAGTTTAATATAATTAAAAAGCTTAATCGGAATATTGTTCATTAATTATCACAAAGAAAGCTTTTTTATTATTCAATAATAAAATCATCAGCATTCTTTCTTTTTGTTGCTATAATAAAAGTAACTTATGGAAATAAAACAACTTGCACAAAGAAAAGGAGGCAAATGATGAAAAAGACAGTTTTCTTTATTCCGCTTTTATTATTAAGTAGTTGTCAAAAAGCTTTACCAAAGCCCGAAGTAATTGATGGCTTTTGGGGACAGTTTGGAATTGATAAAAATATTAATGTTTTCCCGCTTAGTGAAAGCGACACAAGTAGTACATTAGATAAACATTTAAACCGCAAAGATACGGTGTACTTTGATATGCGGATGCTGGTCGATCCGGCGAACTATGAAGCAATTGGTGGTGACCGCTTTCTTTCTGGTTTTATTAAAGGCTTTAAAGCGTTTGGCTATCCGTATATTGCCCCGCTTGGTGACTTACCACCTGAAATTGGTGAAGGATATAACGGACCCACACTTTTTAGTTACGACGAAAGCACAAGTAAGTACTTGCCAAACTACAAGGAAAGTTTAAATATCATCAGCGAAGTCTTCCCGACCGATAAATATATCTTTGTCATGTGTGGCGGTGGCGGTTACGCACAGTGGACGAAAGAGTTTTTAATTAACTTAGGTTACGACGAACAGAAAATCTATAACGTAGGTTGCTATTGGAATTATGTTGGTCCAAATGACGTCCCGGTTAAAGAAACAAACGAAGATGGTCTTGTAACGTACGCTTTTCACCGTGTTAGTAAAATAAATATTGTCTTTGAGGAACTGCATGCGCTTTAAAAAGTTAATCGCGTTTGGTGCTTTAATAAGCACACTCCTTTTTAGTTGTAACTTTAACGACCCGCAAATTACAAAGTTTAGTTTAAGCAGTGTCTATTACGAAAAGGCAGAATTAGCCGAAGTAACTAAAGAAGAGTTTAACGACTTGCTGACCGCGAAAGATTCGTTTATTATTTACCAGTACTTAGAAAGCTGTATGGCGTGTTACCAGTTTACACCGGTACTTAATGAGTTTATTCTTGATCAAGAGATTACTGTTTTAAAAATTAACGCTTTTAGTGGCGGGGAAACGATTCTAAAAAACTATGCAACAATTGTCCCAACCCTTTTTCTTTTTGAAAAGGGCGGCTATGTTACGCATTTAGATCCAACGAAAAGCGAGCATGCTGGGGCGTTTACTAGTGCAAGCGGCTTAACGCTTTGGCTCGAGAAGTACGTTAATTTAGCGGCCCCGACTAGTGAGTAACGCTAGCTAAACATAAACCGTTAACTATTCAAATAATATTTGAATATGCTAAAATTGTTAAAGTGTTAATTAAATAAGGAAACGAAAACTATGATTAAAGTTAAAGAAGTCACAACAAAAAAAGAACTCCATGCTTTTATAAATTACCCTTTGGAACTTTTTAAAGGTGTTGAACCTTTTTCGCCGTATATTTTTGAAGATGAAATTGTCAATCTTACCCCAGAACTAAATCCGGCGAGTGCGTGGTGCGATTTTAAAATTTTTCTTGCGTATCAAGATAATAAAATTGTCGGCCGGATTGCCGGGATTATAAGTAACTATGCGAATAAGAAGTATAACCGCAAACGAGTTCGTTTTAACCGGATCGATATGATTGATGACATTAACGTTACAAAAGCACTCATCGCCGCGGTTGAAGCGTGGGGAAAAGAAAACGGGATGACTGAAATCGTCGGGCCGCTCGGCTATAGCGACCAAGATAAAGAAGGGCTACTAGTGGAAGGCTTTGAATATATGAATATGTTCGCGACGTTTTACCATTTTCCGTATTATAAAGATCATTTAGTGAAGCTTGGCTTTATTGAAGACGCTGTCTGGGTCGAGCACCGGATCTTTATTCCCGAAAAAGTTGACCCACGGTACAAGAAAATTAATGAACACATTAAAAAGCGTTATAAAGTTAAAGTGAAAAAGTTTAAACATAAACGCGAAATTAAACCGTACGTCCGCGCTGCGCTGAGTCTGATGAACACTGCGTACGCGCATCTATACGGTTACGTTCCTATTGACGAAAACTTAATGGATGTCTTGGGGAAACAGTATTATCCACTTATTAATGTGCGCTACTTAAGTGTAATTGTTAATGAAGCCGAAGAACTCGTCGCCTTTGGTCTTGCGATCCCGTCGCCTGTCTTCGCGCTTAAAAAGATTAATGGAAAACTCTTCCCGTTTGGTTTCCCGCGTTTCTTACGCGCACTTAAGCGCTCGAAGCAACTTGATTTACTGCTTGTTGCGATTGAACCAGAACTCAAAAATAGCGGCATTGTCAATTTAATTCTTGAACAAATACTGGAAAACGCGATTGAAGATAAAATTGAGTATGCTGAAACGGGGCCACAACTTGAATGGAATAAAGAAGTCCAAGGACTTTGGAAAAATTTTGATCATATTAATCATAAAAAGCGTATTTGTTATGTTAAAAAGATCGATGGAGTAACAAATGAAAAGAAAAAATAAACAGCCGCTTGATGAATATGCGCATCTCAGGATTAAAAACGCGCATACAGAAACACGTGAAGAAACACTTAATCGTCTTCTCGTTACCCCGGAAGGACTAAGTAACGACGAAGTAAAACACCGCCAAACAGATTACGGCTTTAATAAACTCCCTGAACAAAAAGGGATGACTTTATGGAAAAGTTTATTAAACCAAATGAACAATGCGATGATTTATGTCCTTCTTATCGCGGCAGTAATTAGTTTTGTCCTTACCATTATTGACGGGCAAGGTAATTACTTTGAGCCAATTCTTATTTTAGCAATTGTCGTCCTTAATGCGATTATCGGGACAATTCAAGAACTCCGCGCCGATAAAGCACTTGCGGCTCTTGAAAAACTGAGCGCCCCAACAACAATTGTCCGCCGTGAAGGCGAACTTCAAGAAATCCCCGCGAGTGAACTCGTGCCGGGTGACATTGTGATTCTTGAAGACGGCCGTCAAGTACCCGCGGATCTGCGACTTTTAAAAAGTTACAATTTAAAACTTAGTGAAGCAAGTTTAACCGGGGAAAGTGTTCCGGTGATGAAAGACGCGGCGAAAGTTTTTGATCTTGATACTGTACTTGGTGACCGCGAGAATATCGTTTATATGACAACACCCGTTGTGTACGGACGCGGTGAAGGTGTTGTAATTAATACGGGTACGAATACGGAAGTCGGGAAAATTGCGCAAAGTTTAGCGAATGTAAAGCGCGAAACGACACCACTTCAAAAGCGACTGGAAGATTTAAGTATTTTTCTTGGCTATATTACGCTTGGCCTTGTCGCACTCCTTTTTATTATTGGCTTAATTCGTGAGCCGTCCTGGGCGAACGTTAAAGATATGTTTCTTTTAGCAATTAGTCTTGCCGTTGCCGCTGTCCCGGAAGGCCTTGCTGCGGTTTTAACAATTACACTTGCGCTCGGAGTGCAGAAGATGGTCCGTGTGCATACAATTGTTCGAAGACTGCCAAGTGTTGAAACGCTCGGCGCGGTCAGTGTTATTTGTAGCGATAAAACAGGGACACTTACGAAAAACGAAATGCGTGTAACGGATAGTTTTCTTTTTGACAAGAGTTTAAAAGATACACTCGCTGTTGGCCTTGCGCTTTGTAACGATGCGACAGTTGATCACGGTGTTTACGGTGACCCGACCGAAATTGCGCTTATTTTAAATTTAACGTCAATTAATACAACAAAAGACGAACTCGAAGCAAAGTTTCCGCGTGTTAATGAAATTCCGTTTGATAGTAAACGAAAAATGATGTCTACACTCCACCAAACGGAAAAAGGTTACATCCAGTACACGAAAGGTGCGCTTGATGTTATTCTCAACTTAACAACTACAGTTACAGTCGACGGTAAAACAAGAAAGATTACCGCGAGTGATAAAAATAAAATTAATACGGCGGCGAAAAAGATGACAAACCGTGCGCTTCGCGTTATTGCGCTAGCGAAACGTGTGCCAAGTGCGGAATTTGCCGAAGAACAAAACTTAACGTTTATCGGCTTTGTTGGTCTTTTTGATCCGCCCCGCGAAGAAGCAAAGGCAAGCGTTGAAATTCTTAAAAATGCTGGTGTTATCACAATGATGATTACTGGTGACCATCAAGATACAGCGTACGCGGTTGCGAGTGAACTTGGGATTGCTGTGACGCCGGACAGCGTTATTAGTGGTCGTGAGCTTGACGAGTTAACAAAGGAAGCACTAGGTGACGCGCTTGAATCAAAGCGGGTCTTCGCCCGTGTTAGTCCGGAAAACAAAGTCCAAATTGTTGAAGCACTAAAAAGTAAAGGTCATATCGTCGCGATGACGGGTGACGGGATTAATGATGCGCCAAGCTTACAGCGCGCTGATATCGGGATTGCGATGGGCATTACCGGGACTGACGTTGCGAAAGGCGCTAGTGATATGGTACTGAGCGATGATAACTTTAGTAGCATTGAAAAAGCGGTTGCTGAAGGGCGAGGAATTTATAAAAACGTCCAAAAAACAGTTTGGTTTTTACTTTCAAGTAATATCGGTGAAGTACTCACAATGCTTGTTGCAAGTATTGTTGGTTTCCCGTATCCTTTAACGGCGCTGCATATTTTATGGGTCAACTTAATTACCGATAGTCTTCCCGCACTTGCGCTTGGCAGTGACGTTAAGGATGACGATGTGATGCGTGACGCGCCGCGACCGAAAGATGAAAGTCTTTTTGCCGGGGGTGGGTATAAGCTCCTTAGTTTTTATGGCGTTTTAATTGCCTTAATGACTATCTTAGCGTTTCTTTATTTACCACTTTCTAATGGTCACTTTACGCTTAGTGCGATTAACGATTACTTTAGTGATAAAACACTTCTTACGCGCGCACAAACTTACGCCTTTACGACGCTTGGTGTGACGCAGTTATTCCATATGTTTGGAATGAGTAATATTAATAAGTCCGCGCTCCGTGCGTTTAGTAAAAAGAAACTCTTTATGTGGATTGCCTTTTTCTTCGGTTTTGTCTTGCAAGTTTTAGTAACAGAAATACCGCTCTTAACGGCAATGTTTGGGACGAGTGAACTTGAGCTTAAAGAATGGATTTTCCTTTCGCTCTTTAGTATGCTCCCCTTAGTAGTTCATGAATTAAAAATACTCATTCGCTTTACTAAACAAAAACTTTCAAAATAGTTTATAAATAATTATTTGGTAAATTTACGTAACTTGTTACGTAACGATAAAAGTTACTGTACACAGTAAAGAGACTTTCATTATCAAAGTAACTTTGTCCCGTTTTATATGTTCCTTCTTCGTAAAGCCCAAAAACAGGGGTATTTGTTTTTTCATTATTTATATTAAGCCCGTAATAATTACTTAAGTAATCAGTGTGAATAACATAAATAGGAACTTCGGTTTTTTCTATGAATGGGAGCAGGACATCTTTTTTAAAAGTCACCCAGCACGCACAGCTTTCCAAGGCGTAACTTACAAGCAAGAGATTATTTTCTTTTTCGTCGTTTAATAGACTCATTAAACTTTCTTCCGTTCTTAAAGTAATGTAATCTGTAATCCCTTTTACTTTATAAGGTAGTGTTACTTTGTTGTTATGCGCGCAGCTAGTAAGAAAGATTGTTACGAGACTAAACGTGACGCTATATTTTCGGAGTTTTCTAAGCATATCTTTTATTATACACGGACGCTGATAAAGTTAAGCTTTCCTTACTTTAGAAGTTACGAATAAGTAAAGTCTGCTTTAAATTAATAATTTAAAGTATTTATTATTGCTATTTATTAAATTTTTCTTTATATTTGTAGTTAAGAGGAGGTGACGCGTGAATGGATAAACTAACAAAGCACGGTGTTAATCCCGCAGAAGTAATTATTGAACTTAAAAATATCTCGAAAAGTTACGACGGAAAAACGGTCGTTGACGATATTAATCTTTATGTTAAAAAAGGTGAATTTATTACACTCCTTGGTCCAAGTGGCTGTGGGAAGACGACGACTTTACGGATGATCGCCGGGTTTGAATTACCAGAAACTGGGCAAATAGTTCTTAACGGGAAAGATATTACGAAACTTCCCCCCTATAAACGTCCCGTAAATACTGTCTTCCAGCGTTACGCTCTTTTTCCCCATTTAGACGTTTACGATAATATTGCTTTTGGTTTAAAAATTAAGAAAATTAAAACACAAAAGAACGGTAAAGAAAAACTCCGTAAACTAACGGCAAAAGAAATTGATGAACGCGTTGTTAAAGCACTGAAGATGGTTGACTTAGAGCAGTTTGAAGATCGCAACATTAATACGCTCTCGGGCGGCCAGCAGCAGCGCGTCGCGATTGCGCGGGCAATTGTCAATGAACCGGAAATAATTCTCCTTGACGAACCGCTTGGCGCGCTTGACTTAAAGATGCGCAAAGAAATGCAACTTGAACTTAAAGAAATGCATCGTCAACTTGGTCTCACCTTTATATATGTGACGCACGACCAAGAAGAAGCGCTCACGATGAGTGATACGATTGTGGTGATGAATGACGGAGTAATTCAGCAAATCGGTTCGCCAACAGATATATATAACGAACCAAATAATCCGTTTGTCGCCGACTTTATTGGCGAAAGTAATATTTATAACGCGCGGATGACAAGTAAATTTAGTGTCCGCTTTTTAAATGCCGTCTTTACGTGTGTTGACGACTTACCGGTTAACGAAAAAGTTGATGTTGTCGTGCGGCCCGAAGATATTACAATGAAAGCACCAGGAAGCGGGCACGTCGACGGTGTGATTATTAGTAAAGTCTTTAAAGGCGTCCATTACGAATATGTTGTCCAAGTTGGCCGCAAAAACGAAGTAATTGTCCAAACAATTCATGAACATTTTGAAGATGAAAAAGTTGGTCTTGAAATACTTCCCGAAGCAATTCATATTATGAAAAAAGAAGTTAATCTTAATCTTTACACTGACGCTTATATAAATGACGCGAATGAAGTTGTGATTGGTGAAACAGCATTTGCTGTTGATGTTTTGCAACTCTTTAAAAACGCAACACTAACCGAAGAAGGTTATGTTGTTGCAAATAATAAAAAGTACGATCTTAATGATATTGATGTCGTTGCGTCGTTTGAATTTAGTGACGTCACGCTTAGTGATGACCTTAGTGAAGGAAACGTTATTGCACAAGTGATCCAGTCAATTTGGCTTGGTGACCATTATCAAGTGATAGTACGGACGGATGACGATGAAGATTTTATTGTCGATACACCATATCTTTATAACGAAGGCGACTTAGTTAGTGTGCTTGTTGACGCGAGTAAAATTAAGTTAAAACTACAAGGAGTGCTTGTTCCGGATGAAGTATAATTTTAAGCGCACACATTTAAGTATTCCGTATGCCCTTTTTCTGCTTCTTTTTGTGCTCTTACCGCTATTACTCATTATTATTTATGCGTTTAGCGACACAGCGGGTCATTTTAGCTTTGCCTCGCTTGTTAACTTCTTTACAAGTAGCGCGAAGTGGCGGGTCCTTTTTGTCTCGTTTATATTTGGACTCCTAAATACCGCTTTAACGCTTTTAATTGGATATCCCTTAGCAATGCTTCTTGCGAATAAGAAGTACAACAAAAATGCCGTCCTTGTCTTACTTTTCGTAATGCCGATGTGGATTAACTTTGTTCTCAGGACATGGGCACTGCGCGATGTCTTGAACGCCTTTAATATTGGCGGGGGTGACTATCCTGAACTAGCGACACTCTTAGGCTTAACGTATAACTATCTCCCCTTTACGATTCTCCCTTTATACGGAACGATGCTGAAGTTAGACCAAAATCAAATTGAAGCTAGTTACGATCTTGGCGCCGGGAAACTGCGCACGTTCTTTAAAGTAACGCTCCCGATGACAATGCCCGGTGTTATTAGTGCGGCAACGATGGTTTTTATGCCGACAATGACAAGTTACGTCATTAGTGACATTCTCGGCGAAGGGAAAGTAACACTTTTTGGGAAATATATTGAAATTTACTTTACACAAAACATTTGGAATGATGGCAGCTTCTTAGCGCTCATTATGCTATTACTGATTGGCCTTAGTGTTTTAATTAGTAAACTCTTCGAACGGCGGGCGAAAGATACGAGGACAAACTTATGGTAAAGAAAATTCTCGCGAAAGTTTATATTTACTTCATGCTCTTTTTGCTTTATTTACCAATTCTCTTTTTAATTATTTATAGTTTTACGCCGGCAGAAATTACTGGTGTCTGGAGTGGGTTTAGTCTCGCGCTTTACCGCGACGTTTTTCTCCATAAGAAAATTATGACCGCACTTTTTAATACGCTTTTAATTGCTGTCTCAAGTGCACTTGTTGCGACGCTTTTAGGCACGCTCGGGGCGATTGGGGTCTTTTATATGAAGAAGCGACCACAGGCGGCGTTTGAAGCAATTACTGAAATCCCCGTTGTGAACGCGGAAATTGTGATTGCGATTAGTTTAGCAATTCTTTTTAAAGTTGTGAGCCAGGCGTTTGTGCGGATTGGGATTAGCCCAAGTAGTCCAAACTTTATAACGCTTCTTATCGGTCATATTGTGCTTTCGATTTCGTTTGTTTATTTAAACGTTAAACCAAAGCTTGCCCAGATGGACCGCAATGACTACGAAGCGGCGCTTGACCTTGGTGCGCGTCCGTTTGAAGCGCTCCTTAAAGTTGTCCTTCCCGCAATCTTCCCCGGGATTTTAAGCGGCTTTATGCTTGCGTTTACGCTGAGCCTTGATGACTTTATTATTACGAGTTTCTTACGGAACCAGTCGTTTGATACACTAAGCACATTCGTCCAAGGCGTGATTGTCAAAAGTGCGATTCCGCCGGAACTTCGTGCCCTTACTACGTATATCTTTTTAATTACGTTAACTGTTGTCCTAATTAGCGGGATTAACCGTACTTCAAAATCAAAGAAACGGGCGAGCTACCGCAGTAAAAAACTCCGCGGAGAAATTATATGAAAAAAGTAATGCTTATTTTCTTTCTTAACGCGACACTATTAAGTGTGACTAGTTTTAAAGAAGAATCTTTAAAAGTACGTGCCCGCGACGATAATACGCTTTATATTTTTAATTGGGAAGATTATATTGCCGAAGAAGAAGAAGACGGCGACGTTGATGTTCTTGAAGCGTTCACTGATTATTACTTTGAAGAGTACGGCGAAGAAATAACAATTGTCTACGACACTTTTAGTACAAACGAAGATATGTATAATATCGTTAAACTTAACGGGGCAAAGTATGACCTAATTGCACCAAGTGACTATATGATCCAGCGGATGCTGAATGAAGATATGCTTGAAGAGTTTAGTTACCGGGATAACCGTTACACGAATATGCCAAACTATAGTGACTATGTGTCACCGTACCATTTTGATTTATTCCGGCGTAACGCATGGGAAAAGTACGCTGTTGGTTATATGTGGGGCACGTTTGGTCTTCTTTTTAATACGGAAACAAATGAAGAAATCAAAGATGATATGCGCTACTGGGATATACTTTGGGACGAAAAGTACTTTAAAAAGATTGCGATTAAAGATAGTATGCGCGAAGCGTACTTAGTCGGCCTTTTTAAAGTGCATCACGATGAACTTGTAAGACTTCGCGGTGAGTACGACGCGGGAACGCTCGATGCAGAAACGTATAACGCGATTATTAATGATTTACTGAATGACACGAGCCTTGAAACAATTAAAGCAGTTGAAGAAGAACTTAAACTTCTTAAAAGTAATATATACGGGCTTGAAGTTGATCAAGGTAAAAATGATATCGTCTTAGGGACCATTGCGATTAATACCGCCTGGAGTGGTGACGCGGTGTATTCGATTTACCACGCAGCGGAAGAAGTTGGTGAAGATGTGTTGCGCTACGTAATCCCCGAAGAAGGCAGTAACATCTGGTTTGATGCGTGGGTAATGCCAAAAGGCGCGAATAAAACAGTTGCCGAACGCTTTATTAACTTTTTAAGTATGCCGGAAATCGCAATAGCGAATATGGAGTATATTGGCTACACAAGCTTTATTGCCGGCGAAGAAGTTTTAGCGTATATTTATGATTTTGACGAAGTGCTTGAAGATGAAGAAGGTTACGATATTGATCTCCGTTACTTCTTTGGCGATACGATTAACGAACTTGATGATGCAGTCGTGACAATTAGTGAAGATTATATTGGCGGCATGCTTGCAACACAGTACCCAACCCTTGAAGAAGTGCGCCGCAGTATTGTGATGCGCGACTTTGGCATCCAAAACAATTTAGTGATTGATATGTGGGCGAACTTTAAAGCAACGGAAATTAAGCTTTGGATGGTAATCTTTAGTTTAATTGTTGTGCTTGCTGTTCTTACGCTTCTTAGTTATCAACTTTACTTAAACTTTCTCGCGAAAAAACGGAAAGAACGATGGGATAAAGCGTGACGCATAAAGTTGCTCTTATTGGTGGCGGCGTAAGTAGTGTTACACTTGCGCTTCTTTTAAAAGAAAACTTTAGCGTTACAATCTTTGAGCGTGACGATGCGCTGCTTAAGAAACTCCGCCGCACGGGGAACGGGCGTGCGAATATTTTTAACCGTAACATGGATACTTATTTTTATAATGATCAAGCTTTTATGAGTGAGCATACGCCAAGGATCGTGGAAAGTTTAGATGAATTCTTTGCAGGTCAGAAAATTTTAACGTATACCGATGACGCATTTCGCGTTTATCCGTATAGTCAAAGTGCGCGCGTACTCCGTGAAAATTTACTTAGTCGCTTAAGTGCTAACGTTAAACTAAATACAAATATCAAAGAAGTCACAAAAGAAAATGACAAGTTTATTGTTAACGGAGAAGCGTTTGATTTTCTTGTCGTCGCGACCGGAAGTAGTGCCGGTTTACACGGACTGCCGCTTGATAACGGTAATAATTTTCTTTTGGAAAGTCTCGCCTTAAAACAAAGTAAATTCGTCCCAGTCATTAAAACACTTGCGCTTAAAGAAGATGTTAAGGCACTGCAAAACATCCGCGTTAAAGCCCGGCTGTCGCTTTATCAAGATGAACAATTACTTCACGCAGAAACGGGTGAGTTAATGTTTAAGAAAGATGGCCTTAGTGGTATCGTTAGTTTCATCGTTTCAAGCTACTTTGAGTGGGCGAAGAAAAAAGCGCCAAAAAGCGCCTTTAAACTTAAAATAAACTTAATGCCTGAATATACAAAAAGTGAAGTAGAAGACTTACTTTTAACACGTAACTTAAAAAGCTTTTTTGATGAACGGCTTGTAACCTATTTACTTAGTAAAGGGGAAGCAAACCTTGCTGAAAACTTAACGAATTTAACGTACAGTCTTGTGAGCGCAAACAATCCGGAAAACACGCAAGCGATGAATGGCGGAGTTAATCTCGACTTAATCAAAAGTACAACATTTAACCTTAAAAAAGACCCGCGTGTTTTCGTCCTTGGTGAAGCACTTAATATTGACGGCATCAGCGGTGGTTATAACCTTGCTTTTGCTTTTTATACCGCAATAAAAGCGGCAAAAGCCTTGAATGACACATTTTGTCAGTAACTTTGCATAATTCAGGTTAATTTGTTAAAAACTCACGAAAACCACCTAAAAACAACAGTTTAGTAGTTAATTAGTATTTAATTTATAGGTAATTATATATAATTTTCTCTCTTTTTTTATTACTATTTTTTTACTACCCGAAAAGACACTAAAAGCCACTTGAAAAATTCGCGTTTTTTTAGTAATTTAAAAAGTACAGCGAATGAAATGGGGAACAACAAAATGAAAATGCAAATTAAGAAACGTGATGGCCGACTTGAAGACTTTAATCCAAACAAAATTGCCCGCGCAATTAACAGCGCTTACGGTAATGATAATGATGTAAAAAGCTTACTTTTTGCCGCAGAAATTACCCGGACTATTTTTGAAAAATATCAAGATGTGATTGATATTGAAATCGTCCAAGATGAAGTCGAAAAGCACTTAATGGAAAGCGACCCTGAAATTGCAAAAAAATATATACTTTACCGTGAAAAAAGAACGCGTGTCCGGAACGTAAAAGCAACGGTCTTTAATTATAAAAAAACGGTCGAAGATTATCTTAACGTTAATGACTGGCGGGTTAAAGAAAACGCGACGGTTAACTATTCACTCGGCGGACTTATTTTAAGTAATAGCGGTGCGATCACGGCGAACTATTGGCTAAGCGAAGTTTATGACGCTGAGATAGCGACGATGCACAAAAATACCGATATCCATATCCACGACTTAAGTATGCTTAGTGCGTACTGTGCTGGATGGGATTTAGAGAAAATTATTATGGAAGGCGTTGGTGGTGTGACCGGTAAAATTACTTCACTCCCACCGAAACACCTAAGTACACTTGTTAATCAACTGGTGAACTTCCTTGGCATTATGCAAAACGAATGGGCCGGCGCTCAAGCTTTTAGTAGCTTCGACACGTACCTTGCTCCGTTTGTCCGTGTTGATAACTTAACGTACAAAGAAGTGAAGCAAGCGCTGCAAAGTTTTATTTTTGGCGTCAATACACCAAGCCGCTGGGGCAGCCAAGCCCCGTTTAGTAATATTACGCTTGACTGGCAAGTACCAAGTGACCTTTTTGACCGTCCGGCCATTGTCGGCGGAGAACTAATGAGTTTTACATACGGCGAACTTCAGCATGAAGTTGATTTAATTAATCGTGCGTTTCTTGAAGTAATGCTTGAAGGCGACGCGAACGGACGCGGCTTCCAGTATCCAATCCCAACGTACTCAATTACACGTGACTTTGATTGGGGCGAAAGTGAAAACAATAAACTTTTATTTGAAATGACGGCAAAGTACGGCACACCGTACTTTAGTAATTATATAAATAGCGATATGGAGCCAAGTGACGTTCGGAGTATGTGTTGTCGCTTACGGCTTGACTTACGAGAACTTCGTAAAAAAGGTGGCGGCTACTTTGGCAGCGGTGCGAATACGGGTAGTGTCGGTGTTGTCACACTGAACTTACCGCGCGTTGCGTTCTTAAGTAAATCGGAAGACGAATTTTTCAAACGGCTTACCGCGCTCATGGATGCGAGTGCAAGGAGTCTAAAAACAAAACGCGAAGTTGTGAGTAAACTGCTTGAAGACGGACTTTATCCGTACACAAAACGTTACTTAGGCAATTTCGATAACCATTTCAGCACAATCGGCATCGTCGGGATGCATGAAGCACTTTTAAACGCGAAGTGGCTCGACACCGACTTAACAAAGCCCGCGGGACAAAAGTTTACCGTTAAAGTGCTCAATTTCATGCGCGAAAAGCTTAGTGACTATCAAGAGCTTTATGGTGACCTTTATAATTTGGAAGCAACGCCAGCGGAAAGTACGGCCTACCGCTTTGCGAAGCACGATACAGAAAAATTCCCGGGGATCAAAACAAGTACACATGACGGTGTCCCGTTTTACACGAACTCGAGCCACTTACCGGTTGAATATACCGAAAACTTAAGTGAAGCGCTCTTAATTCAAGATCCACTGCAAACACTTTATACAAGTGGAACTGTTTTCCACGCTTTCCTTGGTGAAAAACTTAGTTCATATCACGCAGCGCGGGACTTAGTTCGGAAAATTGCCGAAAACTTTAAACTCCCGTACTTTACGCTTAGCCCAACTTACTCCATTTGTAAGCATGACGGCTACTTAACGGGTGAACAAAAAGTTTGTCCAAAGTGCGGCAGTGAAACGGAAGTATATAGCCGCATTACTGGTTACTACCGGCCCCTGCAAAACTGGAATGACGGGAAACAAGCCGAGTTTAAAGAACGGAAAGAATATAAAGTTACGGAACAACTTTAAACGATGGAAAATATAAAAATTCGCCTAGCCGGTGTTAAAGATGATTCTTTAATTGATGGGCCTGGTCTCCGCTTTGTTGTCTTTTTTCAAGGCTGCCCTTTCGCGTGTCCTGGTTGCCATAATCCGGATACATGGGATAAAGATGGCGGCTACACTAGTAGCACTAGTGACGTCCAAAAGCTTTGGCAAAACAATTTCTTGCTTGACGGCATCACCTTTAGTGGTGGCGAACCGTTTAAGCAACCAGAAGCACTTTTAAATTTAATTGTCCGCGCGAAGAAGGATAATTTAAACGTGACTATTTATACCGGCTTCACTTATGAAACTTTAGTCGCGAAAAACGACCCTACAATTAACGAAATATTAATGCGCGCTGACTTTTTAATTGATGGCCCGTTTATTGTTGCCGAAAAAGCTGAAGTACTGTACCGTGGGAGTAAAAACCAGCGGATTATTAATTTGAAAAAATCATTACAAAGTAACAAAGTTACTTTAATTCGTGAATATCGTGACTTTAACGTCTAAACATCATCTTTTCACTATTAAACATTTTCGCGAGTAAATATACGCCAATAATAACTAAAATTAAGTTACTACCAATCGTTATCAGGAAGTTAACAATATTTAGTTCGTTACTAAAGAGACTGATCATTGTATTAACACTATTAAAGACGGGAATTAAGTATAGACTTGAACTTGTCGAAGCTTTACCCATCATTGATAAGATGCCAGGGATCATTGTAATAAGCATTAACGGACCGGCATAGCTTGTTGCTTCTTTAATTGACTTACTAAAGGCGCTGATGAGCGAGATTAAAACAATAAAGAGTAAGACCGTAACAAGAAGAACACTAAAGACTGCTAAAATCGTCCCAGCGTTATAAATTGATAAATCCATCTCAAGCCCGCCACCAACAAGTTTCGGGAAGCTCAGCATGAGCCCAAGGAAGCTTGACGTTGCACTCACAAAAGCGGCGATACTGAGCGCAATAATTTTCCCCAGCGCAATATCTTGACGTTTAACTGGCGTTATGAGTAAGTTTGCAATCGTGCCGCGCTCTTTTTCGCCAGCAATGCTTTCGGGGGCAACCGCCATACTACCGGCAAACAGGAACGTAATTAAAAGAAACGGGACAAGGCCACTAATTACTTCAACTGTCAAAGATTCGTCGGTCATTAAGTCGTTACTTATATAATTAAAGTTACGGAGTAAGCTTGAAACAACATTATAATAAAGCGAATGAATAATCGCACTTTGCTGATTCGCGTTATCATACGTAAACGTAACTTCCGGAAATTCCCCGTTATTTACTTTTGTTAAAAAGTCACTGTCAAACTTTACATGAAGATGAAGTTTCCCTTCTTTAACGAGGTTTTCAAAGTCAACTGGTTCGTCGTACGTCATGTATGTGACACTTAACTCTTGTTCATCAAAAGCAAGTTCAATAATATCACTAATGACTTCCGGTTCATTTTCAACGTGAATTAAGTAGTTATCTTTCGTTGGTGTCATCACGTCGCCCATCACACTATAAACGATAAAGATTAAGAGCCCCGGAAGAATTAAACTCGCAAGCATTCGTTTATCCGTAAAGATGCGGCGGAGTTCTTTTTTAATAATTACCCATAAGTTTTTCATGCGTCTATTCCTCCGTGCAGTTTCTTATATTCCAGGAAGAAGCGTTCTTCTAAGCTGTTGGGGACACTGAAGGTCGCCATCTTTTCTTCGAAAACCATCCGGCCGTCAATAATCACACCAACACGGTCACAAATGCGTTCGACTAAACTAAAAATATGCGTTGATAAAATAATTGTTTTACCGGCAGCGCGAAGTTCAAGTAAGAAATCAATCACCGTCTGCGCGGTCAAAACATCAAGGCCGTTTGTTGGCTCGTCAAAAATAATAATATCGGGATCGTGAATGATTGAAATCACAAGTGACGTTTTTTGTTTCATCCCGCTTGAAAGGTTTGCGACTTTAACTTCGGCGAATTCAGTTACACCAAACTTACTAAATAACTCTTTTTTTCGCAGGACTAGTCTTTCTTCCGTTAAGCCGTGCAAGCGGCCGAAGTAATCAAAAAGATAGTTTGGCGTGAAGAAGTCATCAAGCTTTTGCTCACTCGTTAAGAAACCAATCTTCGAGCGAACTTTGTCCGGGTCCTTTTTAACACTAAAGCCGCTGACAAGGGCGTCACCCGCGTCTTGCTTAATGAGTGTAGCAAGAATCCGGAGTGTTGTTGTTTTTCCTGCGCCGTTAGGGCCTAAGAGTCCGTATATTTCTCCCGCATAAGCTTGAAAGCTTAAGTCATTTACAGCAATGCGCTTTTTAATATCCGTCTTTTCAAGCTTTTGCTGTTTTTTCGAAAGAGTAAAAGTTTTTGTTAAGTTTTGTACATCTAAGATAACTTGCATAATAACCTCGCTTTCTCGCGTTCAATATCATTATAATAAAAAAATGCTTTAATTTTATGGTATATTACTTATAGTCCTTATAAATAAGGAAAAATGCTTCCATAGCCAAGTGGTAAGGCCATTGACTGCAACTCAATTACCGTCGGTTCGAATCCGGCTGGAAGCTCCAAAATTATGTTTGATTGGTAAGACAAAAACGTCTAAAACATCATAAAACGCCCTTAATTGGGCGTTTTTTGATATATAAATAGTCATTTATCAATTTTCTAAATTATCAAAAAAAGAAAAGCGACCTAATTTTAATTAATCGTAATAATTTGGGGGCAAGTGATTGAACCTAAAAACATAAAAAATGGGGGCAAGTGATTGAACCTAAACAAACACAAAAAAAACAACGTCTTTATTCCCGTTACCCACACGTAAAGTAATTGATGATTCTAATAGGGAAACATTAAGTAAGCCACTTTGTAAAAGTGCAAGTTTGATTTTAATATTGCCATCTTCCAAAATATCAACACCTTGCACTAACTTTTTGAAATCATCAATATTTTCATATCCAGAAAAATTACGTAGGTGCTTTATGAAACTAGGGAAATTTCGTTTTGCGTTTAGTAAGTCTATTTTGGTGTTCAATAACGAGATTTTTTCGTTCGACGTTTCTAGTTGGTGTTCACAACTTTTCAAAGAAGTATTAAGTAAAGAAGTAATTGCTTTAGTTACAGCATCCACAGATTCTGAAAGTCTATAAAGTGCATCATTTAAAATTAAAAACAAGTTTTTAATTGTGATCATAATTCTATTTTTATTGTTTGCGTCATAACAGTACAAGGTTGGAATCTCATATTTACCCTTTGGTTTCTCTAAAACATAGCGAAGAAAGTTTTCGTTTTTAACTGAATAAACAAATTGATAATATGAGGTAACTCTTTTTGAAAAAGGAATATAACTATCTGTAGTATTCTTTGTTCGTTCTCTTCTAATTTGCATAGCTAGGTTAAAGGTATCTGGGCTTATTATCGGTTCGTGGTGATGCTTAATTGTATTGTTTTCTACCTCCAATCTGTTAGAGCGGATGCTAATGCCATTGCGCATATAAGTTTTACCTAAAGACATATGCCCTGCATACTTTTCATTTTGCAACATTCTTTCTAAAGT
>DASRNI010000002.1:0-139382 GCA_035647455.1 Bacilli bacterium | reverse complement strand
GTATGTATGCTATTATGATTTTTTGTTGTGGCTTGATTTTATTCATAATAATTCCTTCTTGTTAAGTATCCAATAATAAAAACCGCTAGAATATATAGTTGAATTATATCATTATTTAACTGATGCTAGTATAGAAAACGGACAAAGACTTATGTAGTGTTCATGGTAAAATCAAAGATAAATAACAAATTTTTTAATAATAAACAACAAATTTTAGTAATCTATTTTAATGCGATAAAAATCTGGTTTTTTTTGGAAAGAAAATCGCTAATAACGTAGTTTAAAGCAAATCGTGTAAATTGTAAGGTAATCGTGTAGAGTGTTAAACCTAAAACTTAAAAAACTTTAAAAAAGAGCTGTTTTCTATGTTTTTATTAAAATTCCACAATTTGGCCAGTTGAGATAATGTGATTACTGTCACGTTATAAAATAAAAAAGGTCTGACACATATTGTATCAAACCGATCATCTTACATGGTGTCTTTGTTTACTACAAAGGTAGTGGTTTTAAAGGTATATAAACTAAAACTGCTAGTTTCTTTACCACTTTGGGTAAATGACGGAAAACAAATGAAGAATAAGGAAAACGGCGCTCTTTACAGTACTGCTGGTTTTTTGCCCTGTTTAGATAAATCAAAGAAAACGAAGGAAAACGGAGAAACTTCGCTTTAGATTAAATTTGTTATATTAATATTTTACTTTACGGTTGCTAATACTGACTTATATATTTAGACTCTCAGCATCAAGTGAAAATTGCATCATCCCTAACACTAATATTCCTTCTTCCGTAATCCAGGGGAGAATATCATCTTTGACAATTATTACTTTCTTAAAGTTATCCTCAATCTTTAAAAGTGAGCGTGATTTTTGTTTTGTTTTCTCGCGTGTTTCTAAATGTTGTGTAACTTGAATATAGTATCTTTGGAAACTTTGATTACAAACGAAATCAATTTCAAGTTGTTTTCGCGCGTCTCCTTCTCTTACTTCAACAATACCGACATCAACATTGTAACCACGGCGTAACAGTTCAAGATACACAATATTTTCCATTATTTTATTTTCTTCTTGTTGACGGAAATTCATTCTTGCGTTTCTTAACCCGACATCTGCAAAATAGTACTTAGCAATGTTTTGGATATATTTTTTACCCTTAACATCGTATCTTTCAACTTTTTCCACTAAAAAATCATCAATTAAAAAGTCAATATACTTACGAACCGTATTAATCGAAAGTTCTTTCATCCCATGACTTTTAAACGTATTCGTTAACTTGTATGGGTTAGTAAGTGAACCAACTGCAGATGCAAGCATATTAACAATAGCGTCGAGAACGTCATCACGTTCTAGTTCATTGCGTTCAATAATATCTTTTAAATACGTTAGTTCAAATAAATCTTTTAAATATTTTGTTTTTTCTTGTTCAGTTTGCAAATTAATTAATTGTGGCATCCCACCATAGCGAACATACTCTTGATAAGCTTCCCTTTTGTCAAGCTGCGTTGCCGTCAAAAATTCCGCGAATGATAGTGGATAAACTTTGATTTGATGACTTCTCCCGCGAAATTCAGTGATGATGTCACGTGATAAGAATTTTGAATTGCTACCAGTAACATAAACATCAACATTCCGTAAATAAAGTAATCCGTTAAGAATCGCTTCAAATCCTTCGACTTTTTGAATTTCATCAATAATCACATAATAGTTTTCATCACTTATTAATTTAGCGCGAATGTAAGAACTTAATTTATGCGCATCTAACAATTCTTTATTTTCTTCATCATCTAAATTGATCTTAATAATTTGTGACTCCTTGACCCCGGACTCGATTAAATGCGTTGTAAAAAGTGGATCAAGCAAAAATGATTTACCGACACGACGAATACCGGTTATTACTTTAATTAATCGATTATGTTTTGCACGAATAAGTTGCGCTAAGTAGCGCTCTCTTTTTATATAGTCCATTTCCACCTCCACTGAAAGTTTTTGCCGTTTGCGGCATTTTCTTTCACTCAAAATGTGTTTTATTACTCGTAAAACACGCTGCAGTAACAGTAAAACGCTTCACAAGACTTATAGATGACGAATTAAATGGCGAATTAAATGGCGAATTAAAACTATTTGCGTGTTTTTTAGAAAATGATTTTTGGTCCACTTTTGGTGTACTTAATAAAAAATCCCCTTTTTTACCCTTTTGGCAAAATTTTGGGGGAAGTTTCATTTTCATGGTGTCTTTGTTTACTACAAAGGTAGTGGTTTTTATAGTAAATAAACTACAACTGCTGATTTCTTTACCACTTTGGGTAAATGACGGAAAACAAAGGAAGAATAAGGAAAACAAGGTTCTTTGCAATACTGCTGGCTTTTTGCCCTGTTTGGGTAAACGAAGGAAAATAAAGGAAAATGAGGGAACTTCAAGTTTATCGTTTTTTTTGATAGTGATGCATTTATGTATCAATGAATTTATGACATCAAGCGACAATGGTTCTATTCCTAAGTGCGCTTATTTATTAGTATTTCATAGTTGCGGTATAGGGGGTGCAACTACTCAACGAAAAGCATTACAAAATAACCAACTTTTCCATCAGTCTTTTAAATGTTTTGACAACTTTTTAAATTCAGTTTTTCAAAAAAACCGCCCCACGTATTTTAGAGGTGGGGCGTTCGGTGGTGATTGTGGGCAGTAGTTTTACAACCGGGGGAGTGGCCTAGTTTTCAATTGGCGCTTAGCAACAACCAGATAGCATTCCAACGTTTTTTTATTTAAATAGTAAGCCTAACGTATCACCCATGTAAAACTTAAATTCATTAAGCACTCCCAAAGCACGCGGGTTCATCTCATCTAACATGTCTTGCTCGTTTAAATTCAAGTCGTTGATTGTACTACGAAAACTGCTGAAAGTTAAAGTTTCATAATCGTTTGTCGCATTAAAAGTAATAAATCCGACCGAGTATGTGTTACCTGTACCACTTATGTGGTAATTAATTGTGGCTTCGTCTAAATTACCATAGTATCCCGATATTTGAATAGATGCTCTTGTACCTAAGTTAGAACTAAAACTTTTCAGAAAGTGCACGGTGCCTGAATCATAGTAAGAAAAACTCGTATTGCTATCAATTCGAACATTTACACGATATGACCCGATTCCTGTTTCGCCTTTACTGACCTTGTATGTTTGTTCCTTATAAAGTTCATCAATCAATATTTCAAAATCTAATACTACATCTATCTTTTTATTAAACACGGCTTCATTACCAGATGTATCACTTATTGTTATTTCAACTTCTTTACTCCCAGCTTCATTAAAACGGAACCCTTCACTTGGTTCAACTATTAAATTGCTCTTCTTATCGTAGTTATCACTATAATCATCTAAAAAATCATATATTGTATACGGAACACCCGCATAAAAAGTTTGTGGTTCTGCCTCGGTATAAACGGGCTTTTGCGTGTCAACAACATTTACGAATCGATAGAGTTCTTTAACTAACTCGCCTTCATTTGTAAAAATTGAATATTTTAGCTCGTATGTTCCTAATTTAAAAGAGTTTACTGCACCACTTTTCACCATCGAGTATTTTTCGGGGTACGTTACACCTTCGTCAACGAATGTTTCACCTACTTCAATAGTATTATGTACTTCGCCATTAATTTTTATGATATTTTTGGCACAGGATGATAGTAAACCAAATCCTAAGAATAACGTTAATGCGATTGTCCAAATTTTTCTTTTCATTACTTAATTACCCTTCACTTTTATTTATCAAATAAAGTTAAAGCAACAATTGTTAACGCTGCTTTGTTTTTTATATTTTATCATTTTTGACCTATAAAATGAACGCGTTTTGTAATTGCCTTCGTTTTCTTTATAAGGTATATGAGTTTCCTTGTTAAGTACTCCATTTTCCTTGTGATGACTTCATAAACTGTGGTTATTGAATCGATTACTAACTATGTTTTTTTACCTACTAACTTAATTGCTGTAGTGTCAATGCCGAGCCTTTCAAACAGTTCTTCTTTTGTAAATGAAACTTCCGAAATCATCTTATTCATTACAAGGGGATTAGTAATACATAACACACCGTCAATCATTTTTGTTTTTGGCATCGAGTGTCCATGTCCGTGAATATAAATTTTCACATTAGGATATTTCTTAAATATTCTCTTTGTGGGCACTCCTAGGTCGGTGTTACTACAGACTGCGTATTCTTTAAATGGTGAATGCGATATAAAAATAATTGGGACCTCTGCTGGAACTTGGTCTAGTAATGCTTTTGCTCTTTTTAAATAATCATCGTCATCAAACTTCTTGCCCCATTCTCTGTTTGCAAAAAAGGTTCGTTCATTGTTCTTCATATCATAAACTAAATTCATACCGATGATGGCGTAACCATCTTTATACATAACCTCGTCATTCAAGATCTTAATCTTCGGGAAATGCTTTTTAAGTACACTGATTGATTTCTTAAAGTTGTTTTTAATTTCTCGTGATAAATTCCTCGTTGGTGTACTATCTAAATAAACGTCATGATTACCAAGCACGCCAATGCCGGGCAGTGTAAACACTCCTTCTAGCGCACTATTGCCCCGGTGATATAAATTGTCAGCGAAGTCGCCTGCTATTATATTAAATTTCGTTGAATAATTTGTTTTTTCGTAATTATTCAGTTCATTAAAATGCATATCCGAGCTTATCGATAAGTATGCGTTATTATATTCGCTCTCAGTTGTTTTTTTGTTTTCTTCTTTAAACTTTGCTTTTTCCTTTTCCACGTGATTATCAAAAATAAAGAAAGCACGCAGTAACTCTTTAAGGATGTTTTCATTTTGGTCAATTAGATAGGCAGCAACTTTTCGACTATACGTATTGTTTTTCGAATACATGAACACTTCGTGAACTCCGTGTTTTAAAGCACTCGGACTTTGATTCATTAATACACTTCTTGTTTTAGCGGCGATCATAAAATCTTGTTTTTTGGGATTTCCACGGTATCGTTTAGAGTAGGCAATCAAGTCACTTAAGTCTTCATTACTATTAAATAATGGTGTTACCTTCTCAAACTTTAAACTTGATATAAATTTAGTAAAGAAAGAAAGTAAATAGTTTGGTCTAAAGATTCCGTCAGCCCCATACGTTGACGGCAATCGTTCCGCACTTAAAATTATATTTGGATCCATTATTTGCGCTAGTAAGCTGTTGTCCTTCATATCACTATGTTCATCATCATAAACGACAACTCCGCGGTTTATATTCGGAATTTGGAGAATGCTTTTTGAGTTAAGCAAAAACACTTCACGATACTCTACAAACGTTTTAATCGTTTCTCTTACGTACGTTAATGCAGTTATGTTTTTTGAAATATAAGACGGATAAAGTTTTTCCTCTCGATATGTTGAAAGTGGACCCATTTTGTTTACTTGATGCAATCTACCGAGTAAGGAAATTAGCGTTAAAATTTCTTGGATATCCCCATCTTTATTGCCCGTTAAAATATCAAGTTGCTCGCCATAAAGTTCTCCGTGCTTTTTCAAGAGCTTTGCATAATAATCTTTTCTACGATCAAAATCAAATAAAAAATCACGGCACACCGCTTCTAAAAATGGCCTATTTGTGTCCCGTTCAAAGTTTGATACTGGTATTTTAGGCACAGTCTTCGTTTCTTTTTCAACTAAGTCATAAATAACTTGATGTGATTTATTATCAAAAATAATTACATTTCTAATCCGAAGTTTGTTTAATTCGACAAGTCTTTTGTCAGCATTAACATAGCGTTTGACGGGGTGGTTATTCTCTAATTCATCATAATAAACAATTTCATAGTGTATCGTACCTTTATCAATATTAATGCCGCTATCAGTTTCCTTTTGTTCGACTAATTTGAGAATATATTTTATATATGAAAGTTCTTCATTACTTAAATTTACTTTTAAATCATCTAAGTCATAATAAAGGGCAGCTTTACTTTCGATATTCCTTAAATTGTTTCTTAGCCATTTTAAATTCTTAAGCAATGCTTCAAGTTCTGCTAGTGACGGGTTTAATGAAAATTTATATTCGTCAAAATTAGTTACTAATTGTAAAGAATCTATGAGTATTCGTCTATACGCTGTTTGTCTCAACGATAAATATGTGTTATTCGTAGTACCTTCGATGTTTCCTATTATAAAATCGAGGTGTTTTTTCAAAAAAGCAATAACTAATTTTTTATTTACGGTTTTTTCTTTTGGTTCCATCAAAGTTATTATGACTTTCTTTCTTTATTTTACAAGTTACCCCGTTTTCCTTATAAGGCACGCAAGTTTCCTTGTTTAGTACTTCATTTTCCTTGTGATGACTTCATAAACTGGTGTTATTGAATTGATTGTTTCGCTTGTTTAATTTCTTCAATCTCTAAGCTTCGGTCTCATTCTTGCCTTCAATAAATCGGTTAAGTCGCACTTTACTTCTCTTTAATTTTAATAATCTTTTTTAGATGGATATGTTTATCTCTTCGCCATTTTCTTTGAAAGTAAACATGTATATGAACCCATAAGTGATCGATATTAATAACATCAATATAACGCCAGTGAAGATGGCAAATAAGGTTATGAACATAGTACGGAATATATTCGCCTTCTTTAAAGTTATCTAAGTCTTCAATGTTCCAACTGTCTGTGCGGTCAATTAGTAAGTCTTCTTTCAAATCTCCACCAGCTCTCCATATACGATAATAAGGGTCGTACTGACATATTTTATAAGGTGGTTTATTATTGTTTTTCGAATTGGGTGGATTAATTGATGGCAAAACAAAAACATCAATTTCAAAATCATAATACTTTGCAGTTTTATTTTCTAATTCCTTTGTGTAAGTATCCGCCATTGCTTGTACTTCATGCAAAAGTTCGCTAATAGCTGTGTAAAGTTTCTCACCAACGGCCAAAAACTTTGTTTTTAATTCATCAGTCCACACCCAACCTTCATTTTGACTACCTTGTACTAAGTCATCTCTTTGCTTATAAATCTTTTTACAAATTTTGTACATAGATTTCGACCCCTTAATTTAATAAATGGTTGCATGTTTTATTCAATATTAGCTATCGCTTCAATTAAATCAATTACTCTTAGCGAACTTAAATCTTCTGAATAAATTTCCTTATCATAAAAAGTTTCATGCACAATCGTTCCGTTATCAGCATCAACAGTCCACAAACTTAAGAATAGCGGATAATCAAATAATGTATATTCTTTTTCTTTGAAATAATCAGCATACGACTTTAGTAAAATTTTTGTTTTTTCAGGGTTAATATCATTTTTGGATTTTGATTCAACATAAAGGTAGGCACCGTTTTTAAACTTTATCACAAAGTCAAAAAAACTTTTTTTAACATTATTGTTCTCATCTAAATAATCAGCACTGACGTTACTCGTTGTCATGCTTTTAGCCCATATGGACACTTTTTCACTAAGTTTGAAAGTGGCCATTTTTATTGTTTCAAAACTTATGCTTTCGGGCGTCGAATCTAAAATTTGAAAGTTATGCTCTACTTCGTTTCTCTTAACGTCGAAAAGATATAAATCAGGGTCGATTGTCAATTTGTTATAATCACCAGAAGTTATTTGAACATAGTTTCTAGGATCATACGGTTCTAACTCTACTGAATACCTTGGGCTAAATCCAGATTTCTTCGTATATAAATTAACAATTTTATCTCTATGGTATTTTAATACAATAAACACGAAGTGATCGTATTTAATAGTTTCCAGGCTACTTTCACTATAGAGTTTTTCGGTTTCTATTATACTGTAAAACTTTCGAAATACTGCTTCGTTTTTCTCATAAATCATTCTATTTCGTTCTTTAATTAGATGTAATTCTCGCAAAAACACAAAAACATTTGACACATCTGAAAAAATCCGCTTTCCGTTAACAGTTTCACGAATTTCTCTATAAACTTTTTTACCATTTATCTCAAAAAAGTGGTTTTTAATCTCAATTAAAATTTTGACTTTATTTTCAATTAAGTACTTCAACAATTCTTTTGATATTTCGTTTTTTAAATAAATTTCACTTAGCGTTTTAATATTCGAAATTTTAATGATTGCAAACTCATCGCCAGAAAATTTTTCCCTAACTTGATATTTATAAACATGCAAATCTCTTTCTACAGGGGCGTTTGAGTAGATGTAGTATTTATCGGTTATGCTATGTTTTGCCAATTCTGGAAATGGATTTCTTTTTATTCGACCAATAGTTTGTACGTTTAGTGTGGTCGAGGAAACATTTCTAAGTTGTAAAAGCATACAGGCTCTTGGAATGTCCCAACCTGTCGCAGGCCCGATTTTAAAGATAATAACATCAATATCGCTATCATTATTTGTTATTTCCAATAAATTAAAATTTTGATATGCCGTATGATTAGACTCTTTGTCTTGGTTTCCAAAGTATTTCACCCAAGACAAACCGTACTTTTCCAAAGTCTTCTTTATATGTTCAATATCTTCAAAAAATGTTCTACTATTTTGTTCCGTTTCATTATCAACTTGTATTAATAAAGCGGGTCTAATAAAAACCTTGTCATTTTGAAGTTTTTTGTATTCTTCTTGAATTAATTTAAATTCTTTCAACCCCTCTTCTAAAAGTTCCGTGTCAACAATATCTTTATTCAACAGCGATTTGGGTGTGGACTTAATAAGCCATTTATCACCATTTAGATTAATGTCATTTAATTCTTTTTCATACAAAATAACTTTTTTAGTATTTGCTCTAAAATCAGGCGTTGCTGTCATATGCAGCGTAAAATGTGCATAGTTTTCCATCAATTGTTCAAATTTTTCTCGATCAGCGATTGTTGGACCACCTCGCCCCGATGTTCCTCTATGTGCCTCATCTCGAATGTAGACTATTTTGTAACCTTGCTCACTAGCCATCTCTAAAAAATCAGAAATAACGTTTCTTTCAGTAAATATTCTTTTTGACCCAAAAGAAGAAACACCAAATATATACACTTTATTTTGGTCAGGCAGTATTCTTATTGTTGCTTCTGTTTTATCTCCCGCAGCTGTCGAGGGGGATTCAATATGCTCAACATCAAATCTCGTATAAATCAATCCCGTTCTGTACTGTTGTATTTTTTGTTCAAACGCCTTGGGTAAATCTGCTGATGATAATGTCGCAATAATAAATAAAAATTTATCATTTGAGTTTCGATGAATCAGTTCCGCTATAACGTTCGTCGCCATTAAAGTTTTGCCACTTCCTGTCGGTGCTTTGAATTCAACTTTTTCGCTTAACGCACTATTATAATATGAAACTATTTCATCAACTTTTATTTGTTGTATTTTATTTAATTTCATTACTTTACCTTCACTATCGGATTTAAACTAGATAATTCATTATAAATGTCTAATTTAGACTTTGGCGAGTAATTTTCATTTAGGAGTTTAAATTGTTCTTCTGCTTTTTTGAGCAACTCATATGCTTTTTCCGTGTCATCAATCGTCAAATCATATTGTTCTATTTCAAAAACCCTCACCACGTTGTTGATAAAGGATTTCATCTCATTACTGTATTTCCACTTTATTTTTTGTTGTTTGCTTCCTTGACCATTAATGTTTCTATAGATTCTTTCCCTAGTTATTTCTTTCCCAATATTATTTTCATTATTCGTGATCAAAATAAACTTTCTCTTTCCACCATCTTCTAAATTCAATTCCATTACTGCTTGCCCGGTGGTACCTGAACCAGCAAAAAAATCCAGAATAATTGCTTCTTTTTTATCAATCAATTCTAGAATATCTTTCATAAAAACAACGGATTTAGGGTTATCGAAAATTCCTTTTGTATCTAAAATTTTGTCTAGTTGAAGACCGGCACTTCCTGTATCATACTCTGACTTGTACCATGTGGTCTTATGTGATTTAAGTCTTTCCACACCATTTTCCAAACTGCTTCTCATTTTTGATGAAGGAGTGTTAGCAGTGTTGCATTCAACATTCTTCTTCATTTCTCGTTTGTAGGTGTCAAACCCCCACCTCCACCTGCCTTTATTGTTGTCCAAATCTATCGGTAGGAAAAACTCAAAACCGAGTTTGGTATATTTTCGTTCCAACATCTCAACAAATTTATCATTGAATACTTGGGTTTCTTTTAAATAAATGTTATTATATTCGTCATCAGTAATTGCATAAAATTCACCATCTTTTTTTAGAAGTGGATAGTACATAAATGGCCGTGCTTCTCTTTGCCACCCTTTTCCTGTTTTTCTCAACCCAACCCATTTATATAGTCCGTGATCGTCCTCTTTGTCATATTCAGCTTCTATTTCTTCATCCGTCAAAGATGTGCCTTTGATTTTAACTTGCGCTTTGTTTTTAGCATAAACTAACAAATACTCACTAGAGGTTGCAAAAAATTCATCATCTGATCTTCCTTTTAAGTTGTTTACAACAGATATGTTTCCTAAAAAATTGTTTTCTCCAAATATCTCGTCTAGCAAAACTTTAAGATAGGCTTGGTTTTTGTTATCAATAGATATAAAAATCATTCCATCATCTTTTAAAAGTTTTTTTGATAATTTTAATCTTTCATTTAATAAATTAAGCCAACCATCTCTAGTATACTTATCTCTATAAATAAACTTTTCACTTTTTATTTCTTCTTTATAATCATTCCCCTCATTTTTGGCGTTTTCAGTGCCGTAAGGTGGATCTATGTATATCAAGTCGATTAACCCCATATTTGTTGTTGTATCAACGTGTGTTACTAACAAGTTTTTTAATGCATCATAATTTTCACCAATTATTAGTGTGTGTTCAATATAATCTATAGCTTTCTTGGGTGAATTTATAAACATTTCTTCGTTTTCCATAACTAGACTTATGGCATTATGATTAATTTCTGGTGCTGAATCAAAAACAAATCCCGTTTTCACCCTTTGAGAAATTAATTGGTAGGCGCTCTCAACTAATCCATCTTCAACTGATTCAATAATCTTTTTCGCTAAAATTTTTTGTTCGTTATTGAACGATTCTTTTGCTATTTTGTCAATTTTACTTTTAAATAATTCACGTAGACTCATAAATCCACCCTTTCTTAACTATGCATTACTATTTTCTTTTAATAATTATATCATTTTTACCCCTACCTATCAATGAACTTTTCCACTTAACAACGTAAAAATAATAGTACAAAACTTTAACTCAGCCCAGCTTTTCGTTGGCAATTATTATTACGGTTGTTTATTTAAAAGAAATATCAGAAACTTTGAAAAAGTGATTCTATCGTTACAATCGGAAATATCGATAATATCTTCTCTAGTATCTTTACTCTATACTCTTATATCTTATCTCTATACTCTTATATCTTGATTCTGGGTGGACAATTGCGTGGACTTTTGTGTGGACATTTTCCACGCATTTAGTTTTATTGTTGCTCAGACATTTTTAGTAGTTTAGTTTTAATTGCATTTGTATGCTCTTAGCCAACCCATACGGCAATTAATTGTTTGTTACAATGCAAATAAGATGAAAGAAAAGGACGGAAAAGCACTAATAACTTGCATAAAGAAAGAACTATGCTAAAACAAAAACGACGACTAATCTTAGAAGCGAATTAAGACTGAACGGAGAGTAAGCAAATGAATAACAGCAAAAAGGTGATTACAAAAATTGAAGCGACAACTTCTACTTTTGCTAATCCCGAAGTTAGGAAACGAAAAGTCGCTGCTTACGCTAGAGTCTCAACTGATTACGCTGATCAATTAAACTCCTACAAAGTACAGTGCGATGAATATACAACACGGATTACAAGTAATCCCCATTATATCTATGCGGGACTTTTCGCTGACCAAGGACTTTCAGGAACCCAAGCAAAGAAACGACCTGAGTTTATGAAAATGATTGAAGCTGCGCGCAACGGAGAAATTGATTTAATTCTTACAAAGTCGATTTCACGCTTTGGTCGAAATACAGTTGACGTAATTACGTATATTCGTGAACTTAACGTTGAAATCTTCTTTGAAAAAGAAAACATTTCTTCGCTTGATCCAAAGATTGATTTCATGCTCACAATTCTTTCAAGTATTGCCCAAGAAGAATCACGGTCAATTTCCGCAAATGTGAAATGGGCAATCGAGAAAAAAGCGCGGAACGGCATCGTTGATCCACGGCCACTTTATGGTTACGACGTAATTGACGGGAAATATTCCATTAATGAACCACAGGCAAAAGTAATTAAAGAAATCTTTAATCTAGCGCTGATAGGTTACAACATTAACGACATCGTTAAAACACTAAATGAAGAAGGCCACTTAACATTAAAAGGTTCAACTTTTAAGTACGGAACGGTGCGCCATATACTGCAAAACGAAAAGTACTGTGGGGATGCTTTACTACGTAAAACCGTCTGTATTGACTATTTAACAAAGAAAGTTGTGCCAAACGATAATATCGTCGATAAGTATTACGTTTCAAATAATCATGAAGGCATTATTACTCGCGAACTTTTTAATAGTGTCCAAGCGATTTTAAATAGTCGCAAGAAAACAAAAACACCATTAAACAAAACAAGCAAGTATCCGTTAACAGGAATACTTTACTGTCCAAAGTGCAAACGGACACTTAAACGCCAACACTTAAAAAGTGGCACAGCAACTTATGTTGTTTTAAATTGTAACCATTCGTACCATAACACTTTTAATTGTGACGCAACTTCACCTCTTTACGACTTAGTGTATGGCGCAGCGTTTGAAGCGCTACAAACTTTACTGCGTGACGAAAATAAACTCACACAAGTAATTGCGACATTTAATAACGAAGACTACTTAGAAAAGTTACGGGAAGAGCAAGAAACGGTGCAACAAGCAATAGCTAGGCTCCACCAAACTTTAAACGATAAGCATGACGAAAAGATCGTTTCCGAAATTAAAGAGCACGAAACAAAGCTTAAAGAGATTTCCAAACAAATAAGCATTGAGACTTCTAGTCTCGTAAAACTTGCTTATTTAAAGTCACTAGCAAACGCTACGCTAAACACTGAAACAATTAAGTTTAAAGACGTATACTCATTAATCTTTGCGACTGACAAGAAAATCCGCTTTATAATTGCCCCACGGCAAACTTTAGATGAACTTTTAGAAAACACCGAAACACTTTTAAACGCACCACCACTATTTAGTAAAATGCATCTTGCCGAAGATGAACGCCGAGGCATTTTCTTTGAGGTTGTGCTTTATGCATAGCGTTAGTGTGATTAAAGCTCTCGCGCCAACTAGTGCCCTTAAAAAGCGTGCGGTTGGCTACGCTCGAGTATCAACCGATAAAGAGTTACAAGAAACATCGTACGCTTTACAAATCGAAGAATTAACAGCGTTTATTAAAAGTAATGATAACTACATCTTCCTTGGAGTCTTTAAAGACAAAGCTTCAGGGAGTGCCCTAAAAGAGCGAAAAAACTTTACAACAATGCTCGAACTAGCAAGAGCGAAAGAAATCGATGTGATCATTACAAAATCAATTTCGCGCTTCGGCCGTAACCTCGTTGAAACAATTAATGTTGTGCGTGAATTACGGTTACTTAATGTTGAAATCTACTTTCAAAAAGAAAATATTTCTTCGCTTGACGATTCGTTTGATTTTCTCTTCTCACTTCTAGCAAGTCACGCTGAAGAAGAAAGTAATAACATTGCCGAAAATAATCATTGGTCAATTAATAAACGAAAACGCCAAGGTGACAATTTAACAAGCCAACTGTATGGTTATAAGATAATTAATAAAAAATTTATTATTATTGAAGATGAAGCCGCTGTTGTTCGTAAAGTTTATGAACTTTATTTAGCAAAAAAGACGTACCAAGAAATTATTAATTACTTACATAAAAATAACATTAAAACCAGGAAAGGTAACGACTACTGGTCACGAGCGACACTTGAAGGAATGCTCCAAAATGAGAAATATACTGGTGATATGATTCTCGGTAAGTACTTTACTAAGAAAGGCGTTAAAACGGTTAATAAGCATGGTTTAGCGGATGTTTACTTAATTGAAAATAATCACGCATCAATTATTAGTAAAGAGACGTTTCTTAAAGCTCAAGCATTACGTAAATCGCGCCATGATCATGTTTCCAAGGATGGGACAAAGAAATGGTCAGCGTACGCTAAGTTTGTCTACTCAACAGCGCATAACCGTTATTTCCGTTATTCCTTAGAAAAGCCAAAAGGCAAGGCGGGGAACGTAACAAGCGTAATTCCAACCATATACTGCCCGGGGATTAAAGGCAAAGTAAGTCGACTTGGGTTTCAAACAGTTGTGATCATAAACTTATTAAACTTCGTGCTTAACGAAATACGGAGTAACTTACTTCTGCTTGTTCTTGAGACAATATCCGCCTTAAATGAACGAATTAGCAATGATCATTACTTAAGCGAGGAGACGTTTCTTGTAACTCGCCTCGGTGACCTAAAGGCACTTCAGAAACTAAATAAGATCCGCATGCTACTTACTGTTAATCGTGATTACGATATTAATGAACTACGCGTTATCTTTAGTAAAGTCATCGTAAAAGAAAATGCATTTCATTTGAAACTTAATGTAACAAACGACGATTCGCTTGCTTTAGATAGTAATAATATTATTCACGAAACAACCTATGCATTTACAAAATTTTATGAACTTGTTAGTTACTCTGTTTATGTTTATTTTTTGGGGTTCCATCAATAGACATGGAATGAAGTAAGTTTTGGGGTTCAACTTCCTATAATGACTTTTTTAGGGGGTGGGGGTTCGAGCGTTTTAAAATTAGAAACGGGGGCAAATAAAACAAAAGGCACCCAATTTAGGTGCCAATATGCTTCTTTTCGTGGTTATTTACCACTAAACAAAGATTTTCATGGTGCCGACGACAGGAGTTGAACCCGCAACCTACTGATTACGATTCAGTTGCTCTACCGTTGAGCCACGTCGGCGTGTAAATACATATTAACATATTTTTAAATTTAGACACGTTTAATGTTAATGGTTTTGATAATTGCGTTTTATATGTTTTACCAAAATAGCGGAACAAGAAAAGTTCATCAAAACACAAAACAACGAATTTACTGCTTTAAACGCGGATATTCGGTCAATTATTACTTATTTTAAAAGACTAACTAACTCGTTAACTTTTTGTTTATTTTTTGTTACTTCAAGGTGCATCGTAACTTTTTCAAACAAAGCAACGGTGAAAACCGGGGACTTCCTAACACTTGCAACGTGTTCTTTTTTAAATGCTTTGTATGAATAAATTTTATCGCCTTCGAATTTAATCATAAAAAAGATATCGTCTTTAAGTGTCAGGAAGCGCAAGTTTTTATGACCAGAAAACATGTTAGCAAACTTGGCATTAGTGTTCTGTCGTTGTTTTAGAAAACCACCAATCCATACTTTTCTATTATCAATCGCGCCAAGCTTTAGTAATAAGCTTTCTAAGTCTTTTACTTCTTCTTTCGTATATTGGAGTGAAAGTTCAACACCCCCTACTTCAGGTTTCAATGCTTCGCGTTCGGCTTTGTACGCCGTTTTTTCTTCATCCGTCATTTGACTAACAGCGCTTTTTTCAATTGCACTGCCAATTTTTGCTTTAATTTTATCAAGGATCCCCATTTTTCCCTCCGTTAACTTCAGTATAATTAAAACGTCATTTTTTTGCTTTTTTTTTAAAATATAATTCAAATGCTATTCAAGTATATAATTAATCCAATTAAAACTGTGGAGTGCTAAATCTTGATTAGCGCCACCAACAACATAAAGCTTAACAATCACTTCACCTTCAAGTGAACCCCACTCTGATTGCACAACATAATGATAATAATCAGCGCTTTTATCATAGATGAACATCATGTCTGAAAAATTATATGTTTTGTTTCGCCATTGTTTGTCACATCAAAGCGATACTCACGTTCACGGTTAATATGTTTTACTTCATTTGCTTGGAACGCTAAGTATTCAAGTCCGTTCGGAAATGTAATTGTGACGCTAGACGGGGTAACACCGCTATGCAAAACAAGTGCTTTTCGCGCTATGTCTGGGGAAGTTCCTTCTTCATAAGTACCGAGATAAGTATCGATAGTTTTCCATGTCGCACCACCTTCACCGAGATTTGTTGAAACTTCATTCGTGAGATCGAAATCATCAAAATATTGGTCATAGCCTTGACGACTAACTTGTTCACGGTTATCAGTTGGTGTGCTTGTTACTTCACTTCCATTATTACCATTACTATTTCCAGAAGGATCGGAACTTTTGTCGCCCTTTCCGGAACAACTCGCTAGGACAATGCCTAAAACGAACACGAGCGATAATAATCTTATCTTTTTCATACTTTCTCCTTTTTGGTTAGTATATTTAATTAAATTGCTAGTGCAATTAAATCCACATAAAAAGGCCTTGTTTCGAAAATAGTCTTGTTACTTGTTAATTAATTTTAACATTATTAAAAACAATTCATAATATTTATTGTAACGCAGATTTGACGATGAAAAAGAAGCGGGCTCCCGCTTCCTATGTAATTAATTATTGGAGCCCTTCATTTCGACATGTTTTATAATCTAGCTTAAGGTGGGTACACTTCATCTTGACTAATTCGCCGATCTTTATCTTTAATATTACGTCAAAAGACGCTGGATTTGTTTCGATGCTTTTATTAATTAGTGTTGTGGACGGACTATTCTCATAACGGCCAGCAGTATTAATTGTTTTTACATCCACCAAGAAATAAGCTACTAGCCAAAATAAGTTAAAAAACTTTAAAGATTCGTTTGTTTTTCATAATAAAATTCTCTTTTATAATATATTTATTACAAACTCAAAAAGTTCTGTTGTTGATAACTAAACAAAGTTACTTTAATGAACGTTTTGTTTATTCGTACTTTACAAGCTGTTTAATTTAAACGGAACCTTTAGTGCTTCTAAAACTTTTTGCTCACGGTCGTGACAAGTAAATAAAATGATTTGTCGGCTTGTTGCTTTTGTTTCGCCACTTAATATACGCAGTGTTGCTTCAAGTCGAATGTAATCGTAATTAACGAATGTATCATCTAAAATTAATGGATGCGTGTTAGGTGATACTGTTTCATTAATACCGAGCCGCATCGCTAAGTAGATTTGGTCAATTGTGCCCATGCTAAAGCCTTTGATGTTAACTTCACTTTGTGTGTCTTCTTCATACACAAGAACATTCATTGCTGTATCAACTTTAACGACATTATATTTGTTGTTTGTAATCCGTTTGACTGATTTCGAGATTGCTTTGTTTAACTCAGGCGCAAATTCGAATCTAATTGTACTGGCAAGTTCTTCAAGCGTTGTTTTAATTAACTGGAGCGCTGCTAGTTCAACGTCATAAGCACTTAGTTCTTCATCGACCGCGGTAATTTCAGCTTCAATGAGCTTTGGTTCACGGTGATTTCGTTCTAAATGACTAATTGCTTCGTAGTATGTTGCTATTTGTTTCGTTAGTTCTGATTCTTTCTGACGAATATTACTTTCTTCGTTTAAAAGTGCTTCGTACGCGGCTTGATCAAACTTCTCCGCCGTTGTGAAATCAATTTTAGCAACGAACTCTTCAAGCGTTAATCCTGCTAACTGGTCATTCATACGCGCGGTTAAGTTATTAATATTAGCAACTTTAGCTAAATACAATTTCTTTTGGGCTAGGGCAGTGCGAAACTCTTCTAAACTTTTCACGTTATTTGCTTCGTAAAGGGCGGTTAACTCTTTGGTAAGTTCTGCGCTTTTTGTTGTAGTTGCTGTTATTTCTTGCGTTACTTCTTCAAGCTTTTTATTGTTACTACTAAAATCTGTTTTAACTGTCGCATATTCGCTAACAATAAGTTGCAATGCTTGGATGTTTTGATCAGTAATAGTAACTTTACTCGTAACTTGCTTTAAAATTTCTAGTAATTCATTACTTATTTTTTCTAACTTTACTTTTTCTTCACTAATGAGCGTTTCGAGTTTTTCAAGTCTTGCTTTATTAGCCGCACGACTACCCGCACCAGTTTGATAATATAATGAACTTAATTGTTCATGCGTGTGGACTTTATATTTCACGTACATCTTTTCATTAAAAACTTTTTGTGAAGTTTCTTGTTCTTCTAAAGCTTTTAACTCTTCGTGAAGTTCGGCAATTCTTGTCGTTTGCTTGGCAATTTGTGGCTTGACTCTTTTTATCTTGTTTAGGAAATTTAGTAACAAGAAAATACCAATAAGTAGCGGGATTAATGCAATATATAAGTACTTCAGTCCTTGACTTGGTAATTCGCTTTCAAGCCGAACAAGTTTTTCTTCTTCAAAACGTAAATCATATTGGACATTACGTTTTAAGAGATCATAATTTTTAGCGTTTACTGCATTATATTCCGCATAATCTTTACTTAAGTCTTTAAGTTCTTCTTGCGTTACTTCGGCACCAGAAAGAGCTTTTGTTTCTTCGTTATAGCTATTTAACTGCGTTTTACTCAAGTTATACGCACTATACATCGTGTTTAAGTCGAGTAAAGTAACTTCGTTAGTTTGTAAATAAGGATAAAGATTAAGTTTTGTTTCTAGTGCCGCGTTTTTGGCGGTTAACGCTGCTTTTTCCGCTGCTTTTTCTGTTAATAGCGTAGTTGCACTTTCTTTTTGTTGATTAATTAATAATGCTTTTTGATAGTCTTCTTCATTCGCTTTAGCAAATTTAGCAAGCTCACTTGCCTTCACGGTTAAGTCATTCTTTTCGTCATCTAAAGCTTTAATAACTTTATATTGCTCTTTAAGCTGCTCATTTTTATAAAGTTCTTTTTGGGCGATTAATGTATTGATCTTTTTTTCAACAATAGCTTTTTCGTCGTTCAAACTTTTTAAGGCCGCTTGATGACTTTGAATTTCGGTGTATTTCGTGTTTGATGTTTCTAGTTCCGTGTTTAACCTTTGTTTTTTGGCAAGGGCAAGTGCATACGGTTGAGTGATTGCATTTTTCGAACCAATCTTTCGCCGTTCTTCTTCAACTTTATTAAGCACATTAGGAACAGAAATTGTTTCGGTTTTTGAAGTTGTTAAATTACTAATTTTTTCAACAACAACATCAGCAAGGTTGCTTGAAGTTTCGCTTTGCATTTGACTCACCGAGATTGTGTCATTGTAAAGCGTGTAATCAATTTCTAAATACGCGGCTAAGTCGGGGAGTCTTGTTGTGCTATTAAAGGGGAGCGTAGCGCTAATGTCTTCACCAGTTACGTTATCAAAAATTTTTAGTGACCCGCTACCCCAAGTGAAGTTACGTTCAATGAGTAATTTGCGGCCTTTATACGTAATAATCATACTCCCAGCGTAGCGGTCAGCACCGCGCGGATTGTATTGTTCATGTTCATCAAGCTGACGTCGCGTGCGAATGTCTGGACGGAAAAAACCAAAAATCATTCCTTCAATAAACTTATGAATTGTGCTTTTACCCGCTTCATTAAGACCGTAAACGATATTAATACCTTCATTAAACTTGAGCGTTTTATTTTGAAATTTACCAAACGACGTGAGTCTTAATTCATTAATTTTCATAGGAGACCCTCCTTACTATCAAGGAGTAATTCAAGCCCTTTGTAAAAGGCCGTCTTAATTACTTCGTCTTCTGTGTCCATTTCATCAAACTTCTTAATATATAAACCAATAACATTGTCTTTGTTTTGTTCGCGGAGTGTCTTAAGGTCAAAATCAACAGTTGCGTTATTAACGAATTCAATATAAGCGAATTCATCTTTATAAAGTGTATGTAAGTCGGCCTTATTTAAATTTAATTGATAATTATAGCGACCGCGGAAAATAACACGGTAAAAGTTTTGCGCCTTTTCCGTGCTTGTTGCTATGTTAAGAATTATGGCATCAAGATCATTATCACTCATCGCACTATTTAAAGTAATTTCTTTAATGACGAACTCGCGCGCCGCAAACGGTATAAATGTTGTTTGGAGCTTTTTATTTTTAAACTCTAACGAAATAAAACCATGGGCGCCAGTTTCACCAAAATTAAGTGGTTCTAATGAACCAGCGTATGCAATATTTTTTGTAATAAAGTCATGTTTATGAATATGGCCTAATGCGACATAATCAAAACCCGCTTTAACTAAATTATTTTTATCAATTGGTAAGTAACTGTGATTTTTACTATATATATCACCATGGGCGAGTAAAATATTAATTTTAGCCGTGTCGAGCGCGGGCATTTTCGCTAGTTCTTCGGTTTTAATCGCTGCCTTGTCCCACGAATGACCATAAAAAACAACATTATGTTCGGGGAACGCTTTTTGGGTTAGCCCTGCGGGAAATAAATAGACGTTTTCTGGTAAGGTGGCGTTTGCCCATAGGGACTCTTCACTAATGTAATCGTGATTACCAGCAATTAAGAGCACCGTGCCGTTAAATTCACTGAATTTTCTTATGACACTTGCTATTGTGCTTGTCTTAATTTTCCCGCGATCAAAAAGGTCACCGGAAAGTAAAATATAATGCACGTTTTCGGCGTTTGCGTAATCAAGCGCTTTCATTAAGGTGCTGACAATTTCCCGTTGCCGTCTTAAAGCAAATTCACTCGCGTACGAGGAGCTTTCTAAAACGGCGCCAATATGATTGTCACTAAGATGAATCATTTTAATTAACATGCTGCTTTTTCACTTTCTGTACTTATTATTCATATACAATTTTACCATTTATTAGGCGTTCTTTTAAATAAAAATGGGGAAATGTTAGCTTATTTTAGTTATGACGATAATTTACTAAATAAAAAAGAAGAGGGCATCCTCTTCCTTCACTATTAATAAGTTAATTTATTTACTTAACGTACGTCAGCGTGCACACTGATATTAAGTCGATTCCATGAGTTAATTTGCGCAATTGCGATTAAAAGATCGACGTACTCTTTTTTCGTGAACTCTTTAAGTAAAAGACTTTCAAGTTCCCCGTCGATTTCATAGTCACTTATGAGTGTAACCCGCTCGGCAAGTTCAAGCACAAGCTTTTCTTTTGGTGTAAAAAGACTTGTTTCACGCCATGCTGGGAGTAAGTATATTCTCTGCGCACTTTCACCAAGTTTAAGCGCATCTTTAACATGCATATCTAAACAGTAAGCACAACCATTAATTTGCGAAACGCGTGTTTTAATGAGTTCAAGTAACAATGGTTCAAGCGTTGTTTCTTCGTGTAAATATTTTTCCATCGCTAACATCACTTTCATTGCGTTTGGTGCTTCTTTGAATAAATTAATTTTTTCAGCCATTTAATTGCTCCTTTCTGACTGTATTGTCACTTTCATTGTATGCCTATTTTCAAAAATACGTGGTAATGATGCTTGAAATTTGATCTTTTTGCAGTCATTTAATTATATTATTAATTAAAAAAGATTATAATGAGGTTAGGAGTACGGATTATGAAACATAAACTTTGGAAAAAACTTAGTGTCGCACTTGTTAGTGTTATGGCGCTTACAAGCTGTCGCCTCATTGATAATATTGTCAACCGTGTTTTAATTACCGTTGTTGACCAACTACCGTTTCTTGTTAACGTCATTGACTTAATGGCGCTGCAAGAAGGGGAAGGTGATGATATCCCCATCACCCAATTTGAAGACCCGCCGTTACAAAAAAACAAACGCGCGGATATTTCGTATATTACAAATGCTTTATTAATCCCGAAAAAACTCGAAGTTGATGGTATTCCGTATAACCTTGAATTTAGTATTCCTGAAGGCATTGCCGGTTTTCATGAATTCGTTTTAGGGAATGAAGATTTACCTGATGACTTCCAGGAAGAACTTCCCCTTCAACTTGAAGTTTACGTTTTAATCCCTGTCGGTACGAGCACAATTCTTGGTAATACTTCTTCACTTGAAGACTTAGAAGACATCCTAACGAATACGTCACAAACGGACTTAGCAAGCGCTGTGAACCAAGATAGTATGGAAGTCGAACTGCCAATTACAATTCGGGCAGGCGCTAATCACACGAAAATGAAAACATTTTATTTAAAACTTGTTAAAACTGATTTCGGCGGCATCATCGTTGACGTCGTCTTTGAAAGTGACTTCTTACTTAATGTTTTCGATGCGGTGAATGATGAGATTACGAGTTTAGAAGAAAAACCTGAAGAACCAGATCAAAGCGTTAGTCTTGAGTACTTTAAAGAAACACTCGCAATCCCGAAATCAATTGAACTTGAAGACATTGGAACCATAAACTTTGAAGTAACAACAAACTATCCGCATAAGTTTTTCCAGAACACGATTGAAAAATCAATTGAAGAACTTGATCCAAATAACGAAGAGTTCAGCGGTAACGTCGAAATTCATACGTTTACGCCGGTTGGTGACGAACCAATCCCGGGAACCGTCCATACGATTGAAGACTTTAAAGATTACTTTGAAGACTTTGAAGCAAAAGAATTATATAACAAAGCGGCAATGCAAAACGTTGTTGAAGACGTAATTTTCACCGTCAGTGCTTACGCTGAAGATGGTGAAGAGCCACTCCGCGAAGAAACGTACTACTTCCGCTTAATTAACGCCCGGCTTGAACAAGAAATTGTTGACTATGTGATGGATGAAACTGATTTTGTTGTGAATATCATTAATTACAAACACGTCGATGACCCACGCAAACTTCCTGCAGTGCCTGATCGACCAAGTCGCGCGGCAAATGTTGGGTACTTAACTGATACAATCGTCATTCCCAAGTCAGCAATATTACCGGACTTTGGCAATAAAACACTTGAATTTGACACAGAGATTATTGAAAAAGCCGCCGGTCTCACAATCTTTGAAAGTGAACGCGGAACTGATTTAGATACTGAAGAAGTCGAAGGCGTTGTTGTTACAACACTAACACCGCTCGCTGACTATGAACCAGATGCTGATAATATCGACGACTTAGCGACAGAGATTGAAGGTCTCAGTGCGAAAAAACTTTATAATTATATAACTTATCAAGAAACGGAACTCGTCATTGAAGTTACCGCAAAGATGCTTGATGACGACGGTGTTTATAAAACAAACAAAAAACAATACTACTTCAATTTAGTTGAAGCAAACGTTGATGAAGAAATTAGTGATCATATTATTGATGAAAACGCCTTAATTAACGTTGTGGATTACGAAGATACTGACGAAGTTAAAAGTATCGCTGCTCTAGCAGATAAAGAAAATGCCCGTTATCCAATTGAACACTTAAAAGAAACATTAATTATTCCCGAAGAGATTGTCTTACCAGAATACGGTAATAAAACGATTAATGTTACTTCAAATGTCACAGAGAAAAGTGGTCTTCTTGATCCAAACTTCTTTGAAACAACACAGTCCCGTGAAATTGAAGAAGGCGATGAAGTGTTTGATTTAACCGTTAAAACACTTACACCACTTGGTAGCTACATTAATCCTAACCCTAATATTACGCTTGAAGCGCTTGCGGATGACTTGATGGACTTACCAACAAAACAGCTTTATGATCATTCCCAGCACGTCGATATGGATGTTGATATTACGTTAACACTTGAACTTGGCAGTGAAACACGGACTAAAACGTACTATTTCACGCTAATTAAAGCGGACTTTGATGAAAAAATTAGTGAAGCTTTACTTGATGAACAAATTCTTTATGTCGCTGATTATGACTTTAAAAATAACCCGGTCCCACTCAGTGCGAAAAACGCTGGTACACCGCAAGAAATTGAATACTTACGCGATACAATTTTGATTCCGATTGAATTTTTACCCGCAGAGTATCCCGAAAAAACATTTGAATTAGTTCCAACCTATAGTAACGTTGACCACGTTAATGGTAGCGATGCTTTGTTCTATGTTGGTAATGCTGATAACGATGAAATTACCCACGAAGGTAACAAAATCACCGTTACTGGGCTCTTCCCAACGGCCGGCTTCAGCGGCATTCATCAATTTGATGATGACCTTGAAGGATTACTTGGTTATATTAGTGATATTTATAGTGATACCCCACCGATGCATTTACTCCAAGATGCGATTGACTTAGCATTCCACGTTAATAGTTTGCAAGACACGAAAGGCTTTGAACTTACACTTACAGCAAAAATCGATGGTGTTCCTTATAAATCAGTAACTTATTACTTTGATATTAATAAGCCAGAAGCACCTAGCTTACCTGGCAATCCATAATTTTTAAACTTTAATATTCGTCATACTCTTCGTTATCACGAATAATGTTTTCATATTCTTCACGCCGCACTTTACTGCGCTTTCGGTGATAACTTTTAATTTGCCGACTTGTCGGTTTTTTAAAGGTCACCGTATTTGTTTTAATCCCGCGGTGACGCGTATAGTTCGGCTCATCAACGAGTCGGTCACGAAAAAGCTTTTTATTCGACCGCGTCTTTTTATCCCAGTACGGATCATTACGAAACGCTTCTAACGCTGCGGAAAAAGTCGCTTCATCGACTTCACGCGGTTCTTCTAAACACCAATCTTTATGGTTTTTCTTGACCCCGCCAACGTTGCGCGCACAGTCACTTGCTTCTTTAGCGTCCCGTGCCTTAACGGGAACGACAAGCGGTAAATATTTATCGCGACCAACATGGCCAAATTTACAAGTAATTAAATAATAACGTTTCTTTGTGCGTTTATTTTTCATAAGAAGTAACCTTAGTTACTTTTATTTTAGCATAAATTATAGTGATTTTTACCGTAATTTTAGACTAATAACTGCACGGCAAAAAATGCAAAGAAAACAATAACTGTCCCAAAAATCATTTCAAGGCGTGTATGGCGCTTTAAAATGAGCGACGCCCAATAAACGAGAACGTAAAAGATTAAACACGGAATTATCACATAAGTTGGTAAATAAAATGCCAGAATTACGAGCGGACCAGTGATGCTTGTCATATGGCCACTTGCTTTAAATTTAAAAATTCCGTTTGTAATTAAAAGAAAGATTGCACTAATAAAGTACGCTTGAAAGATCAAGTTAGCAACGTCACTTAATGGCATTAAGAGCGAAAAGATAAAACCAGCGGTATAACCAATAAACGTAAAGACAAACGCCATCTTTCGCATTGTTTTGCGCCGTGTTTCTTTGTTTTTATCAATAAGCGCGGCAAAAGGATAAGCAAGAAGACTTATTGCCCCTAAAAAAGTAATGGCATATAGTGCTTCTAGCCACGTAATCATTTTTGTTAAGCTTAAAATCAGCGCTAATAAGGAAATGACAAACGGCGGAATCGAAATAAAACGAATAACTTTGGCAAATTTAATTTTCATCGCGCGCTTTCCCCCAGAAGAAGATTGCGACCGTTCCTGGTCCGGTGTGCGCGCCGATTGTTGTGCCAATGTAATTAATGACAATTTCTGTAACATTTTTAAAACGGTTTTTAATTGTTCGTTCTAAACTTAACGCATCACTAAGCATTTCGGCGTGGTTAATATACACTTTATCAGCGTACTCTAAACCACCGTCAGCAAGTTCACGGACAAGGTCGAGTGTTTTAATTTGCACCCGGCGTTGCCCAACAACTTTGTACTTCGGAATTAGTTCACCGAGTTCATTAACATGAAGGAGCGGATTAATATTAAGTAAGTTGCCCATAAAGCCACTTAACTTCGTGAGCCGACCACCACGCACAAAGTACTTTAAGTCGGTAGTGTAAAACCAGTGGTTAAGCCGGAGTTTATTTTGTTCGGTCCAAGCGGCAAGTTTTGTGATATCCATCCCTTCGTCACGAAGATCGGCGAGTTTATCGACTAAAAGACCGAAACCACCTGACGCTGCTTTAGAGTCGATGATAAAAATTTTACGATCCGGATACTTTTCTTCAAGTTCTTCTTTCGCAAGCCGCGCACTATTAAATTCACCCGATAGTGCACTTGAAAGTGAAAGGTGAATGACGTCTTTCCCGGCTTCTAGAAACGGGGTAAAGTAAGCGATGAATTGTTCCGTATTTGGTTGCGAAGTGCGCGACATTGCGCCTTCAGCCATTTTTTTGTAAAAATCACTAAACGACATTGTTCGCCCTAAGTCATCAATGTACTCAACGCCATCTAAATTAAAATAAAAATCAATATAACTAATATTACGACGCTTAAAGTGTTCGTAACTTAAGTCAGCAGTTGTTCCTGCACTAATAATGTAATCTTTCATTGTAAATACTCCTTTTTTAGTATATTTCTATTGTAAACGGGCAACCAGTAGCTGTAAACCTACACTTTAAGAAAGTTTTGTAGAGTTTTATTTTTAAGTCTACTAATAGTAGAATCACGCTTTTTATGGTATATTAGGACTATGAATTACGATTACGATACAGTGAAAAGAAATATCGCCGCTAATATAAGTTATTACCGTAAAAAACTTAACTTAACGCAGCTTGAACTTGCGGAAAAAATTAATTACAGTGATAAACTTGTTTCGAGTTGGGAACGCGCTGAACGCACCCCGGATATATTTACACTCAAAGAACTTTCCGCAATCTTTGGTGTTACTGTGGATGATTTGACGCGTGCTAGAAAGGTAAGAATGGCGCGACCAATTAGTAAACAAACACTCGCCTTTCTTTATGCGCTTATTCCGTGGGTGGTAATTGGGATTATTTTTGTTGTGCTGCAACTCGCTCACATTAGTTTTCCTGATTGGCACTTATTAATTTACGCGGTTACCGCTTCAAGCTTAATTATTTATATTTTTAATCTTGTCTGGCGGAAAATTTGGTTAATTTATATTAGTTTAACCGTCTTTATTTGGACACTCGCGCTTTCACTCTTTATTAGTTTTGGTTTTAACGCAATTTACTTTATCAGCGCTGCCCCGATTTATATCTTTTCGATGTTTTTAATGTACTATTTAATTCATTTAAGTTTGAAAACGAAATAGTTGTAGTTTATTGATTAATCCGTAAAAGAATCTCTAAAAACATTCATTGAATGTTTATAATCTAAATTAAATAAGCTAATTGATGGAATATCTCCAAATATAATATAACCGTTAAATGTTGCATTTCGGTTACACTCTAAATAGTTTTAATAATCAAGTGTGGCTTCGGTTATAATTGAAATGCCTGTTTTGTCGGGTCGGCATTTTCATTATATCTCTTCAAGATTTGGGAGCTTATTTGGTGCCTCTAGTCGGACTTGAACCGACACAGTACTTCTACTATTAGATTTTGAGTCTAACGCGTCTACCAGTTCCGCCATAGAGGCCTGTAACTAAAACGTTACATCAATAAATTCTAAATCAAAAGCATTAGCGACGCTAGCATTAACGACTTTGCCTTGATAAGTGTTAAGTCCGCGTCTAATCGCGATATTTTTAAATGCAGCGTCACCGTGTTTGGCAATTTGTAAGCCGTACCTAATTGTCGCGTTATTGAGTGCTTCCGTTGTTGTCATTGCAACACTGCCGGGCATATTAGCGACACAGTAATGCGTAATGTTATCGACACGGAATACAGGGTCTAAGTGCGTTGTCGGTCGCCCAACTTCTGTTGCCCCACCTTGATCAATCGCAACGTCCACAATTACACTACCCGCGCGCATTGTTTTATAATACTCTCGCTTAATAAGTTTCGGTGCTTTTGCACCAGGAATAAGGACAGCGCCAATTACTAAGTCGGCGGTTTTAATTGTTTCGCGAATATTTGCTTCACTACTATAAAGTGTACTTACTTTACTGCCGTAAAGACTATCGATTTCCGTTAAGCGTTGTAAGTTAACATCAAGCACTGTTACCCGAGCTTCAAGCCCTACGGCCATTTTAAGCGCGTTCATCCCGACAACACCAGCTCCAATAATCATCACGCGTGCGCGCTTAACGCCGGGTAAACCAGATAAGAGTAAGCCGCGACCACCGAACGGCCGTTGTAAATATTTAACGCCTTCAAGCACACTAAGACGTCCCGCTGCTTCACTCATTGGGCGTAAAACAGGGAGCGTAATGCCGTCTTCACTAATTGTTTCGTAAGCAATGCCCGTGACCTGCTTTTCAAGCATTGCGAGTGTTAACGCTTTATCTGCGGCTAAATGAAGAAATGTGTAAATTATTAAACCAGGCCTGAAGTAAACGTACTCTTCGGCAAGTGGTTCTTTAACTTTAACAATCATTTCTGCCGTTTCCCATACTTCGCGGGCCGTATCGAGTACTTTAACACCCGCTTTAATGTAATCTTCATCAGGGAAACCAGCACCAATTCCCGCACCTTTTTCAATGAGCACCGTATGGCCGTTAATAATATATTCATGGGCCGCGTTTGGTGTTAGCCCGACGCGGTATTCTGATTGCTTAATTTCTTTTACTGTTCCTATAATCATCTTTTTTCCTCCTTGAAAAACTTTTTGATTTTATTAATTAGTTTTGTTAAGTATAATTCGTCTTCTTCGTCAAAATTATCATAATGCTCGCTATCTAAATCAAGGACACCAATTATTTCGTCATCCTTATTAAAAAGCGGTACGACGATTTCACTCCGACTCAACGGATCGCAAGCAATGTGACCCGGGAAACTAGAGACGTCACTAACAATGACAGGTCTTGCTTCGCGGTAACTTAGCCCGCAGACACCAGCATTAAACTTTATTTCGTTACAGGCAACTTTGCCTTGGAAAGGACCGAGAATAAGTTTACCGTTATGAACTAAATAAAAACCGACCCAGGAAACACGCGGGAATCTTTCTTTAATTAAGGCACTTACATTACTCATCACGGTTAGTTCATGAGCGTTCCCATTAAAAAGAGCATCTACATCTTCGAGTAACCTTTTGTAAACTTTTGGTTTATTAATTTTTCGTTCGTCTTCCTTTAATAAACTTAAATCAACGTGACAATAACCATCCGGATTATTTTCTAAGTAATCTTGGTGATATAGTTCCGCTGGATAAAAGTTCGCAAGTTTTTTGTTTTCAACAACGATTTTTTCGTGATATTTTGTTTGGAGTTTCGTTAAACTTGCGTTAATTACCGTTTCGTCTTCCTTATTAACATAATAAACACCCGTGCGGTACTGTGTGCCGATATCGCCACCTTGTTTATTAAGTTTTGTTGGGTCAATAATGCGGTAAAAGTATTCAAGCGCCTGTTCTAAACTTAAAACTTGCGGATTATATGTAATTTCACAAACTTCAACGGCATTTGTAAGCCCGGAACAAACTTCACGGTATGTCGGATTTTTCGTGCGTGAATTAGCGTAACCTACTACAGTCTTTTTTACACCAGGAATTAGTTTAAAATAAGCTTCGACGCCCCAGAAACAGCCGCCAGCTAAATATATTGTTTGCATATATTTATTTTACTACAACTTTGTTTTGCAATGTTACTTGAAGTTTACAAATGCACAGTAACGCGTTTCTCGACAAATAATCATCATTATCAGCGATAAATATCATTATAATGATATAATTACATTTGCAATGAGTAAGAGTAACATAAACAACAAATATGATTTAATTATTATCGGGGGCGGAATTGCCGGGATTAATACCGCGCTCACCGCAATTGCGGCAGGTCTTAGAACCGTTATTTTTGAACGCGATAAACTCGGCGGTATCTCGTTTAACGGTGGCGACTTACTGATGAAAAAACTTTATGACGCTGCCCTTGTTTTTAAACGCACAAAAGAAATTCTTGTTGATGAAAAACACGACTTGAAATTCGATTTAAAAGCAGTACTAAGTGAAATGGAAGATGTCCGCAAAAACCATCTTGAAGACTTTTTAGGAACGTTTTTAAAACATAATAAACTCGAAATTATTTACGCTGACGCAAAGCTTGTTGGTCGCAATGAAGTAAAAGCTAATGGAGAAACATACCAAGCGAAATTTATTGTTTTAGCAACCGGATCAAAATTGCGGGAATTTACACGTGCAGGAAGTACTACTTGTCATGACATCGGCTTAATTCTTAAAGCTGATCAAGTTGAAAAACTTACGGAAGTTCCCGAAAATCTCGTTATCGTTGGTGGCGGCACAATTGCATTTGAACTTGCCGTACTTTTTAATTTAATTGGTTCAAAAGTAACGATGATTACCCGTGGTGACTTTTTGACTGGACTTGATCGTGAATTACGCGATGTCTACTTAGCATTAATTGATAATGATAACTTAACATTAGTGAAGCATGCTCATGTCGAGAAATTTCAAGCACAAACGGTCTACTACGAAGCTAATGGTGAAAAGAAGAGTTTATCGTTTGATCGAACAATTTTAGCAACTGGTTTTGAGCCACATGTAATAAAGATTGCCGACGAAACAATCGCGCAAAATGAAAAAGGGGTCATCGTTAACGAATATTTACAAACAAGCATTCCGAACATTTATGCCGTTGGTAATAGTAATGAATTTGACGCAAAGTCAACGATTGCCCTAACGGAAGGGATCGTCGCGGTTAACCATATGATCGGGCAAAAGAAACCGATCGACCTATCAAAATTCGTCCATACAATTATTGGCGAATACCAATACGGAATGTTTGGAAAAACCGAAGAACAATTAATTGCTGAAAACGTGCCTTATCTTAAGCAAGAAATTATCGAAAAAGATGACGGAACTGCCAATCGTAAACTCTTCTTTCTTAAAGTATTAATTCATAAACATACACTTGCAGTTTTGGGCGTTCACTTAATTGGTGATAATGCCGTTCAGCAAATTAACATTGTTCTTGATTTACTTGAAGATAATAATCCATTTAAACTTGATAACCGTTATCACTTTACTGATGATGCTTATTTAGCGGGAAACATCGCCAACAAAGCACTTTCAGCGATGAACTTGAAAATTATTAACGAAGACTTTGCATCGTACTATCAAGCAAAAGTTGACTTAACAACCGGGAAGTTTATTGGTGCGGAAAGTTTAGGTCGCTTTAAAGTTGATGGTAAGTTTACGAATCCGTTACCATTTATTACCGCTTTTGAAAAAAACGGCTATATTGCTGACTTAGACATAAAAAGTTTAGAAAATGCTTGTTTACTACTTCACGACTTAGAAAAAGCGGGAATTAAGACGGACAACTTCACGGTGAGTGTAAACGTTAGTCCGTACACATTACGCAAGATTACACTTGACCGCTTTGCGGAAATTATGACTAAATATCAAATTGACCCTGCGAAAATTATGCTCGAAATTACCGAGCGAGCTGCGGGTGAAGATATTCACTTCATTAAAGAGTTAGGTATCTTACATGAAGCCGGTTTTAAAATTAGCATGGATGACTTTAGTGCCGGCCATTCAAGTTTAACCTTGCTTAATACTTTCCGTTTCGATGAAATTAAAATCGATATGAGTGTATTACCGAAGGATGTTAACGACACGGACGGACAAAACGTTTATAAAAATTTAGTTTCCGCCTTGCAAAACAGTAACGCGACAATTGTTGCCGAAGGGATTGAAGAAAAATTTCATCACGAGTTTCTCGTCTCGCTTGGCGTAAAAGAAGGGCAAGGCTATTATTTCGCCCGCCCCGAAAGTAAAGAAGACTTTATTAATTCACTTAAAACTAATCTGCGTCATAAATAAAATTAGCAAGTACGGTTGGTCCGGTATTTAGATCAACTTCATCAATAAAAACAGTGTCCACAAACAGCATACTCTTTGCTTTTTCTAACGCTAATATGAGCTTTCCGGCAGCAAAACCCTGATAAAATGCTCGCAAGTCATGGATTGCTTCTTTTGATGGTGCACCGCTAATATCATCATTAAAATTAAAAGCCGAAACGTAGTTAAGCATAAAAGCTCGACTTAAAAAAGCAGGTGGCAAACTTAAACCAGTTTGCAAGTAACTATCGGCGATATAAAGGTTACCCGCAAAACTGCTCACACTTAAATCATAAACAAAGCGCGTGAAGTTTGCGTTACTAACAGCTAGAATAATATTTTCAGTTGCTAAACTTAATAAGTAATCAACTTCTGAGCTAAAATTTACTTTCCCTTCTTCAAGTAGTATTTTCGTTTGGAAAGTTTCTTCTTCGTAAACATCACTATAAACTTCACCTGCAGCACTTTGATCAGTAATAAACACCGTTGCTGCTTTTTCGGTCTTTACTTGATCTAAAAGCGCCGCAGCATAGCGAGTGTGATTAGGGTGGAGATGCTTAATTTGCGAGAAAGCAAGCTCATCATGCGCAGAATAAAATGAATTAATATACGCAACATCTTCCCGATAAATCATCGTCGCTGCTTGATCTTTGAATTGACCAATAATATATTTTGTTTCCGCGCCTGGATTAATGATTTTTTCTTTTGTTTTCGTAATAACCAACTTATTTTCTGCGGTTTGAAGTGCTTTTTCGAGTCCGTTATCGTACTCGCTATTCGGTGGAGTGCTTTCGTTGTAATAATAAAGAATTTCAACATTTTTAATTATGTCTTGATGACACTGCGTAAAACCAACAACTGTCAGTGTAACAAGGGTGACAAGTGTGCTAAATGTAAAAATTGAATTGCGGACTTTTTTGTTTTTCATGTTATTAACTATAATTTTATTATAACAGCACAATCTTTTTTCTCAATATTAAATAAAAGGCTTAACACAACTTGCATTAAGCCTATTTCTAAAAAAAATGGTCGGAATGACAGGATTCGAACCTGCGACCTCCTGGTCCCGAACCAGGCGCACTACCAAGCTGTGCTACATCCCGATAATATGATTAGTTTAGCCTTAAGTGACAAAATAGTCAAAAGTTTCAATTTTTTAGTCATTGAAAATACTAATTTTCAAATAAATGATAAAATAATACTAATGAATAACGACTACTTTACACAACTTTCCACCAAACTCAGGCAGTATGACGGTGATAGTTCCATTTTTGATGACGGAAATAATTTTATCGTTAATACGCTGCAAACAATTTATGGTCTTCGCAGTGTGCCGAAAACTGAACAACAGCAAATTAATCGTGACTTTTTTATTAAAAATGATAATCCGTTTTTACCGTTATACTTTGCCCTGCAAACACGACGCAGTAAGTTTACATTTCGCAAGTTAGAACACGACTTTGCTTTAATTAAGAAATACAAAACTCACCCGCTCTACTTCTTAACAATGGGGCTCGCGTATTTATATAACTTAGGAACACCGAAAGACGCCGACCTAGCTTACCGCCATTTTCTCCGCGGCAGTAAAAATGATTGTGTTATTTGTACGTTTTACTTAGCGAAGTTTTTAATGATGGGCAATGTTACTCCAAAAGTAAAACGTAACGTCCAAAAAGCAATTACATATTTCGAAGACGCAAGTAAAAAAGGACTTGCGGCAGCAACGCATGAACTTGCTTTCTTGCATGCAATTCGTGAGTCAAAGCAACAAGAAAAACCGAACACACTCCACTTCTTAAAACTTTTAGCCGTGCAAGCTAAACAAACAAAAGATGTCGTGTATCGTAACTTTGGTATGCAAATGTATAAGCATTTTGATGTTAAAGATAAAATGAAAAACCGCCCCCAAAAAGAGTACTGGATCAAACTTGCTTATAATTATGGCGCACCAAATAGTGCCCTTGTACTCTACTTCTTTTATCAACAAGCTAAAAGTAGTGATCCCAATGCTTATGCACAGGCAATTGAATACTTGTTTGAAGCAAGTAAAACACGGCACCCCGTTGCTCTTTTTGAACTCGCAAATGAGTATTTAGACGGCGAATATTTACCAAACAATCTCGATATGGCACTTAAATACTTTAAAGCAAGTGCGGGAGCAGGCTATGGCCGAGCTTATTTATTTGTCGCCGCTTTATACGCAACTGATAGTAAGCGCTTTGAGCCGCGGAAAGTTCATCATTACGTTGATTTAGAATATAAACGGATTGTGGAAGCAAATGAGAAAAAAGGCCAATACGATTACCCTTTTAAAATTCGTCATTACGAAATAAAGTCTAAATACGCATTACGTGGTTATCTTTACTATGAAGTTGCTAATTTGCTTGCCCAAAGAAAGCTTAATGCACAAGCTGAACTTTATTACAGCGAAGCAATTAAGTATGATTTCGATGGTCCAACGTACGCCGCACAAGGTGACATGTATACCCGAGAAATGAAAAGCATCAGTGATCGCGACCGCCCGAAACGCGCTTACAATCATTATTTAGGAGCAATTGAAGAATCTTACTTTAGGGCGTATGACCGACTCGCCAAATGTTTTGCGCTAGGTTTTGGGGTTCAACGCGACGAAGAAAAAGCGGAAAATTACATTAATAAATACATTGAACACACTGAAAAAAATGAAATTGAAACATTAATAAACTTTTATACAGAAATTAGTTATGCCTTTAATGAAGGCCGCCTTGTTGCTCGCGATACAATTTTAGCAAACTATTATTTAGATAAAGCACTTAGCTTACAAAAAAACTAATCATCAAGAAATTCAAAAATACTAATTTGGTTATCTTCTGGTAAATCTTTTAGGGCGCCAAGTTCTTTTAAGATTTCAATGTTTTGTGAATTAAGTCTCGTCCGTTGTAATAAATCTTCAATCGAAATGAATTCACCGTCTTTGCGCGCTTCTACTACGCTTTCTGCTGCTAAAGCACCTAAACCACTAATGACGATAAATGGCGGAATTAACGCGTTATTAGCACGGTCAATTGTAAATTCTGTCGCGCTACTTCGGTAAAGATCAATATTATTTATTTTATAACCGCGTTCTAGCATTTCAACGGTAAGCCGTAAGTTTTCTTCGATGTTTTGGTCACGTTGATTAAGCGTCTCTGTTTTCGATAAACTAACAAACTCGTTAATTTTACTAACGACGGCTTTTTTATCTTTAATCATCGTCATAATATCAAAGTTTTCCCCGCGAATTGTAAAGAACGTTGCGTAATATTCAAGCGGATGATGAATTTTAAACCAAGCAACTTTAACCGCCATAATTACGTACGCTGCGGCGTGGGCGCGTGGGAATAAATATTGGATTAGGTCACACGACTCAATATAATAATCAGGAACACCATGGAAACGCATCCGTGCTTTATCGTCTTCACTTAAAAAGACTTTTTCGCGGCGGACCTTTTCCATAATACTAAAGGCATCTTTACCATCCATCCCTAAACTCATTAAGTACGTCATAATATCATCGCGACAACCAATCACACCGTCAAGTGTCGCAATTCCGTCGGCAATAATCTTTTGCGCGTTATTAAGCCACACGTTACGGCCATGACTTAATCCCGAAACAATAATTAAGTCGTTAAATGTTTTCGGTAAGGAGCTTTCAAGCATTTGACGGACAAAACTTGTGCCAAATTCTGGTAAACCAAGCGCACCGGTAGATTCGCTTAAAATGTTTTCGGCTAAGTTAAGCGCCGTAACACTAGAAAAGAGACTCAAAGCCTTTTCATCATTAAGCGGAACGTCTTCATACTTAATTCCGACAAGGTCCGTAAGTTTTTTTAAGACAACGGGATCTTTATGACCAAGTAAATCAAGTTTTAAGACGTTATCATGAATCGCATCGTAATCTAAATGTGTAGTTAGCCATTCACTATCAATTCGGTCCGCTGGATGCTGGGTTGGCGTAAAGTCATACACTTCAAATTCGCTCGGAATAACAATAATTCCGCCAGGGTGTTGGCCGGTTGTTCGTTTTACCCCTTCGATTTTACTCGCAATATAACCGATACTTGAACGCGGAATTGCATCCGGGTCTTCACCGAGCCGTTCATAGTAGCCGCGAACATAACCAAAACCTGTTTTAAATTTTACGGTCGAAATAGTTCCCGCACGGTATACATTTTTTTCACCGAAAAGTTCTTTTGTGTAATCGTGAGCATGTTTTTGATAGTCTTCCGGGAAGTTTAAATCAATATCTGGTACTTTTTCTGCTTCAAAACCAAGGAACGTTGCAAAAGGAATGTTTTGCCCTTCACCTTTCAGTATAGTAGCGCAATTTGGACAGGTTTTTGTGGGCAAATCATAACCCGACTTCGCTTTTTCACCGTGATCAAAAAGACTATATTGACAACTTGGACAGTAGTAATGCGGTGGGAGCGGATTTACTTCGGTAATTTTCGCAAATGTGGCAACTAAACTTGAGCCAACACTACCGCGACTACCAACAATATAATTTTCGTCATTTGCTTTTTTTACAATTTGGTACGCTAAATAGTAAATAACCGAGTAACCATTACTAATGATTCCATTAAACTCTTGTTCAATGCGCTCCTTAATATTTTCGGGAAGCGGATTACCGTACATTGCATAAGCGTTTTCATAAACAATCTTGCGGAGCTTTTCATCAACATTAGCGATGTTTGGTTTATATAAGCCTTTTTTCAGTGGTTCAATCTTCTTAATTAAACTATTTATTTTCCGTGAGTTCGTCACGACGTATTCTTTGATTTCTTCATCGGTAAAAACGCCGAACTTTTCGAGTTCACTAATCATTTCACTCGTTGAGCGGTAATGCATATCCGGATTATTAAATTGCGGATAATTGTCACGGTCATACGGATAAAGCGGATGCAAGATCCCACCGACAGCTTTTGCAGAAACAAAGACATCGCGATAAACTTTTTCTGCCGGTGTTAAATAATGCGCGTCCCCTGTTGCGACAACAAGTTTGCCTGCTTTCTTCGCCGCATTACTTATATCAAGAATTGTTTGTTTAAGTTGCGCTTCCGTAATTCGTTCCATATTAATTAAGAAACTGTAGTTTGCAAATGGTTGAATTTCAATAAAGTCATAAAACGCCATTAATTCAATGAGCTTTTCTTCGTCTTTTGTCCGCGCGGCATCAAATATTTCGCCATTAAAACAGCCGCTGCCAATTAAAAGATGTTCGCGATGCGCATTCAAAATGTCACGCGGTACTTTCGGAACTTCCGCCATAAAATCAGTATGCGAAATACTAATTAATTTATATAAGTCTTTGAGTCCTTCTTCATTTTTAACAAGGGCGGTAACGTGGTACGGCCATAAATGAATGAGTCCTTCACGCGATAAAGTTAAATTGCCTAAATCTTGATGTCTTAAATATTCGTTATCTTCGAGCAGTTTGTGGAGTAATGCTTGCCAGACGGTATTTAAGACTTCAGCGTCGTAACTCGCTCTGTGCGCGGCGTGTTCATCATAATGAACTTCCATGTTGCGGGCTAAGCTTGCAAGTCGGTGACTGCGGGCATGGGGAAAAACATAACGCGAAAGTTGCAGTGTATCAATAACCGGATTTTTAATTTTCTCGCGACCAAGACCGACTAATGCTGCATTTAAAAAACCGATATCAAACTGCGCATTATGCGTAACAATGATGCTGTCACCGATAAAACGCATAATGTCATCAATTAAGTCATCAATCGTTTCTAAGCCATTAAGCATCGCGTCAGTAATATTTGTTACTTCCGTAATCTTCGGTGAAAGTTTAACACCAAAACCCGGATTAATTAAGAATTGGGCATGATCACGGATTAAGCCTTTTTCGACTTTAACGCCGCCAAACTCGATTATTTTGTCGTATTTAGCACTTAAACCCGTTGTTTCAAAGTCAAGCACAACATACGTTGCGTCGTTAAGTAAAATGGGAGCGGGATTAATAATGTATGGTAAATTTTTATCAACTAAATATAACTCACTACCGTATATTATTTTAACACCGTACTTTTCTCCCGCTTTTTGTGCTTCCGGAAAAGCTTGCACAACGCCGTGATCAGTAATCGCAATCGCTTCGTGACCCATGTTTTTCGCTAGTTTGACATAGTCATCAATATGCGTGACGGCATCCATCACGGACATTTGTGAATGAAGGTGGAGTTCAACACGCTTTTCACCTGGATAATCATCCGTTGGTAACGGTGGTGTTGGTAGTTTGTCGATTGCAAAAAGCGTGACCCCTTTTGATTGATCATAACGTTCAATATGGACATTACCTTTAATACGAACATAATCACCTTGTTCAATTTCTTTAAGTGTCTCTTCAAGGCCAGTATTACCGTAACTAATAAAAACGCGGCAATTAATCCCGTCTTCACCTTGCCCAACACCAAAAAGATAAAGCGGGCCAATTCGTGTCGAACGAACATCGACACTATAAACTTCACCATCAAAATCAACCGCGTCACCATTTTCTAAACTGAATATTTCTTTAATTGTGACATGCTTCGGTTCATGCTTGCGGCGTTCGCGTTCGCGTTCTTCAATCATCTTCGCCGCATTAGCCTCGAGCTGTTCTTTGTTTTCTAAATATATACCCGGAGTAATTGTCGCTGTGACTCGTTCTTCTTCCTCTTCAAGCGATTCAATAAACGGTACATCTTCATCAAGCACGAATTCGTCATCTTCTTCTTCGTCATCAACAATCACTAAATCAAGCGTGAATTCATAACTAAGTTCTTGGAGTAATAATGAAAAATCATCTAATTGCCGTTTCAGCATCACCGCTTCATTTTCATCAAGAACAATTATTTGCAATGCATAATGATCTTTGCGGACAAAGCTTAAAGTAAATTCAGTAAATGTGACACTGCGGTACCAATCTTTAAATAACTGTTCAACGTCATCAAGCGTCGGTAAAACTTTATATGCATAATTTACAGCATAGCTGTACGGTATTGAAGTAAGGGCGCGGCTAAATTCAAGATATTCATCAAACTGCCACGCGCGTTCTTTTTGGAGTTTATAATGCCACACGTCACCAACTTTACTGTACGTTAAAAACTTTAATCCTGTTTCCGCGGCTTGTGCGTAATTAATTGAGCTAAAAAAGCGATCACTTAGCGGCAATTATAATAACGCTCCTATAAAAAATATATCTTTCGCTAAAATAACGACAGTTAATAAAATTAAAAGGACCGCGCCAATAAGTTGGGCAATTTGTTTAAATTTAACGTTCATCTCGCGCCGTGTCGCTGCTTCAACTCCAGTCACAATTAAGTGCCATCCATCAAGCGGTGGGAATGGCAGTAAATTAAAGAGCGCTAAGTTGACGCTAATAAGCCCCCATAGCCGCATATAGTAACTTCCACCAAGCTCGGTTAAAGCCTGTGTTGAAATGTTATAAATCCCGACAGGACCACTTAAATTATCAAGTCCTGAAGTAAAAAGTGACTTAAGACCACGGGCAACCACGGTTGTCGCATTAACAAAGTCCCGGCCCGAAAGTTTAAAGACATCACCAAACGAATTGTAGTAATGTTCTAACGTGAAACTAAAACCAACACCTTCATAGAAATAGTCACCTTCTTCATCTACTTTCGTCTTAAACGTAATATTTTTATTTAGTTCGTCTTCACCTCGAATAAAATTCATACTGACAACGATTGACTCATCTTTTTCCGGCGTACGAATAAACCGCGTTACATCTTGAATCACGTTCGTCTTTGTAAAATCAAGCGCTTCCGTATTAATAAGAATCATATTTTCGCCGCCAAATTCAAGAACTGAAAATGAAGTAAAGGCGTAGTTAACAAAATAAGTTTTTCCGTCAATTTCCGTGCGACCAAACTCCTGAACAAGTTCACCATCAGGATGACCTTTATGATAAATCTGATGATTAATAAAGGTTAGTTGATCCCCGTCTTGTAGTCCGTAACTAGTGCTTGCTAAACTACTTTCGGCAACACTAATTGTGCTAATAAAAGCTTTTTGTTGGAAAGCTCCATTCGCAATCACGAAAAGGAGAAACCCAAGCACTAAGTTCATAAAAACACCAGCCGACATAATTACGGCTTTTTTACCGCGGTTAATTTTTAAGAGACTTCGCTTTGGATTAACAATCAAAACATCACTTTCCACGGCGACATCACTTTCAATTACTTCAACAACATTTTCGTCTTCAATTTTAATTTTACCGACGAATTCATCAGGAATTACGTCTTCTTCGCCAAGCATCGCTACATAGCCGCCAAGCGGTAAAGCGCGCAGACTATAATACGTTTCGCCAAACTTCTTCCGGAAGATTTTCGGCCCAAAACCAACTGCAAATTCGAAAACATAAACATTAAACATTTTCGCTGCAATAAAGTGACCAAGCTCATGAATTGTAATTAACACTCCGAGCATTAAGAGAAATAATAAAATAAATAAAATACTTTGAAACATAACTTTTTTCCGCCTTTATGCGAGTAAACTCCAACTATTTTCAATTAATATAACAAGCATGCTTGTCACGAGTGAAACAAGAATAAGACTATCAATCCGATCAAGCACACCACCATGGCCAACAACAATTGAGCCGTAATCTTTAATTTTTAAATGCCGTTTCGTTGCACTAAAGAATAAATCTCCAACGGTCGCAAAGAGCGGCATTAAGAGCGATAATAGGACGAGCCAATACCATTTATCATGCGCTAGGCTTGGTAAAATTGGCGCACCTGCTAATGAACTAATTAACGCAAATAAGAAACTAACAATAAATGACGTTAAAATACCACCAACAAATCCTTCCCATGTTTTATTCGGGGAAATTGTTGGACTCATTTTCGTTTTACCATAAAGTACACCAACAAAATAAGCTCCCACGTCATTCGCAAACGTCCCTAAAACAATATAAATTAGGAGAAAGCTTGATAATGCTGGGTTTGATTGATATTTACTTGGGAAAAAGCGCATAAACAAAAATGACTGCATCCCAATCCCAATAAATAAAATTAACAAAAATAAATATGATGCAATTTCAAAGTTAAAGTTTTGATCCATAATTAAAAATGAGAAAAGTAAAATCAAAGTAAAAACTAATAACATCGTTGAAATTTCCACTGTCTGAAACGCATTCGTAATATCCCAGTGCTGCAGTTCATAAAAAGCATGGGTAGTCATACTTAAATTACGCTTAATAAAAAACCAAAATGTAAAAAGCAGCGTAAATAAACCGACAAGAATATAAAGAAACCAATAACGCTTCGTTAATTTTGTTGCCCGAACGAATTCAAACGCGGCAATTGCCGAGACTAAGAAAATTAAAGCGATAAAGTACCAACCACCAAGAAAAACAGCTGGAACAAATAAAATGGCGATTACAATTGAAGTAATCACGCGCGTCTTCATACTTTTTTTCGTTTGTTCACTAATCTCGTTTTTTGACAAGTTTAATGTTGTCGTCCATTTTTTACGTGGTTCACTCATTATCTAGTCCTCCAAAGCGGCGCTTTCTCTTTGCGTATATTTTTAAATCTTCGTCGAGCGTCTTTTCGTTATAGTCGGGCCATAAAACTGGTGTAAAAATAAATTCAGCATACGCATTTTGCCATAATAAGAAATTTGACAAACGCATCTCGCCACTTGTTCTCACCATTAAATCAACCGGCGGTAGTCCGCGCGAATCTAAGTAGTTATCAAAAACTTGTTCATTAATTTCACTAATCGCGAGTCGTTCATTTTTAACATCAGCGGAGAGTTTTTTAATCGCCCGCACGATCTCGTCTTTTCCGCCATAATTAATACAAATGTTTAAGATTAGACGCTTATTATCAGCACTATTCGTGACTGCTTCACTAATTGCCGCTTGTGTTGAAAGCGGTAATTTTGTTAAGTCGCCCATTGTCGTAATTTTAATCTCATGACGCATAACTTTTTTCATCGTTTTTTGCAATCGATCTTCAAGCGTTTTAAATAAGTAATCTACTTCTTGTTTAGGCCGGTTCCAATTTTCTGTTGAAAAAGCATATACAGTCATTACTTCAATATTGCGATTATTTACGGCAATCGCGACATCAAATAAACTTGTAAAGCCCCGAGCATGGCCGTAATTCCGCGGTCTTCTCCGCGCTTTAGCCCAGCGGCCGTTGCCATCAAGAATAAAAGCGATATGTTTAATTCCGTAATTTTCGTTTGTGAATTTTTTATCGTTGCCCATAAAGTAAATTATACACGAAAAGCCGCGACTTTTCGCTGATAACATTTATAAATGTTAATATTTAACGATGAAAACGCTTTTTAATGTTTTGTGATGTAAATATCAACACCATCATCATTCATCGTGCCGATTTGAATACTAAAATTAATATTTTTACCACTATTAAAGCGACTACTTGATTTTAAGTATGTTTTCCATTTAGTGTGTGCTATTTCGTCACCCGTTTTAAAGAGTGCTTTATTACTTGGTTTCAGATCATTATCGTACCAGTCACCACTTTTGCCTTCGGCATTTAATAAGTGGAGCAGCTTAAAGTCATCACTAACGCTATATTCTGCCGTATTACTCGCGCCGATATCTGTATACGTTGTTTCATTGCTAACAATTTCATCAGTGTACGTATAATACCCGTCCGTAATCGCAATGAGCCGTGAATCAACGTGATAAATTTTAACGCCGTTTTCATTAAACGGGCGAATGTTTTGGTAGCCATAGCCAACACTATCTTGATAATTAAGGCCGGTCGGCGTGAAATATTCAATTAAAATATATTCGTCATAAACATGGTTGTTCCAATTAGCATTGAGAATAATAAAGTCGCCCGAACTTTCCGCGGGTCGTAAAGTAATTTTTGTTGTCTCATTAACGACATACGGTTGACTCCAGTTTAGTAAATATTTGGAGTACATCGTATGGTCCACAACGTTATAAGTCATCATATCAAAACTACCGGAAGGATTGCTCTCGCTGTCGTAATCGTAATAATCATCTAAACCTAAAAGATGGCCAGTTTCATGAATGAAAGTATGCGCGTCAACTTCGGCAAAACTATAACCGTCGCCTTCTTCCATAAACGAATAACTTGACCAGGCAAAACTGTTAAATGTTGGGTGGGTTAAGTTTGGATAATAGTTCCAGTAATACATATACGCCCAAAATAGTTCGCTATCGTAGTCATAAGGCGCCATATAAACTAGATAAAGCGCATCAACATAACCGTCTTCATCTAAATCGTAATCATGAAGTAGTTGCCCGTCATCGACGGTTTTTAAATAATTATAAAGATTTTCTAAAACATAATGTGTTTGGTCCCAATAATAATCGTTAAGCGGCATGTTTTCAAGTTGAGTCGTTGAAATATTCAAGTGAAAGTAATCAGTAACTTCACCAGAAAGTGTTAACTTTCCGTAACTAGATTTATTGTAATAACTTTGCACGCTTTCCCAGCCCGTATCACTACTTTGTCCGAAAAACGCGCGTTCTATTGAACTTTTCAGCGCTGGTGTTGCTAGCTGTTGGTAATCAGTAAAAACAACAGGAACAACTAAAATTTTCTGCTCCCCAATTGATTCTAAATGTGCGACACCAAAATTATGTCCTAGTTCTCGGTTCGTATATTTGTACGTTGTTGGCTTATAAAAAGCTGCTTGATCTTCACTAATATCCGGGGCAACAAAAGAACTATTTGCCTGGTTTAAAATGTCAATAATCTCCCAAATATAATCGCAACTCGTTAAAAAGAGTAACGGTAATATTAAGATAAAGACCTTGAAAATACGGTTGATTTTATTTTTCATAACAATTTATTTTTGCACGCGTTTAAAATTAATTAAACTTGTAAAATTTCTTTTTCTTTCTCTTTGAAGAGTTCATCACTTCGTTTAACCGCTTCATCAGTGACGTCTTGAATTTCTTTTTCAATTACTTTCACTAAATCTTCGCTGAGTGATTTGTCGTTTTTAATTGGGGCAAGCGCCTCGCGGCGTAAGTTACGAATCGCAATTTTTGCTTCTTCAGTAAACTTTTTCGCAACACGCACTAAATCACGGCGCCGCTCTTCCGTAAGTGGCGGAAAAACAAGGCGAATATGATCACTTTCATTTTGCGGATTAATCCCAATTGAAGAACTATTAATCGCGGCAATGATTGCTTTGATATCGTTTTTATCATATGGCGTAATAAGTAATTGCCGTGGTTCGGGAACAGAAATCGCACTGATTTGGTTAATTGGCATTTTTTCGCCATAATAATCACATTCAATCCGGTCTAAAATTGCCGGTGACGCTTTTCCAGTTCTAAGTGACGTAAACTCAAGCTTTAAATTCTCGAGTGTCTTTGCCATCCTTAGTTTCGCATTTGCTGCATGTTCATTCATAACGTTACCCCCCTCTTTACTATTGTACCAATTTCTATATGTTCTTCAACAGTTTCAAAACTTTTAACTTCATCCATTCCTAACACTAACAAATGAATATTTGTTTCTTTGAGCAGTTCAAGCGCACTTAAGTCAAGCGCTTCAATCTTAATATCGATTAAGTCTTGGTATGACGCACTAGCAATTTTTTGGGCATCACGATAAACATGCGGATTTTTTGTATAAAGCCCGTCTACACCATCTTTTGCCATAATAATTGCGTCAGCATTTATATCAATCGCTCGCATCGCTGCTCCGGTATCGGTCGTGAAAAACGGTTTACCAGTTCCGCCGGCAAAAAGGACAATTTTCCCGGCTTCTAAATATTTATTAGCGAGTTCTGGTGTCGTTTTTTCTGCGATTCCTTCAATCAGAAACGCACTTAAAATAACTGCATCAACGCCAGCTTGAATTAATTGGTCTTTTAAGGCAATCGCGTTCATCACTGTACCAAGCATGCCGATATAATCGCTTTCTGCAGCGTCAAACTTAATACCGACGTTATTGCGACCACGCCAAATGTTGCCAGCGCCAACGACAACGGCAACTTCCATTTTGTTATAAGCATGGAATGATTTAATAAAATTAATTAAACGCTCGAAAACAAACGGATCATAAATTTTTTCTTTATTGTTGTTAGCAAGTGCTTCGCCACTAAACTTCAGTAAGACTCGTTTATAAACCATGTTACCTCCAAAAAAACACCCCGCAGGGTGTTTGTCTTGTTTTATTTTATTTGGTCAAGCACTTCACTCGCGAAGTCTTCTTGTCGCCGTTCAATGCCTTCACCAACTTGGTAGCGAACAAAGTGTAATACTTTATTTGCTTTCGCTTTTAATACCGCACTAACTTTCGCTTCGCCATCAATTAAGTATGTTTGATCGGCAAGCACTAAGTCACTGAAGTGTTTGCTAATTTTACCAGTAACGATTCTTTCCAATAATTGTTCTGGTTTGCCTTCGAGCTTTGGATCGTTTTTCGTAAGTTCAAGTTGAATACGTTTTTCCTTCGCATATTCTTCTTCACTAATATCATCCTTCGTGATGTATGATGGCGAGTTCGCCGCAACATGCATTGCAAGACCTTTGGCAAGTTCGTCATCTTGTTTTTCAAGAAGAACGACACTTGAAATTGTTCCGCCCATATGAATATATGCCGAAGCATTATCTTTAACCGTGAATACTTCAAAACGACGGAATGAAAGCTTTTCACCGATTCTTACCGTTCTTTCAACTAAAAGTGGATCGATAAGTTTATCAGCATCTTCTTTCGTTGCTGGTTTTTTACTAAGTAAGATATCAGCAATTTCATTGACTAAGTTTTTAAAGTCATCACCACGACTAACAAAGTCTGTTTCACAGTTAACTTCAACGATGACAGCGACGCCATCAACGATTTTCGCAACAGTTAAACCTTCGGCAGCAATGCGGCCTGATTTCTTAGCAGCAGTTGTAATTCCTTGCTCACGAAGCCAGTCTTTCGCTAAATCGACATCATAGTCATTTGCTTCAAGCGCTTTTTTACAATCCATCATTCCCGCACCAGTTAAGGCACGGAGTTCTTTAATTTTTTCAATTGGTGTACTCATTATTTATCCTCCTCTTTCGTTTCCGAAACTTCTTTTTCAACTTTTGGTTTGGCACTGTGCTCGGTTCTTACTTTACGGGCACGGCGCGCAGGTTCTGGTGTAACTTCGTCTTTTGTTTTTTCTTCTGGACTAGCAAGCGTATCAGTTTCTTGCTCAATATCTAGTGAGTATGCGACGATTGGTACGCCACCTTTTGCTTCAACAATTGCATCAGCAAATAATTGTAATAATAAACTAACTGACTTTGTCGCGTCGTCATTCGCTGGAATAATGTAATCAACATCATCTGGATCGGCGTTTGTATCAACAAGCGCGAACACTGGAATATTTAATAAACGAGCTTCACGTAAAGCAATTTTATCTTCAAGTGGATTAACTAAGAAGATTGCTTCTGGAATACGGCGCATTTCTTTAATTCCTTCAAAGTTTTCCGTTAAGCGGTCAATTTCTTTGCGGACTAGTGCAGCTTCTTTTTTCGATAGACGATCAAGCGTGCCGTCAGCTTCTTGCATTTCTAAGTCACGTAAATACTTAACGCGACTGGAAATTGTTTTAAAGTTTGTTAGTGTGCCACCTAACCAGCGGCTATTGATGTAGAACGAACCACTACGAAGTGCTTCGGCTTTAACGAAGTCACAATGTGGTTTTCTTGTTCCAACGAAGAGTACTTTTCCGTTTTTCGTGACAATTTCACGTAAAGCAGCGTATGCTTCTTCGATTTTCACTAGCGATTTTTCTAAATCGATAATATGGACGTTATGACGTGAGCCGAAGATGTATGGTCGCATCTTTGGGTTCCAAAGTTTTGTTTGGTGTCCGAAGTGTGCGCCAGCTTCGAGTAATTTTTTCATCGTAATAACGGGTCGATCAATGTCTGGTAACACTTGATCCATTGTATGTGAAGTTTCTTGAACTTCTTCTTGTGCATGAGTTTCTACTTTTTCATGCAGTTTCTTTTCACTCATTTAGAGCCTCCCTTTTGTTTTTTCCTCCACATTTTCGAACGTAACTCCCAATTTTGGACAGTGAGCGACGAATTCAATGTGTGTGTATTGACTTAAAAGCCTTTAGTATCTTACCATAGGTAAAAAGATTTAGCAACTAGCAAAACTTTACGATTAGTGCTGTTTTATTACTTATTTAAAGTTTAATTTCAATCTCGTCTTTTTTGTCAAAGTCGACTTTACAAACGGCTTTATTGAGCCGATATAAAATCCAAATGAAACCGAGAATAAGAACGGCTAAACTTAGGAACTTAAAAGGGAATCCGCCTAAGGGATACGCTGCTGCTGCCGTTAAACTAATTCCAATACCTGCGAAAAACGAAATAACACACGGTGTACAACCGTAAGTTAAAATCCCAATAATTACGCTAACGAATGTAACGTTATTTGCTTTACTTTCTGAACCAGTAAGTTTAAATTGTGCCGCAGTCAATGTCATCATTAATGTACTAATTACGGCCATCACAATATTCATAACAACGTTACTGATCGTTAAAAATAAGCCATATTGGCTATTCATTTCGCTATACGGCATATTGAGCGAATCAATAATTGTGTATAAGAGAACGAAAAATGTGAAAAAGCCAATATTCATCCAAATAAATTTTTTTTCTTTTTGTTTTAAAAATGCTGTTTTAATCATGTTAGTCTCCGCTGTAACTTTAATCAATAACAAAGTTAATTGCAAGACTGTTGCTTACTCGTCGTCTTTTTCCTTGAGCGCCCGCGGATGGGCATCAAAATATTCCGCCATTAGTTTTTCTTCGCTTACATGCGTGTAAATTTGTGTAGTATTAAGTGACTCGTGACCGAGTAATTCTTGAATAACCCGCAAATTGACGCCTTTTTCAAGTAAATTAGTCGCGAATGAATGCCGCAGTAAGTGCGGATGTAAGTTAACATATTCTCCGGTTTTTTCTTGAATCTTCAGTAATATATAACGCAAGCCTTGGATTGTTAGCTTGTTCCCTTGGGCATTTAAAAAGAGAATGTTTGTTGGGTGTGGGCTTTGGCGTTTTTTAAGCAGCTCTCGGCGGGAATTATTAATATACTGTTGCAGTATTTTTTGCACTCTTGCCGTGTATGGAACAAGGCGCATTTTATTTTTCTTCCCAATTACTGTCATTGTTCGTTCATTAATATTTAATGTTTGGAGCGTAATGTTTACTACTTCACTCGCCCGTAAACCGGTGGCAAAAAGTAATTCTAAAATTGCTTGATCACGTTCTTTAAGAAAGTCGTCGCGTATCGCATTATATTTAAAAAGTGCTTGGACTTGTTCTTCATATAAAACGCGGGGCAATCTTGTTTCCATTTTTGGCCCTTTAATTGTTTGGAATACATTGTTATTCACATATTTTCTTTCATTTAAATAACGGTAATAATGTCGAAGTGCAGCGAGTTTACGGTTTAAACTGCGTTTACTGAGCCCATCGGCAAGGTTACTCGCCATGAAATTACGGACATCAAGTGGCGTGATTTCTTTATAATCAACACGTTTTGCTTCTAAATAAATTAAAAAACTTAAGATGTCTTCTTCGTAAGCTTTTATTGTTGCATGGGAAAAATTACGTTCAAATTGTAAGTAACTTAAAAAGTTGGCCAGCAATCTATCCATAAAGTTTGGCGATTTCTTTTGTCTTGAGTATTGCTTCTTTCGCAAATTCAAGTCGTTCTTTTTTCTTTACACTTGGTAAAAGCCCAAAGTTGGCGTTCATCGGTGTAAAGTTATTTGGATTAGCGTGAACGACGTAATGCATTAAAGCGCCGAGCATTGTAATCCGCGGATATTTAACTTCTTTTTTCGTTAACGCTGCTAAAACATTAAGTGCAACAAAAAGTCCGTTAGCAGCACTTTCAACATAACCTTCAACACCACTAAGTTGGCCAGCAATATAGACGTTTTTGTTCATTTTAAGCGAGAAATCGCGGTTTAATACCGCTGGAGCGTTAATAAAAGTATTACGGTGCATTAAGCCAAAGCGAACAAACTCCGCTTCTTTTAATCCGGGGATTAAACGAAATACACGCTCCTGTTCGCTATAAGTTAAGTTCGTTTGAAAACCGACAAGATTATAAAGCGAACCAATTAAGTTATCTTGTCGCAACTGTAAGACAGCATGCGGTTTTGGGTAATCTTTACGTTCAAGTCCTTTTGGTTTGAGCGGTCCGTAGCGCATCGTATTAACACCGCGCTTTGCTAAAACTTCAATCGGCATACACGCTTCAAAATACTTTTTTTCAAAGTCGCGCAGTTTAACGGTTTCCGCCTTTTTAAGTTCAGCATGGAAAACGTCGTACTCTTCTTTTGTAAACGGACAATTTAAATACGCGTCATCACTTTGTTCATAGCGGCTTTTAAAGTAAGCAATATTTAAATCGATTGAATCTTTCGTGATAATTGGCGCACTAGCGTCATAAAAACTCAAGAAATCTTGTCCGATTAAAGTTTGGAGTTCTTTTGTTAATGCTTCACTTGTTAATGGGCCGGTTGCAACAATAACAATTCCTTTCGGGAGCTTTGTTACTTCTTCATTAATCACTTCAATGTTTTTATGTTTACGAATTTCTTTTGTAATATATTCACTAAATAGTTCACGATCAACACTTAAAGCGCTGCCGGCCGGAACTTTTGTTGCTCGCGCTGCCCGTAAAATGAGTGACTTTAAAACAGCTAATTCTTTTTTGAGTAACCCCGAAGCATGCTCTAAGTTTTCACTTTTCAGCGAATTTGAACACACGAGTTCAGCAAAGTTTCCTGTTTGGTGAGCAGGAGTTACTTTTTCAGGGCGCATTTCATAAAGCGTAACTTTTATGCCGTTACGGGCTAAAAAGTAAGCGGCTTCTGCTCCTGCTAATCCTGCGCCAATAATTGTGACTTTTTTCATACTAAAATTATAGCAAAAAATCGAAATTTAAGCGTTTTAGTGTTTTATTTTTGTTTTTTCTTGCGAATGCTCCGGTAATAAGAGCAGTTTTGATAATTACTACAGCGAATATACTTAACGCGACGTTGATTGTAACGGTAAACTAATGGACTGCCACATTTCGGACATGGTTCATTCACGTATTCCGTGATTGTTTCACTATAATTACATTTTGTTTTGGCGAAACTGCTACAACCGATAAAGCGACCGTAGCGACCTTCGCGATAAATTAAATCGCTACCACATTTTGGACATTGACGACCAACCTTTTCGAGAACAACTTCCTTTTTCGGTAGTTCAGCATCTGCTTCGACAACTAATTCTTTAAATTCATCATAAAACGTGGCAAGGAAATCATACTTCGTTAAGTCGCCACTTGCGATTTTATCGAGATCAAGTTCCATGTTTGCCGTATAATCACTACTTAAGAGTGCACTAAAGTGTTCACTAAGCAGCGAAATAACACGTTCACCGTCACTTGTCGGTACAAGTGTCCGTTTTTCTGTTTTTACATACCCTCTTGTCCGTAAAACATTAATTGTTGAAGCATACGTTGAAGGACGGCCAATTCCGAGTTCTTCCATTGTACTCACAAGGCGGCCTTCACTGTAACGGGCTGGTGGTTCAGTAAACTTTTGTTCTTCATTAATATCGATAATTTTTAATTCATCACCAACAAACATTTTCGGGAGTACAGTAAATGTGCGGCGATCAAACTCCCCATAAACTTTACGGAAGCCATCAAAAATTTCTTTTGTGGATGTAGCTTTGAGTAAGTTGCCGTTACTTGTGAAAATATAATCGGTTACTTCGTCACGGCCTGCGGGCATTAAGCTCGCTATCGTTCGTGCATAAATTAAGCGATAAACATTAAATTGTTCTTTCGTTAAGTAAGGTTCAACTTTTGCCGGTGTGTTATTTAAGTTTGTTGGCCGAATTGCTTCGTGAGCGTCTTGGACATTACCCCGCGTTTTTTGCGTTCTTGTGCCACCTAAATATTTAACACCGTATTTACTCGAGATAAAGCTTGAAGCATGAGCGAGAAAAGTTGGCGATAACCGCGTTGAGTCTGTCCTTATATATGTAATAAGACCAGTTTCTTCGCCCGCGATTGCTACGCCTTCATAAAGTTTTTGCACAATAAATGAAGTGCGGTTAGTTGTGTAACCAAACTTTGAAAATACTTCTTGTTGTAAAGAAGAGGTTTTAAAAGGTAATGGCACTTGCCGCATAACGACACGTTCTTTTACTTCTTTAACGACACTATTGACACCAAACTTCGAAACGATATCGTTTTTTTCTTCGGCGTTATTTATTTTCTTTGTTCCGTCGTAATTTTCAAATAAATCAACGGTTATTTCTTCGTCTTCATATTTTAAAACAACTTTAATTAACCAATATTCTTCAGGAACAAATTTGCGGCGTTCGTTTTCCTTATCAACGATCAATTTTAAAACTGCGCTTTGGACACGACCCGCACTTTGGAGTTTTTGTTTCTTCTGGAGTAGTTTTGAAAGACTAAAACCGACAATGCGATCAAGCATCCGTCGTGTTTCTTGTGAATTATATAAATTTTCATTAAGTGTTCGTGTGTTTTCTAAACCATGAAGAACAGCGTCTTTCGTAATTTCATTAAATTCAATTCGTTTTGTTGTTGTTAAGTCGAGTTCTAAAACTTTTGCTAAGTGAAAAGCGATTGCTTCCCCTTCACGATCCGGGTCAGTTGCTAAATATATTTCTGAACTTGCTTTTTGCGCTTTTTTAAGTTCTTCAACAACTTTTTCTTTCCCTTTATCAACTTTATAGTGACCTTCAAAAGTCTTTAAATCAATGCCAAAACCACCGACACCACGGGTTTGCAAATCTAAAATATGTCCAAAACTTGCGACAACTTTATATTCACTCCCAAGAAATCGGGTGATCGTTTTTATTTTACTCGGCGACTCTACAATTAATAATTTCACTTGTCCCTCTTAGATGAATATATGTTTTTATCTGTGAATTGTCAACCTAAAAACTTATCGCAAAAACGGTTTATTTATATATTAAATAAAGATGAAAAAAACAAATTTAATTCGACCATAAATTAATAATATCTTTTGCACTTTCAACGAGATAGGCACCATCTTTAATTAATTTGTTGCAACCGCTGCTTTTTGTCGCTAAATGGGGGATACAGTAAACATCGTTGCCTTTTTCAAGGGCGTACCCAACTGTAATTAATGTTCCGGACTTATATTTCGCTTCCGTAATTAACACGGCTTCACTTAATGCGGCAATGAGACGATTGCGAAATTTGAAAAACTCGGGTTGTGGTTTTGTAAATTCAGGATATTCACTAACGATTAAACCACTTTTTACAATTTGTTCGTAAAGTTCACGATTGCTTAATGGATAAATGTAATCAATCCCCGAACCAAGCACAGCAATTGTTTTCCCACCGACACTAAGCGCACTATGATGGGCAAAACTATCAATTCCGCGTGCCAGGCCACTTACAACGGTAAACTTTTCCCGGGCTAACTCTTCCGTAATTGTCCGCGTCATCTCTTCACCGTACTTTGAATGCTCGCGTGCTCCAATAATGGCAATCGATTTTGTTAAGTCATCAAGTAATGTTTTATCGCCTTTTAAATATAAGACAATTGGCGGAAAGTTAATTGCTTTAAAAACTTCGGGATAGTTTTCATCAATAATCGTGATTACTTCTTTTGTTTCCCACTTCGTTTGAAACTCTTCATAAAGTAATTCATCAATCTTTTCTTTCTTTTTCAGTGCCTTTAAAATGTCGTTATAATCGCCATTATATTTGTATGAAAAATAAATTAAAATATCACGGGCTTTTTTCATCGTTTTCCTCCCTTATATATAAATAAAAGAGAAAACGGTTTTTTAGTGCATTAAAATAGTTTTATTTGGCGGTATTTTGCGTTTTTAACGGGTTTATACGAAAAGCGGTGAATTTCATCAAGTGGACCGTATATTTCTAAGAGCTGTAAATGCTTTTTTGTCGGATAACCTTTATGTTCATTAAAGGCGTAATGTGGGTACTTTAAATGTAACTCATCCATATATTCGTCACGAGCAACTTTCGCGAGAATCGAACTTGCGGCAATACTAAAAGACTTTTCGTCACCTTTAACAATCGCTTCACTTTTCTTTTTTAAACCACTAAGTTTAACCGCATCAAGCAAAACAATGTCATATTCATGCGTCAAACTTTCGAGCGCATTTAGCATCGCTAACTTTGTTGCGTTCAAAATATTAATTTCGTCAATCATCGGCGCATCAACAAAACCGAGTGCGTAACTTAAGGCGTTTTCTTTAATTAACAGCGCAAGTTCTGTTAACGTTTCCTTACTTATTTTTTTCGAATCCGTAATCCGTTCGTCATAAAATGCCGGTGGTAAAATTACCGCCGCGGCAACAACAGGACCGGCAAGCGGACCACGTCCAGCTTCATCAATCCCAACGATATAAACAAAACCTTGTTTGCGGTATTCGTTATCAAAAGCAAAGTTATGCATATTATTCTAAACTAACACGGCCAATGAGTCCGTTTTTAAATTCGTGAAGTAAAAGATTTTCTGCACGTTCAATTTGCTCATATTCGGGACCAACAAAGTTACGAACTTTGGCAATCTCTTTGAGTATTTCGTAATTTGTTAAACTTGCGTCACTTAATTTATATCGGCCTTGTAAAAGCTCGAAATAATGCGCCTTTAAGTACGTTAATAAATAATCAGCCATTTTATTTGTCGGCAGTATTTCACTTGGAATTGTCCCAATCAGCGCTAAGTGCATTGTAATTGTTTTATCCGCGTAATTTGGTTCAAGCACACCAGGGGTATCGATTAAAGCAAGGTCATTACTCACTTTAATATATTGCTGTCCCCGTGTATGACCCGGTCGATTTGCGACACTCGCACGGTTTTCGCGGGCAAGTCGATTAATAAATGTTGATTTGCCAACGTTTGGAATACCAAGAACAAGCGCCGTAAGTGGTTGGCGTTTCATTCCGCGACGCTTTTGTCGTTCAAAAACCGGCGCACCGATTTCGTTGATTTTAGCCTTGATGCGGTTCATAAATTGCTGATCGTATAAGTTTCCGCTGATGACGTTATTTATAGCTCTGTAGCGCTCTAAAGCTGCTTTATCGGCTAAATCTTCCTTTGTGAGCACGAGTAAATGTGGTTTATGAGCGATTAATGATAATAAAAGTTTATTCCGCGAACTTTCTGGAGCACGGGCATCACTTAGTTCAATCACAACATCAACATTTTTGAGCGCTTCTTTAATTTTCCGCAGCGCTTTTTGCATATGGCCGGGGAACCAGTGAATGTTTTTACCCATTAGTAAAATCTCCATTGCCAAATCGGATAAAATTTGCGGCCTTTTATTTTGTCATCTGCTGTTACTGTCGCTGCTGCACCATAAATAAACTTGAGCCGGCCTAAAAGTTGCGAGTAAGTTACCGCGCCGATAAAACGCGAATCGTTTGATTGACTACGATTATCGCCAAGCATAAAATATTCGCCTTCGTTAAGCGCCAGTTCATAATCACCAGTCCAAGAGTTTAAGTACGTTGTATTTAGATTAGTCGTTGCTAAATAGTCTTCTTCAAGTAAAACGAATTCATCGGCGTTTGCTGGTAAAATATACACAAAATCACGCTCATCACCTTTTGTAATTTTAATTGTTTCATGCGGTAAACCAATCACACGCTTAATAATTCCACTTGTGCCGCCAAGCGAATATATCGCAATATCAAAGCGCTTTAAGTTTTGTTTAACCGCGTCACCAGTTTCCATATAGCCAAGTTCATATTTTAAATTTGGATTACTAAAGTTATTAAGTGTGGGGAGCATTGAGCGACCATCAACATAAAGCGGTGCATATTTATATGTTACGTAAACGTAAGTTCCCGTAAAAAGCGTACTGAACACAAGTAAAACCGTAATCACCGCACTAAGTGCTTTTTGCAGTGGTGACTTCTTCAGATTGTTTAATTCGTTTGGTGTCGGATCGGTGTGTCCAACGGCGGTTTCTTGTGTCATTTTATTAAATTCCTTATATATTTTAACACTTCGTGTGAAAATAAGTAACAAAAAAAGCTAGGTTGTTACGCCTAGCTAGTTCTTGTTCTTCGTAATTAAATCTTTTCTTTAATTCGTGCTTTCTTACCAGAAAGTTTACGAATGTAATAAATTTTGTTGCGACGAACTTTACCGCGTCTTACAACTTCAATATTGTCGATGACAGGACTGTGGTGGAAAAATATTCTTTCGACACCGATACCTGATGAGCGTTTGCGGATTGTGAATGTTTTGTTAATGCCCGCACCTTGCATGGCAATGACAACACCTTCAAAAATTTGGAGTCGCTCTTTCTCACCTTCACGAATTTTAACGGCAACACGAAGTGTATCACCACTATTGAACTCGGGAAGATCCGTACGAAGTTGAGAAGCGTTAATTTCATTAACTAAGTTTAAGTTCATAAATAACTGCTCCCTTCCATTTATTTTTTCGTGTTCATGCCCTACTAGCAGCGGACCACAGCGATAAACGCTTATTAAGAATAGCAAAAAGACTTTACTTTGTAAAGGTAAATATATTTAATTAATAAACGCTTTTAAAACGAAGTAAATTACGAAAATAATACTGACGATATACATCGGTAATTTTACTTCTTTTGCCCGTTTACTAACGAGCATCATAATGACGTATAAAATGAGACCAATACCAAGACCGTCACTAATTGAGTACGTCAGTAAAATTAAAATAATCGTGAAGAACGCTGTAAAACCAACAATGCGATCTTCCCAATTAATTGCTTTCAAGTTATTAATAAAAATTAAACCACCAACGCTGATAAGCGCCATACTTGTCACCGCGGGTTCGGTAAAGATATGGAAAATTGGATAAATAAACGCACTTAAAAGAAACAGGAAGCCAGCAACAACTGCGGCAAGTCCCGTTTTCGCCCCCATTTCGACGGCAATCCCACTTTCGGCAAAACTTGTCACTGTACTTGTACCAAGTGGCGCACAAATAACCGCACCAACCGCGTCTGCCGTAACAGCTTTCGTCCCACCAATTAATTCGCCCTCTTCACTAACGATTCCCGCACCACGACCAACCGCAAGGATCGTCGCCGTCGTATCGAAAAGATTAACAAGGACGAGCGAAAAGATAAAGGCGTAAGTTGATGGATTACTTAAAGCGATTTTCCATAAGTCACCTTCAAAAATTTTAAAAGCAACTTTTTCAACCCCGCGTCCACCCCACTTCGAGCCATCCTTAAACACCGCTTGTAATTCGCTAAACATAAAAGCACTACCGTCATTAATTGCAAAACTATTCCAAACAATAACCGCAATCACGACAACTGCGACCATCGCAATCGGAATCGCGAGCTGATTAAGTAATTTGTTATTAACAAACATAAAGACTAAAACAAGAATAAGCCCAATAATCGCAAGTAATACCATCGGATCCCTTAAATTACCAAGACCGACAAGTGTCGCATCATTTTGCACAATAATTCCGCTGCCTTTAAAGCCAACGAAAGCAATAAAAGCGCCAAGCCCGGCACTAATAATAAATTTAATATCGTTCGGTATCGCATCAATCATAATCTTGCGGATTGGCGAAAGACTAATCACAGCAAAGACAATGCCGGCTAAAAACATAATTAAAAGCGAAGCTTGCCAGCTTTGAAATTCATTAAAGACGGTAAACGCTAAATAAGCATTAACGCCCATTCCTGCACTTAAGACGATGGGAAAGTTGCCATAAAAACCCATAATCAAAGTAACGATTGCACTAACAATTGCCGTTGCAACAAAAACACCACCTTGATCAATCCCCATGTTTGATAAAATATCTGCGTTAGTTGGCAAAATATAAATCATCGCAAGAAACGTAACGAGACCACCTAAAATCTCGGCGCTAAGTTTTGACCCACGCTTTTCAAAATCAAAAATCTTATTCAAAAGTTTTCGCCCTTTTGATTGTTTAATCTCTTTATCCATAATTGCTCCCTTAAAGTCTTGATTAACTTTTTTTAGTTTATTTAATTTTAACAAAAATTACAACGATTAGTGTCTACAAACAAAAAGACAAGGGTCAAGTAAAATTGCTTGACTTCTATTTGTGACTCTTATAAACTAGTAAATGTTAAGGAGGAAGAAATTATGGCTGTTAAAATTAGATTAACCCGTGTTGGTCGAACGCATGACCCACATTACCGTATTGTAGCCGCAGATAGTCGTTATGCTCGCGACGGTCGTTTTATTGAACAAATTGGACATTATGATCCTAAAGCTGGTTTAAAAGACGCTGTTGTTAATGAAGAACTTGCGCTCAAATGGCTCCAAAATGGTGCGCAACCAAGTGAAACCGTTAAAGCAATTTTCCGTGCACATGGCATTAACGAAAAATTTGTTGCCCTTAAAAAAGCAGGTAAGTAATGCGTGACTACGAACAACTTGTCACAAATATTATTACACCACTCGTTAAAAATCCTGCTTCACTCTTAGTCCGAAAAACTGTTGAAGACAAAAAAATCATTATCAACATCTTCGGCGAAAGTGAAGACATTGCCGTTCTTATCGGTCGCCGCGGTGTAATTGCAAATGCGCTTCGTGAAGTTGCAAGTGTAGCCGGAAAGCTTGATGAAGAGCACGTTTACTTAAAATTCGAGTCATTTAGTGACAATAAATAATAAAAGCAAGAAACCACAGAATTAACAGCTGTGGTTTTTATTTTGGTATAATATTACTATGCAAAAAATAAATTTAACCGATCTTTTAATCGCTGGCTATGTTTGGAAAACACATAGTTTAAATGGCGCGCTTAATGTAATGGCCATTACCGACTTCCCCGAACTTCGTTTCGTCAAAGGTCATAAGTTTTATTTAGTGAACAAAACAACACAAAATATTGAAAAAGTAACTTTGTTAAGCGTAAAACCGCATGGTAAACGTTTACTTTTAAACTTTAAGGAAATCACTTCAATTGATCACGCGGAAAACTACGTCAAAAACCACTTATATGTTGCGAAAGATGACGTTAAACTGCCGGAAGACTATATTTACTTAACCGACTTAGTAAAATATACTGTTTACCTGGAAGATGGCACTTATATCGGACAAGTTACGGAAGTAATTGAAGTTGCAAGTTACTATTCAATCCGGGTTAAGCGTGAAAATAAAAGCGACCTTTTAATTCCGTTTATTGATGAATTTATTATTGAGACAAATGACGCTGAACAAAAAATTGTTTTCCGGCCAATTGAAGGGATGCTATGAAAATAACGATTTTAACACTTTTCCCGGAAATGTTTCGTGACTTTTTAAGTACTTCAATTGTTAATAAAGCACAACTCTTAAATAAAGTTACATTTGAAATTATTAATATCCGTGATTACGCTGATAATAAATATAAGCGCATCGATACTCCGCCTGTTGGTGGCGGACCAGGGATGATTATGCAAGTCGCCCCGCTTGTTGATGCCTTAAAAGCCGCTGGTGCCGGCCATAAAGTTCTTCTTTCACCACGCGGCACGATTTTTAATCAAGGAAAAGCTGTTTCTTTCAGTTTAAAGGAACACTTAGTTTTAATTTGTGGCCATTATGAAGGTGTCGATGAACGACTTAAATATTATATTGACGAAGAAATTTCGCTAGGTGACTATATTTTAACTGGGGGCGAAATTGGCGCAATGGCGATAAGTGATGCGGTAGTTCGGCTTATTGACGGCGTGATTAATGCCGACAGTTTATATGACGAATCATTTAACCGCCATCTCTTAGAATACCCGCAATATACCGAGCCTTTTGACTATAATGGCTATAAAGTACCGCAAATACTTTATTCGGGTAATCACGACGCAATTCGGAAATGGCGGCTTAAACAAAGTTTATTATTAACATATAATAAGCGCCCTGATTTATACAAACTGCATTATAAAGATAAAGAAACTATGAAACTTTTAGAAGAAGCACTTAATGACGAAATTGGCGACTGGGAAAAAGAAGCAATCGCCAAAGGTCATAAATATACAAAAGATAAAAAGTAGTTTTTAATTAAAACGGGGGAAACCCGGGCGGCATCCCGCCACCTGGCATACCTTGCATGCCTTTCATTTTTTTCATCATCTCTTTGCTTTGCTCATAACGACGGATAACTTTATTAATATCGGCGTTTGTCGTACCACTTCCCCGAGCAATCCGTACTTTACGACTATTTTTAAGTATTTTAGGATTACGTCTTTCTTCCGGGGTCATACTATTAATAATTGTTTCGAATAATTTCATTTCTTCTTCAGCTTTCGCCTGTTGTTCAGGAGTGATTTTCGGCATTCCCGGAATAAAGGCGAGTACTTTTGAGACTGAACCGAGTTTTTGGAATTGTTTCATTTGTGTGAGCATATCATTTAAATCAAAATCACCTTCAAGCATTTTACGCGTTGTCTTTTTAACAACTTTTTCATCCATCTCTTCTTGGGCTTTTTCAACGAGCGTTAAAATGTCGCCCATGCCAAGAATGCGGTCAGCCATTCGTTCAGGATAAAAGACATCAAGATCGTCAAGTGTTTCACCAATTCCGGCAAATTTAATGCTAACACCGGTCAAATGCTTAATACTAAGCGCCGCACCACCTCGGGCATCACTATCAAGTTTCGACATGATTGCTCCGGTTAAACCTAGTTTTTCATCAAAACTTAAGGCAGTATTAACAGCGTCTTGTCCGCTCATTGCATCAACGAGTAAAAGTATTTCGGTCGGATTAACTGCCGCTTTAATCGCAACTAGTTCATCCATTAATGTTTCATCAATTGTTAAGCGACCCGCCGTATCAATAATTAAAAAGTCATAGCGGTCGTTATACGCTTTTTCTTTCGCGCGTTTAGCTATTTCAACAGGACTTACTTTTGTTCCTAAGTTAACTAAATCAACATTAATTTGTTCCGCAAGTTGCGCAAGTTGATCAATTGCGGCTGGTCGATAAACGTCTGCAGCGGCAAGAAGTACTTTTTTGTTTAACTTCTTTTTAAAATGAAGCGCTAATTTTCCTGCTGTCGTTGTTTTACCAGTACCTTGTAAGCCAACAAGAAGAATAATTGTCGGTTTATTAATTTCTGTAATTAATCCAGTTGTGTCACTCCCTAAAAGTTTTACTAATTCGTCGTTAACAATTTTAACAACCATTTGCGAAGGGTTAAGTGTATCGAAAACTTTCGCACCAATTGCTTGTTCACGAATATTTTCCACGAACTCCTTAACAACTTTAAAATTAACGTCCGCTTCAAAAAGTGCAATTCGCACTTCTTGGAGCATATCTTGCATGTTTTTTTCACTTAAGCGACTTTGGCCGCGAATCTTTTTAAATATATTTTTAAACTTATCGGTTAATGATTCAAATGCCATTCTTAACCTCCTTTAAGAGTTTTTCAATTTCTAATTTAATCGCGTCAGTAATATCATAGGCGACAATTTCTTGAAAAATTCGTTCTGTCTTACTAATATACGCTTTAAAGCCAATTTTCTTTTCGAGTTCACCAAGTTTTTTTAACGCTACTTTAAGCGCGTCACTTACCGCCGACTTTGTAATCTTACGGTTTTCCGCGATTTCATTAATTGATAAATTATATTTATAATAGTCTTCCATCATTAAAAGTTGCCGCGGCGTAAGTACGGAGCCGTAAAGTATTAATAATTCATTAACATAAACAAAATTTTCTAAGTGTTCCATTAAAATAAACCTCTCATTGTTGTTAAGACGAATAAAATAACAAGATTAATAAAGAAATTTTGAAAAACAACACGGTGAAACATTGGATCTTTAAATTTATTACCCGGATAATTTTTAAACGCGCGGAGTGCGAAAACAAAACTCACAATAAATGTCGCAATAAGTAAGACAACGATTTGAGCAAGCAAAGGATTCGTCGGACCGAACGAAAAAACAATGACCCGAACAACATAAAAAACAAGGAAACTAATGAACAAAGAAAAAAGTGAAATTGAAACGCGCATTAATCTTCATCTCCTAAGCATAAACCATATAAATATTTTTCTAAATCGAATTCTTCTAAGTCAGTTAGTGTTTCTCCTAAACCAATAAAACGCACCGGGACTCCAATTTCATCACGGATCGCTAAAATGATTCCACCTTTACTTGTGCCATCCATCTTTGTAATAACAACACCTGTTAAGCCGGTTGCTTCACTAAATGCTTTTGCTTGTAAGACACCGTTTTGTCCCGTTGTTGCGTCAATTACTAAAAAGACTTCGTGTGGCGCACCTTCGATTTCACGGCTAATTACGCGGCGAATCTTGCTTAACTCAGCCATTAAGTTAACTTTTGTTTGGAGTCTTCCTGCTGTATCCACAATCACTAAATCGGCGTTAGTTCTTTTAGCTTCTTGCATCGCATCATACGCGACACTTGCCGGATCAGCGTTTAAAGCGCCTTTAACAAGCGGAACGTTTAAGCGACTTGCCCAGACGTCTAACTGCTCAACCGCTCCAGCACGAAATGTGTCACCAGCGACGAGTAGTACTTTTTTACGACGCTTTAAATAACGATCAGCTAATTTAGCAATTGTTGTTGTTTTACCAACACCATTAACACCAACGACTAAAATAACGGTTGGTCCTTCTTCATTAAACGTAATTTCTGTTTTAATATCCGCACCTTGCGTTAAGTAACCGACAAACATTTTATCGACGAGTAAGTCATTAATTGTTTCTGGGTCCGTTAATGCTTTTAGTGCTGCTTCTTCTTTTGTTGCTTCAATTATTTCATAGGCGAGTTTAACGCCAACATCCGCTTCAATTAGTATTTCAAGTAGTTGCTCAAAGTACTCTTCATTAATTTTATTGTATTTTCGGGCGAGTCTTTTTAGTTTCGAAGAAAATTGCGCGCGGCTTTTTTCCATGCCAACAACGTACTTTGTTTGCGATTTTTCTTTTTTGCCACGGAACTTTTTCCGGAGTAAATTAATTAAACCCATTTTACTTTGCCACCTTTAAAAGTGCTTCACGGGCTGCTGCTTGTTCAGCTTCTTTTCGTTTACTTCCTTGCCCTTTACCTAAAACAATGCCGTCATAATAAACGGTTGCGTAAAAAGTCGGTGCATTTGCTGGCCCGGTTTGGGTCACTTCGTAATTAAGTTCACCACGCTTATCGCTTTGTACGTATTCTTGTAGTGTTGACTTGTAATCGATAATATTACTAAAATCAAAGTTTTCAATTTCTTCAGCGAAAAGCTTGTTGACATACTTTGCTGTTAATTGTAACCCTTGATCAATATAAAGGGCCGCGACAAATGCTTCAAAGACATCTTCAAAATATTTATCATTCGCTAAAAGTTCTTGTTCACTGATTGATTTTCCGTAACGCATAAACTTTTCAAAATGTAGTTCCCGCGCTTTTTCGGCAAGCGACCCACCACGAACAAAGCTAATCTTCATTTTTGTAAGTTTACCTTCATCAAATTTAGGATATTTTAAAAATAACGCTTCACTAATAATAAGACCAATCACCGCATCACCAAGAAATTCTAAACGTTCATAGCTTTTCGCATCGCTTGTGACAAGTTTATAACTTGAATGCGTTAAGGCGCGCTTAAAAAGGGCAGTGTTGTTAATTTTAAACCCTTCACTATTAATATAATCTGTAAACAAAAGAAGTCGCGCTTCTTTTTCAGCGTCGGTTAATGAATTAAAATGTTGTAATTTTTCAAAGTTAAACTTTTTCTTCATCAGTAAGTCCTTTTTTAACTGTTTCAACGATCTTTGCTGCCGCCATTTTTTGGGCAACAATGAGCGCACTATAAAAACCACGTTCATCGCTATTACCATGCGCCTTAATGACAACGTTATTCACACCAAGTAAAATAGCACCACCAGTATTTTTATAATCAAACGTTGTGGCTAACTCTTTAAAACCGCGTTTTGCAAATAAGTAACCAAGCTTTGTTAATGCACTATGCATAAACGCTTTTTTAACTCCGCCCATTAAAACGCTGGCCGCCCCTTCAGTTGCCTTTAAGAAAATGTTACCGCTAAAGCCATCGGCAACAACAACATCCGCGTCACCAGAAAGAACTTCACGAGCTTCAATGTTGCCATAAAAGTCACTTAACTCACGCGCTTTAAAAAGTTTATGCGCTTCTTGATGGAGTACGGTACCTTTCGTATCTTCAGTCCCATTATTCAATAAGTATGTTTTCGGGTTTGCTAAATTAAAGACGCTATTGGCGTATATTTGTCCCATTTTAGCAAATTGATATAAATGATTCGCAGTGTTTTCACTACTCGCTCCAATATCTAAAATCGCAACATATTTTCCTTTTATTTCAGTAGGAAACGGTGCAAGGAGTGCAGCACGTTCAACACCAGGAATTAATTTAATCCGCACTGTTGCCCCCGAAAGAAAGGCGGCAGTACCACCAGCGCTAATTAAGGCATCCGCATTTAATTCTTTTGTTAAATTAATTGCTTTGAGCATAGATGACTCTTTCGAACGTAATGCATCAAGCGGACCCGCGTCCATCTTCAGTACATCACGAGCATCAATAATTTCCGCAACATTTTCTAGTGCTTTTAATTCTTCTTTTTTACCAACAGCGTAAAGCGTTACATTAGGATAATCTTGTTTAAACCGTAAAAGAGCGGCCACCGTTGTCTTCGAACCAAAATCGCCACCCATCATATCAATTACAAATTTCATCTTAAAACTCCTTGAAAATAACTAATGTTATTTTAACATAAAGAACTGATTATAAAAATTTAACCGTTTATAGTAACTGCTTCTTTAATTTCATTTGCTAAAATATCAATATATTTTTTAACTTCTAAATTAGATTCGTTCGCTAAAAGATAGAGCGCATCGCTGCGCGCCGCTTTAACTAAATTAAGGTCTTTAATAATGTTGACATATTGAAACGGCGGTAACCCGCTTTGTTTAACGCCACTTAGTTCACCAGGTCCCCGTAAACTTAAATCAATCTCGGCAATCTTAAACCCGTCACTTTCTGTAACAAGAGCAGATAGTTTTTCTTCGTCTTCTTCATTAACTAAAATAAAGAGCGCACTTTGGCCACCACGACCAATTCTGCCACGGAGTTGGTGTAATGACGATAAACCAAAGCTCATTGGTTCATATACAACCATTAATGACGCATTTTTCACGTCAATCCCAACTTCAACAACACTTGTTGCGATTAAAATTTGTTTTTCGCCTGTTTGAAAACTCTGTAAAGAGACGAGCTTTTCTTCGTCACTTAATTGTCCGTGCAAAGAAGTAACACGTTCGGGATATTTTTTAAAGTAAATTTTTTCTAACTGTTCAACATTAACGCGTTCGCCGTAACTAATTTTTGGCGCGATTACATAAACTTGTTCGCCGTTACGTAGTGCTTCATCAATTTTCGGAAACACTTCTTTTTCAGTTTTAACAATAACCGTTAAAACATCGCGTTTTGCAAAGGGGAATGTTGTGATTGTCGTAATATCGAGATCGCCATAAATTGTATTCGCTAGCGTTTGCGGAATTGGCGTTGCACTTAAAAGTAATAAATCGGCCTTTTCGCCTTTGTTCAGTAATTTGTTTCGTTGGTTCACACCAAACTTATGCTGTTCGTCAATAACGACGAGTTCTAAGTTTTCGTAAATGACGTCCGCACTAAAAAGGGCGTGCGTTCCGACAACAATATCAACAAGACCCACTTCTAAATCTTTTTTAATCGCTTTTTTTTCAGTTTCTTTTAAATTTCCGACTAATAAACGAATGTTTAAATTAAACGGGGCAAATAGCTCCAGCATTCCTTGATAGTGCTGCCTTGCTAGCGCATCAGTCGGCGCTAAAAAGGCCCCTTGTGCTTTCCGTAAGTAGTTAATATAAAGTGCACTAAAAGCAACAACTGTCTTACCGCTCCCAACATCACCTTGAAGTAAACGGTACATTAACGTTTCCTTATTCATATCTAAACCAATCTCACGAACCGCGGCAATTTGTTCAGCGGTTAGTTTAAAGGGCAGACTTTTAATAAAAGCGTTTGCTGCTTTTAAATCAATCATTGTTTTCGTTGCATTCCGGAGCGCACTATTTTCATTACGAATTAAAAGTGACTTCGTAAAAAAACTTAACGCTTCTTCGTATTTTAGTGTCCGTAAGCCGAGTGCAACATCTTCATAGTTACGCGCGTTATGCACACGATAAAGCGCGTTATATGTGGAAAGTAAGCGGTTTTTGTCGACTAATTCACTCGGGATAAGATTCGGAATTGTCACCTTCGGAAAACTACGGCGGACTAAACTAATAAATTCATGATTTTTAAGTTGCTTCGGTAATCGGTAGATTGGGACAAATTTTGCCGTGTCTGTTAATTCACCCGTTACAAATTTACTTAATGTAATTTCGTATTTGCTTAAATTAATCGTACCGTGAACCGTATAAAGTTTTCCAACTTCGACATGTTTAAGTAAGTACGGTTGGTTAAAGGCAATTACTTTGTAAATAATCTTTTTTGCTGATTCAATTTGAAAGCGGACAACAGTTACTTTCGGGCCACGGAAAAAAGTTGGCTGACTAATCACCCGACCAAGGATCGTTACTTTCATATTCGTATTAAGTTCGTATTCGTTGGTATAACTTAAATCTAGATATGAAGACGGTAAATGAAAAATGACATCCATAAATGTGCGGATGTCATATTTTTCTAAACTACTAACTATGCGCGGTGAACGCGATAATTTATTATTCATTACTCCACGCCGATAATAAATGAGTAAACAGGTTGGCCACCATTAACGATTTCAAAGTCAACAGTTGGATATAATTCTTCTAACTCTGTTTGAATCTCGTTCATTTTTGCTTCTTTAACGTCTTCACCGTAAATAATTGTGACAATACTTACGATATCGTCAATCATATCTTTGAGTAATTTACGGAGTGCGCTAAATTTGTTTTTTACACTATAAAGAATTTCTTTACCTTTAATCGCCATGTAATAATCTTTTTTAACTTCGACACCGTTCACGGTTGTATCTTTAATCGCAAACGTGATTTGGCCAGTTTCAACGCCATCAATTGCGTCAAGCATCACTTCTTTATTTTCATCAACGCTCACGTCAGGGTTAAAACTCATCGCGGCGGTTAAACCTTGCGGAATCGTTTTCGTTGCAATGACATGGACGTTTGGTCCGCCTTCTTCTAACATTACTTCACTTGCCTGTGTTGCGGCGAGAATAATGTTTCCGTTATTCGGGAAAATGAATATATCTTTCGCATTAAGCTGCTTAATTGCGGCGATAAAGTCTTCGGTTGAAGGGTTCATCGTTTGTCCACCTTCAACAACGTAATCAACGCGATATTCTTTAAATAAATCAACAAGTCCTTCACCACTAGCAACACTAATTAAAGCGTACGGTTTTTCTTCAATCATTTCGGTTAAAAAATGTTGGCCGTGCGCATTATCTTGGAGTTGATCGTGCTGTTCGGTCATATTATCAATTTTTAACGTGACGAATTCACCAAATTGCTGTGCGTAAGTTAATGTATTACCCGGTTTTAATGTATGAATATGTACTTTAACGATATCTTCATCACGGACGATGACGATCGAATCACCTTGTGAATTAAGTACATTAGCAAAGCGCTTTTCATTAAATTGTTTCTTCACTTCGTCACCCGCACCGAGCCGTAAAATAAATTCAGTACAGTAACCGTACTCTGCTTCATGCTCAATTTTCGCACCAGCCATCATTGGCGGAGCTTGCGGAAGTGCTTCAACAGCGGTTGCGGTTTCTTTCGGAATGATTTTGCCTTTAAGCGCGCTGAGCATTCCTTCAAAAATAACAACAACACCCATACCACCACTATCAACAACACCAACTTCTTTTAAAATTGGCAGTAAATCAGGGGTTCGTTCAAGCGAAGCTTGCGCTTCTTTAAGTAAAAATTCAAACGCTTTAATAACACTCCAGTTTTCATCGACGTTATCAGCAAGAACTTCTGCCGCTTCACGAATTACCGTAAGCATCGTCCCTTCAACTGGGCGCATAACTGCTTTATAAGCAACTTCTTTACCGCTTAGCATCGCGTCACTTAGTTCGACCGCGTTAATTTCACGTCGTTCGCCAATACCTTGGGCGAAACCACGGAAAATTTGACTCGTGATTACCCCGCTATTGCCACGGGCACCCATGAGTAAGCCTTTTGAGAAAGCTTTTGCAATCCAACTAACGTCGGCGTTATTGCTATTAACAATTTCTTTTGCACCGCTACTCACAGTTAAGTTCATATTCATTCCTGTATCACCATCAGGTACAGGAAAGACGTTTAGTGCGTCAATTGCGGGATAGTTATTATAGAGATGGTTCGCGCCGGAAATAAACATTTCCTTGAGCGTAATACCGTTGATCGTTTTCATAATGTGTAAACTCCTACTTCGGGACCTCAAGTCCCTCGATGTAAATATTGATTGAATTAAATTTAATGTCAAAAACGGATTCAAGCATATATTTTACTTGTGCTTGAACACCGCTGATAATTTCCGTTAGTTTTAAGCCATAGATAACATTAATATGAATTGTGACGTTCCAGCTGCCGCTCCGTTTATAAGCAACAACACCTGGTTTTGGTTCCGCTTTAAAAAGATCGTCAAAGACGTTTTTCGCCGGTAAGTCCGCAATACTTGCGACACCATAACAATCAAGGGCAAACCGTGTTGCCGCACTTTCGATTGCTTGTTTACTAATTGTAATGCCACCAAATGGTAAGTTATCTGTATGCATTTTTATTTTTCCAAATTAAGCTAGGGATATACCCGTAATTAATTATACTACATAATGTAGTAATTTATGTTTTTATTGTGTTTAACGTCATAAATAGTCCGATTTATGGTGATTTTTCTTATAAAAAAACCTGGCGACGTGTTATTCTCCCTTTGCAGGTACATTCACCGCTATAGTGCTTAACTTCTGTGTTCGAGATGGGAACAGGTGTGGCCACTATGCTATCGTCGCCAGGCAACAGAAGGATTACTCCTTCAAAACTGAATACTAAACTTCCTATTTACGTGTCCTTTTAAGTAAAATGATTTATTGGCGCAAAAAATTAACAAAGAAAATTAAGTCCTCGACTTATTAGTATCGGTCGACTGAATGCATCGCTGCACTTACATCTCCGACCTATCAACCTAGTCGCTTTCTAGGAGTCTTACTTCTTGCGAATGGGAAGTCTCATCTTAAGGCTAGCTTCACGCTTAGATGCTTTCAGCGTTTATCTATTCCACAGGTAGCTACCCAGCTATGCAACTGGCGTTACAACTGGTGAACCATTGCTGTGTCCATTCCGGTCCTCTCGTACTAGGAACAGGTCCTTTCAAACTTCCTACGCCCACGACAGATAGGGACCAAACTGTCTCACGACGTTTTGAACCCAGCTCGCGTACCACTTTAATGGGCGAACAGCCCAACCCTTGGAAGGGACTACCCCTCCAGGATGTGATGAGCCGACATCGAGGTGCCAAACCGCATCGTCGATGTGAACTCTTGGATGCGATAAGCCTGTTATCCCCAGAGTAGCTTTTATCCGTTGAGCGACGGCCCTTCCACTCGGAACCGCCGGATCACTAAGCCCGACTTTCGTCCCTGCTCGACTTGTAGGTCTCGCAGTCAAGCACCCTTATGCCTTTGCACTCAATGTATGATTTCCAACCATACTGAGGGTACCTTGGGGCGCCTCCGTTACTGTTTAGGAGGCGACCGCCCCAGTCAAACTGCCCACCAAACACTGTCCCCCGACCCGTAATGATCGTAGGTTAGAATAACCATAATTCAAGAGTGGTATCCCAAGGATGGCTCCGCCGAACCCAAAGGTCCGGTTTCACAGCCTCCCACCTATCCTGTGCAAGAATTACAATTATCCAATATTAAGTTACAGTAAAGCTTCATGGGGTCTCTCCGTCTAGTCGCGGGTAGCCGGCATCTTTACCGGCAATAAGATTTCACCGAGTCTGCTGTTGAGACAGCGCCCAAATTATTACACCATTCGTGCAGGTCAGAACTTACCTGACAAGGAATTTCGCTACCTTAGGACCGTTATAGTTACGGCCGCCGTTCACTGGGGCTTCAATTCAAAGCTTCGCCTTGCGGCTAACCTCTCCTCTTAACCTTCCAGCACTGGGCAGGCGTCACCCCATATACTTCGTCTTACGACTTTGCATAGAGCTGTGTTTTTGCTAAACAGTTACTTGGGCCTCTTCACTGCGGCTCACATTGCTGTGAGCGCTTCTTCTTGCGAACGTACGAAGCGATTTTGCAGAGTTCCTTAACAACAGTTATCTCGCTCACCTTAGATTACTCATCTTGACTACGTGTGTCCGTTCTCGGTACGGGCCATACATACTTAAGCTAGCAGCTTTTCTTGAAAGTTGGTATCACTTACTTCTCTAATAGGATTGCTCCATTCGATCCCGTCACGTCTTTGCCTATGTGGGAAACGGATTTGCCTATCTCCCGGCTCCTACGTGCCATCCAGAATCCAATAACTGGAATAAGTTAACCCTCTCTGTCACTACATCGCATATGCACGGGTGCAGGAATATCAACCTGCTGTCCATCGACTACGCCTTTCGGCCTCGCCTTAGGTCCCGACTAACCCTGGGAGGACGAACCTTGCCCAGGAAACCTTAGTCTATTGGTGTGTAGGATTCTCACCTACAATCGTTACTCACACCGGCATTCTCACTTCCATGCGCTCCACGGCTCCTTACGGTACCGCTTCAATGCCCATGGAACGCTCCCCTACCACTAATACCTTAGATATTAATCCGTAACTTCGGTGTTATGCTTAGCCCCGGTAAATCTTCGGCGCAGAGATACTCGACTAGTGAGCTGTTACGCTTTCTTTAAATGGTGGCTGCTTCTAAGCCAACATCCTAGCTGTTTACGCGTCTCCACATCCTTTAACACTTAGCATAAACTTAGGGACCTTAATTGACGGTCTGGGCTGTTTCCCTTTCGACAATGGAGCTTATCCCCCACAGTCTGACTGCCTAGCTCACCATAATGGCATTCGGAGTTTGATTATGTTCAGTACCGCTTGACACGGCCATCACACATTCAGTGCTCTACCTCCACTACTTATACTAGACGCTAGCCCTAAAGCTATTTCGGGGAGAACCAGCTATTACCCAACTCGATTGGAATTTCTCCGCTATCCACAGCTCATCCGCGGGCGTTTCAACGAGCGTCGGTTCGGTCCTCCAATGGGTGTTACCCCATCTTCAACCTGGCCATGGATAGGTCGTCGGGTTTCGGGTCTATGTCATCATACTATCGCCCTATTCAGGCTTGCTTTCACTACGGCTCCGTATCATCTACTTAACCTCGCATGACAACAATAACTCGCCGGTTCATTCTTCAAAAGGCACGCCATCACCCTTTAACGGGCTCTGACTTATTGTAAGCATACAGTTTCAGGTTCTATTTCACTCCCCTCCCGGGGTTCTTTTCACCTTTCCCTCACGGTACTGGTTCACTATCGGTCACTAGTTAGTATTTAGCCTTTCGCGGTGGTCCGCGTAAATTCCGACAAGGTTTCTCGTGTCTCGCCGTACTCTGGAAATCGCTAGCGGGATATATTTGTATAATTACAGGACTTGCACCTTCTTTGGTTGATCTTTCAATATCATTCGTCTGAAATATATCCTCACATATTGCGCTCCGTAACCCCAGTCCTCGGACTGGTTTGGGCTGTTCCGCTTTCGCTCGCCGCTACTCCCGGAATCGAATTCTCTTTCTTTTCCTCTAGGTACTGAGATGTTTCACTTCCCTAGGTATCGCTTCTTTGTGACTATGTATTCATCACAAGATAATATGACATAACTCATACTGGGTTCCCCCATTCGGACATCGACGGGTCGTAGCTTACATCCAGCTCACCGTCGCTTTTCGCAGGTAGTCGCGTCCTTCATCGCCTTCTAGTGCCAAGGCATCCACTGTACGCCCTTAGTAACTTAATTTTATTTTTTTGTTGTTAAAAAGTTTGCGTTGTAAAATCTTGGTTTTACTTTTTGTTTTTTGTTGCTTTCGTAATTTTACCAATTGGTGAAATCACGACTTTAACAGAAAGAACATGTATATATTATTGTTTAATATTCAGTTTTCAAAGAGCAATCTGAGAGATTAATCTCTCAAAACTAAACAGATGCACTAAAACTTCATCTTATATGAATAAGGATTTAGGTTGTTTTTTGTACAATGTGGACGACTTTTCGCCGTCCGATTTCTCCATAGAAAGGAGGTGATCCATCCCCACGTTCCCGTAGGGATACCTTGTTACGACTTAACCCCAATTACTAGCCCTACCTTGGGCGGCTCCCTCCTTTGCAGGTTAGGATACCGACTTCGAGTATTGCCAGCTCTCATGGTTTGACGGGCGGTGTGTACAAGGCCCGGGAACGTATTCACCGTAACATGGCTGATTTACGATTACTAGCAATTCCGACTTCATGGAGTCGAGTTGCAGACTCCAATCCGAACTGAGATCGGCTTTATGAGATTTGCGCGGCCTCGCGGCTTGGCTGCTCTTTGTACCGACCATTGTAGCACGTGTGACGCCCAGGACGTAAGGGGCATGATGATTTGACGTCATCCCCACCTTCCTCCGATTTACACCGGCGGTCTCCTTAAAGTCCCCAACTTAATGATGGTAACTAAGGACAAGGGTTGCGCTCGTTGGAGGACTTAACCTAACATCTCACGACACGAGCTGACGACAACCATGCACCACCTGTATGCTCCTTTTATCCCCCTATCTCTAGGGTCTTAGTAGCTATGTCAAGCCCTGGTAAGGTTCTTCGCGTATCATCGAATTAATCCACATGCTCCACTGCTTGTGCGGGCCCCCGTCAATTCCTTTAAGTTTTATTCTTGCGAACGTACTCCCCAGGCGGAGAACTTAATGCGTTAGCTTCGGCGCTAGGTTTGACCCTAACACCTAGTTCTCATCGTTTACGGCGTGGACTACTAGGGTATCTAATCCTATTTGCTACCCACGCTTTCGTGACTGAGCGTCAGTATCGATCCAGTATGCCGCCTTCGCCTCTGGTGTTCCTCCATATATCTACGCATTTCACCGCTACACATGGAATTCCACATACCTCTCTCGTACTCTAGCTGTTCAGTTTCCAAAGCGGACAGTGGTTGAGCCACTGCATTTGACTTCAGACTTAAACTGCCGCCTGCTCACTCTTTACGCCCAATAATTCCGGATAACGCTTGCCACCTACGTATTACCGCGGCTGCTGGCACGTAGTTAGCCGTGGCTTTCTGGAAGCCAGGTCAAGCTAAGGGCATTTCCTCCCCTAGGTTTTCCATAGCGACAACAGAATTTTACGATCCAAAGACCTTCATCATTCACGCGGCATTGCTCGGTCAGGGTTCCCCCCATTGCCGAAAACTCCCTACTGCTGCCTCCCGTAGGAGTATGGGCCGTGTCTCAGTCCCATTGTGGCCGATCACCCTCTCAGGTCGGCTACGCATCCGAGCCTTGGTGAGCCGTTACCTCACCAACTAGCTAATGCGGCGCGGGTCCATCCATCAGCGGAGCAAACGCTCCTTTTATACACAAGAGATGCCTCTCGTGTACGTATTCGGTATTAACTAAAGTTTCCTCTAGGTATTCCCAACTGAAGGGCAGGTTACCCACGTGTTACTCACCCGTTCGCCACTAGGCGTAGCTAATAGCAAGCTAAAAGCTAAACCTCGTTCGACTTGCATGTATTAGGCATGCCGCCAGCGTTCATCCTGAGCCAGGATCAAACTCTCATTTAAAAGTTTTAAAATTTAATTTAAAGTTTAGTAATCCTAGTTCATATTATTTTTGGTTAAAAAAATTGACGTTGTTTTATTTGTACATCTGTTCAGTTTTCAAAGATCAATTGCGCTAACGTGAACCGTATTACTTTAGTAATAGGCCCCTCTCTATGGGTAGCGCTTTCATATAATATCACGCATAAGGAGTCTTGTCAACAATAAGCATTGTTTTTCCCGGGTGATAATTACATAATGTGTTTTCATTAAACACTTGCCATATTAAACCACAAAGAACATAGTAGTTCAAACGATATGATAGGAAAAAATCACTTTTTTTCATTTTTAAAAAAATTCGCATTTTATAGCGGCTTTTTGTGTGTTTTTTAAGTGTTTTTGTGTTTTATTTATTAGTTTACTAAAGACCAAGGTCAGTTACGTCAAGCTTTATAACCGGTTTATTCATTGATTCATATTTATTTATATTAATAATCACCTGCGCGGCAACTGTGAATTCATAGGCGAATGTTTTTGTTGCTGCCGTTAAGGAAAGCATAATTCTTTGTCCATCTTTTAAATAAATAAGCACTGTTTCTTTTTGGGCAAGCGTCACTAGTGCGATTTCATTAAGCAAATACGTTAATTGTTCTCCGTCTCTAAAGCTAAACCTTAGACTTTTACGGTCGAGTACTATATCTGCGACGCCCTTTTCTTTACGCTCATTTATTTTCTGTAAAAAGAAGTGACCGGTTGCCGTGACGCGGAAATCTTTATTTCGCACGATCATATCTTGATACGCTATTTTATTTTCTTCATCAACTGCAACAAGCGACTTATACTTCGTCCATTCGTCACTATGCAAATAGCCAAAGTCATCATGCGTTATGCGGAAACCACAATTACAACATAAATAAAAATCATTTTGCACTAAGAGATTTTCTTTAGTCTGGCATTTCGGACAATTGAAAATTACTTTTTCGAGACCAACAGCTTTATTTTTACCTTTGAACCGTTTTGGTTTTAAGTCATAAACGTTATGTGTGACTTTTTGTTCAATATAGTGGCTGAGTTTCGTATCCGTCATATCTTTATAATCTTCATAGCGAAGTATTGCTTGCACTTCACCGCTAAAAGTACCTTTGCGGCGGTATTTTGCCCATCGTGGCTGTTTTAAGTAACTATAATCAAACGTAAATAGAACAATTGGGACTTTTAATTTTAAGGCGAGTTTACCGATTCCGCCGGGCATATTTGTTGCCGCACCGTTCATCGTGCTATCGCCTTCAATGAAAATACCAACATTGCCACCTTCATTAATTACTTTAATCACACGTTTAAGAGCAGCGATGTCAAGATTGTTTTTACTTTTCGGAATTGGGTTGAAGAAATATTTAATTAACTTTGTTTTGAATCCGTCAAAAAACATATGGTCGGTCGCTAAGTAATATATTTGGTCGCCAAACGTGAGTGTCGTTAAAATTGGATCAAGCCACTGGACGTGGTTACTAATTAGTAAGTACGGCTTATCGGTTTTACTTAAGCGAATTCTTCGTCGTTTGTAACCAACATGCCACTTATAAAAAGGTCCGACAAAAAAGGTTAATAGTTTAACCGTTAATTTATGGCGTTTTTTAACGTATTCACGTTTTTTATTCATCTTCTAATTTAAATATATCATACGCGCGTGTGAGTGGTAATAAAAAGAGGCACCGTAGTACCTCTTTTTTTAGTTTTTTAAGTCAACTTTACATATTTTCGATTAATTCGGCAAAACTATCGACGGAAAGCGACGCTCCTCCGACAAGCGCACCATCAATATTAGGCATGCTGAGATACTCTTTAATGTTGTCCGGCTTCACACTTCCGCCATAAAGAATGCGTACATGCTCACTAATAACACCGTATTCTTCTTTGAGTAATGTGCGAATATAACCGCAAATTTCTTCAGCGATTTCTTTACTCGCGTTTTTACCTGTGCCAATTGACCATACTGGTTCATACGCAATCACAACTTCATGAATATCGATCACATCTTTAAGACCAACGGCAATTTGTTCTTTAATTACCGCCTTTGTTGTCCCCGCTTCAAATTCGGCGAGTGTTTCACCGACACAGTAAAGCGGCGTCATATTTGCGGCAAGGAGTGCTAAGTTTTTCTTATTACAACTTTCACTTGTTTCGCCGTAATATGTGCGGCGTTCACTATGGCCCACAAGCGCCCAAGAAACGTTAAGTTCCTGGAGCATTGGAATACTAACTTCGCCCGTATACGCTCCACTAGCTAAATAATGAACATTTTGCGCACCAACAATTAACTTTGGATTAATGTTAATAACTGTGCTTAACGCTAAGTACGGTGGGGTTACACCGATATCAATATTTTTAAGTTCGGCTTTTTTGAGTAACTCAAGTGAAGCATGGGCAAACATTTTCGCTTCTGCTTGCGTTTTATTCATTTTCCAGTTGCCGACTAAAAGTTTTTTACGCATTTTATTCTCCAATCACATCAAGGCCCGGTAAATGGCCATCATTTTCAATCATTTCTAAACTTGCTCCGCCACCGGTTGAAATGTGGCTAAAATATTCGCGGTAACCAAATTCTTTTACTGCTGCTGCACTATCACCACCACCAATTACGGTAAAGGCGGTCGGAATGTTTTTAATTGCTTCACAAATTGCGCGGGTTCCTGCTTCAAAGGCACTTTGTTCAAAAACACCCATTGGTCCGTTCCAAAAAACCATTTTTGCGTCTTTTAATTGTTCAGTAAATAACGCTTGTGTTTTTGGGCCAATATCCATCCCTTCGAAACCTTCGGGAATGTTTGGGGAGTCAATTACTTTTTTAACAGTCCAGTTTTTAAAAGCATCGGTAACGACACTATCAACGGGTAAATAAATTTTGTGCCCCGCTTTTTCTAAACATTCACGGGCAAAATCAAGTTGATCTGCTTCGTGTGGAGAAATACCAATTGTATGTCCTTGGGCAAGCTGGAATGTATACGCCATTGCGCCACCAATTAGGACTTTGTCACACTTTTCAAGCAGCGTTTCAATGACTTTAATTTTGTCACTTACTTTGAAGCCACCAATAACAGCGACGTAAGGCCGATCTTTTTCATTTACATGAACGACGCGGCTTAATGCATCAATTTCTTTGGCGACTAAAAAGCCGACTGCTACTTCTTTACCTTGCGCTTTTAAAATTTCCGGAACGCCGTACGTTGAAGCGTGTTTGCGGTGCGAAGTTCCGAATGCATCATTAACGTAAACATCGGCTAAACTCGCCCATTCTTCTGCTAATTCACGACTATTCTTCGTTTCTCCTGCTTCATAACGTGTATTTTGTAGTAATAAAATGTGCCCAGCTTTTAAACCATCAACGTGATCTTTAACGTTCGGACCTAGTGTCTCTTTACTAAAACTAACAACATCTTCACCAAAAATTTCTTGTAAACGGCGGTGAACAATTTTCATATCGTTTTTTGCTTTTGTTTTCGCAAGCTCTTCCGCTGTGCCACCGTGCTTTACTTTCCCTAAGTGTGAGAAAAGAATTACTTTTGCCCCAGCTTCTAAGGCGTGCTTAATTGTCGGTAATGCACTAACAATGCGGTTATCATCACTAATCACGTCACCAGCAAAAGGAACGTTAAAATCACAGCGAATTAATACTCTCTTTTTGTTCAAGTTTAAATCTTTAATATTTCGCATATTGTCTCCTTCTCTTAAAAAAGCGCCCGAAGGCGCTTTAACTACTTTTCGTTTGTCGATTTATTTAACACCATGCGCATGTGCAAGTTTACGGGCTAAACGAATGTATTGGCAAACGTAGCCGTATTCGTTATCGTACCATGCCGTAACTTTAACGATTTGCTCGCCATCAGTTTCGAGTACTTTTGTACCACTTGCATCAAAGATTGCTCCGGCAGTATGACCGATAACATCGGTACTGACGATTTCGTCTTCTGTGTATGCTAAGACATCTTTAAGCGCACCGTTACTGGCAGCTTTAATGGCGTCATGAATTGCCTCAACTGTAACTTTTTTATCTAAAACAACAGTTAAGTCAACGAGTGAGCCGTCTAAAACAGGAACACGGAACGCTCCACCATCAAGTTTACCGTTAAGTTTTGGAATAACGGCACCGATTGCTTTCGCCGCACCAGTTGATGATGGGACGATATTTTGGGCACCCGCACGACCACGACGGAAGTTTGCCTTCGGTAAGTCTAAAATCGTTTGGTCATTCGTGTATGCGTGAACAGTTGTCATGAAACCACGTTTAATGCCGAAGTTATCATCTAAAACTTTGGCAACTGGAGCTAAGCAGTTTGTTGTACAGCTTGCACCACTAATAACGCTCATTTCTTTCGTAACATTATCGCAGTTGACACCGTAAACGAACATTGGTGTTTCGCTATCGGCTGGTGCACTAATGACGACACCCTTAACGCCTGGATCTAAATGAACACTCGCGTCTTTTTTACCACGGAAACGTCCGGTACTTTCTAAAACGATATCAACACCGTATTCACTCCAATCGATTTTGGTTGGGTCGGGTTGACCAATGACAGGAATTTCGCGACCTTTAAAAACAATCGCATTACCAGCCGCATTAACGCTGATATCATCAACGTGGAATGGGCCATGAGCACTATCATACTTTAAGAGATAGGCTAAATTAGCAGCATCAGTTAAATCATTAATTGCTACTACTTCCATATCGCCTTCTTCGACGATACGACGGAATGAAAGACGACCAATCCGTCCAAATCCGTTAATTGCAACTTTAATTGACATATTTGTCCTCCTTATTATGCGTGTTTATTATACAATAAAAATACCGTTAAATGCCAACATAAACATCATAAATTTCATCTTTTTTTGAAAAAATCGCGATATTAGGGAAAAATATACCGATTTCATTAGTTTTTACAGTTTTTCGTTTATTCTTCACGGTCAATATTTAAGACTAAAGATGAAAGAGAGATATGAAGTGCACTCGAAATTTTATGTAAAACTTTTACCGTTGGGTTACGACGGCCGTTTTCCAAGTCCCCTAAATAGTTCGGATTAATATCCGCATTAAGTGCTAATTCTAAAATACTCCAGTTTCGTGCCTGACGTAATAAACGAATTCTTTTACCAAGATTTTTATTGATGTTCATTTTGCTCCTTATATGGTGCGGCTAACTCACGCAGTTTAATAAACAAATGGTTAACATTACCTTTACTAATTGGTTTTTCTTGTCCGAGTTCTTCCGTTAGTAGTTCTGCTAACTCATTAAGTGTCGCATCGTCATGCTCGACACGGAGTTTCATCAGCGCGGCAAGTTTAAGATTTCCTTCTGGGACTTCGCCGTAATGCCTTTCGACGATTTTAATGTTTTCAATATGCCGTGCACTACTTTTTAGCGTTTTCTTATAATTAGCTTCGTCACAAATAAACATGCGGTTTGTTGTATTTTGCATATCACGATCAATCCGAATACTTTCAAACTCTAAACTAGCGTTTGCGGCGCCGATAAAAATAAGAAACTCGGCGATTTGATCACTACGTTTTAAATAAACGATAAACTTATCGCGTCTTTTTGTAACTTTTGCGTTAAAACGTGTTTTCGTAAACCGTTCAAGTGCATTTGTCATCCACGTCGCATATTTTTCGTTATTTGTGACGATTTCTAAATGATAATTTTTCGATAACGGACTCGTCATTGAACCGCTACCAATAAATGCTCCGGTAAAGTAACCGGCGAGCGTATCATCACTATAAACAATTTTTCGTGTGACCGAAGTCGCATAGAAGTCAAGTTTAAGTTCTTCAAAAATATCACTAATGCGGCTACTTACGACGACTTTAAACTTCATTTTCTTGCCAAACTTACGGTTCGTTAAATATGAAAAAGTTGGTTCTACTTCAAAAAGCTCTTTCACTAATTGATACGAGTACTTCGCAACTTTCGCGTTTTCTGTGCTAATAATTAACTGCTCTTCACCTTCGCGAATTCGTAAGCGTCCCGCATGCTTAATCAGCGCTGCTAAAATAGCCCGTTTGCGCGGAAATCCATATTCTAAGACATTAAAAGTAATGTCTTCTTTAACACGTGTTGTAAACGAAACTTTTTTCATCTTCTCTATTTATTTTATTACTTAAGCGGCCGTTTGACAAATCGGTTCGCGCTTAAAGCCGCAATAGCGCCGTCATTTGTCGCTGTTACAATTTGACGCAGCACTTTTTTATTAACATCACCAACACTAAATAAACCGGGGACATTTGTCATCATTTCTTCATTAACAACAACAAAGCCGCGTTCATCACGGACATCAAATGAACTTAAAAAGTCCGTGCTTGCATCGCTACCGACGAATGGGAAACATGCTTTAACATCAAGCGTTGTAACTTGATCCGTTTCTAAACTTTTAACACCTAAGCCAGTAACACCAGCCTCGTCACCATAAATTTCCGTAGGAACGGCATTTAAAATAAATTCAACGTTAGGATAAGTACGGAGTTCATCCATTAAAGCCGCATCAGCGCGGAACTCTTCGCGGCGATGAATAACGTAAAGCTTTTTAACAATCTTAGCGACGAACACTGCTTCTTCAATAGCCGCGTTGCCGCCACCAATAATTGCAATCGCGTCTTCTTTATAAAGTGTCGCGTCACAAATCGCACAGTAACTTACACCACGACCAGTGTATTTCACTTCTCCAGGAATTTTAAGTCGTCTTTCTTGTGTGCCAGTCGCGACAATGACTGCTTGACTATAAAAATTTCCTTCATCAGTTTCAATCCGGAAAAGATCGTTTTCTTTACTAATAAAATGCACTTCCACTTGTTCGAATTCAACACCAAGTTCACGGACTTGTTCAAACATTTGAAAAGCAAGTTCCGGTCCGGCGACATTTTTTGTCCCCGGATAATTATCAACTAACTGCGTAATATTCATTTTGCCACCTGGGGCACCTTTATCGAAAATTTTAAACTTTGCATTCGCGCGGGCTAAGTAAATTGCTGCCGTCATTCCGGCAGGACCCGCACCGACAATAGCGATCGGGAGAATTTCTTTATTCATTAAGGACTACCTCCAAAACATCTTTAATATCTTTTAATTCATAATCGACAACAAGTGTTTCATCCGGCTTACGGCGATGTGACTTAATGAAAGCAATCCGTGTTCCCGCATCACGCGCAACACCGACATCGCGCCAATTATCACCAACATAAAGCGTTTCTTTGCCGGAGAAGTTAAGGCGCTCCATAATATGCGTTAAAGCTTCACCACTTGGTTTTGGTGCAAAACCATCATTACCCGCAATAATTTCACTAAAATACTTGTTTAAATCGTACTTATCTAAAATAAGTTCCATTGCGCGGCGATGACGACTCGTAAAAAGAGCGAGTGTAACACCAGCCGCAAGTAAACTTTCTAAAACAAGTAATGTACTCTTAAATATCGACACATCATCAATTGTTGTCCCAGCAAGGTCATAATACTTTTGCCTTGTTAACTCAATATCATCATGCGGGAAAAGAATTGCGAGCGATTCATTTAAAGGTGGCCCATTTAAATATAAATAATCATCAATATTCGCGCCTTCACGCTGCCGGTAATGCCGGGCAATTTCAATTCCAACTTTAACAAGGGCTAAATCACTATCAACAAGTGTCCCATCTAAATCAAAAACAACTAACTTAAACTTATTCAACATCAACATCTCCACTTCCATCGTTCTCATTTCGCTCTGCGCTATCTGTAATGCTCACACCGTTTTCCGTTTGTTTATCTTTCAAGGCATAGCGAATAACGTGGTTACCAATAATCGCTAGTACACCAACAATTAACAAAATAAGTGCGTTATATTCCGACCAAACATTTGTTTCACCCATTCTAAAGATTGGATCACGGAGTGGTTCCATTACAAATCTTACTGCACCGTACCAGACTAAATACATAAATGCCATATCAAGTGGCTTGCGGTATTTTTTAAGTCCTTCACCAATCGCGAAACGAATCACAAAGTAACCGGTTAAGTTAAGTAAAAGTTCGTATAAGAAAAATGGTTGTCTAAATTCACCAGCAATAAACATGTTTTCTTTAATAAAGGCGGGAATTAACCAGTAATTACCGATTTCACTTGCCGGAATAATCCCACCATAAACTTCTTGGTTCGTAAAGTTACCGAAGCGACCAATTGCTTGTGCGACTAAAATTGTCGGCACAATAACATCAGCCGCAAAAAACGGATCATACTCTTTGCGGTATTTTAAGAAAAAGAGCACACCCGCAATAATTCCAAACATTGCTCCGCCCATAATCGCGAGTCCACCATCACGGAAATCGATCATTTTACTAAAGTCACCGGCAAACACGTGCCATTCACCAATTACGTACCAAACACGTGCACCAACAATCCCTGCAGGGAAAGCGACATAAAAAACGTTTTCCAAAATGCCATGTTTGCCGTACTTTTTATAAAACTCATGGTCACTAATTGCAAGCACTAGTAATGCGCCACCTAAAATAAATAAAGCGTAGAAATGGACGATTGGGTTATCGCCAAACGGAATGCCTTGCGGTAATGGGAACTTTAAGACGCCACCGTACGTTAAGCCGTCAAGCAGAATAACCGCAAAGACAATACTTAAGAATGCTGTAATGTATAGCGTTATCTTTGTTCGTTTTACCCAAACTTTATCGACATTAAATTTGTAGTAATGTAAGAAAAAGAATGTTAAAAAAGTAAAAAGCGATAAGCTAAAAAACAGCGCTCCGAGTGTAATCATGAATTTCGGGAACAATGTCTGACTTTTTAAGGCTAATGGGAGAAAGAGTAGCATAAAACTAACCCCACCAACGGCAATCATCCCAGGGATAACTAAGTTTTTGCCCTTAAATAACGTTGTTGCGTCACTTTCTTCCTTAATAAAACTGCGTACACTAAGTACACCATAAACAATTGCACCTACAGTAATGATGCCGAAGATAATATACATTGCTAAATCCATAATTACTTTCTCCTTTGCGTAATTATTATACTAAATATTTTTTCAAAAATTTACCCGTATGCGATCGCGGGTTTTCACTTACTTCTTCTGGTGTCCCAAAAGCAACAACTTCGCCACCATGATTACCGCCTTCTGGGCCTAAATCAATAATGTAATCGGCGACTTTAATAATATCTAAATTATGCTCAATCACAACCGCAGTATCACCGTGACTAACGATTGCTTGCAATGCTAAAATGAGCCGGGCAACGTCATCAGTATGTAACCCTGTTGTTGGTTCATCGAGTAAATAAAGTGTTTTACCGGTTGGGCGCTTTTGTAATTCAAACGCAAGTTTAAGCCGCTGTGCTTCACCACCACTAAGTTCTGGTGCTGGTTGACCAAGTTTAATGTAACCAAGCCCGATATCATAAAGCGTTTTTAAGCGGCGGACAATGTTCGTGCGATTTTCAAAAAAGAGTAAGGCTTCTTCAACCGTCATATTTAAAACATCAACAATTGTTTTCCCACGATACTTCACACTTAATGTATCTTCGTTATAGCGTTTACCGTCACAAATCTCACATTTTACGTATACATCGGGTAAAAAGTTCATCGGAATCCGTGTAACTCCTGCGCCTTCACAATGTTCACAGCGGCCACCACGCGTATTAAATGAGAACTGACTTTTCGTAAAGCCATGGGCCCGTGCTGTACGGGTTGAGGCGAATAAATCACGAATATCATCAAATACTTTCGTGTAAGTTGCTGGGTTAGAACGCGGTGTTCGTCCAATTGGATCTTGGGAAATATTAATCACTTTATCAATATGCTCAAAGCCGTTAATTGCTTCGTGTTTGCCGGGATACGTTTCCGCTTTGCGTAAATAACGGTCTGCGGCTTTGTAAAGTGTTTCTTCAATTAAACTACTTTTACCACTGCCACTAACACCAGTTACTACTGTAAATGTATTGAGCGGAATTTTAACATCAATGTTTTTCAAGTTGTTTACTTGCGCCCCTTTAATTTCGATAAAGGCGCCATTCCCTTTCATCCGGCGGGGTGGGAGCGGAATATTTTTGCGGCCCGATAAATAGTCACCCGTAATTGAGTTTTTATTATTAATAATATCTTCGACTGTCCCAGTTTCAACGATTTCACCACCATGAATCCCCGCGCCTGGTCCAATATCAATAATAAAGTCAGCACTTCTAATTGTATCTTCATCATGCTCAACAACAATGAGTGTATTGCCAAGATCAACCATATCTTTAAGTGCTTGGATGAGCCGGTCATTATCACGTTGATGAAGACCAATACTTGGTTCATCAAGCACATAAAGCACACCCGTTAATTTCGAGCCAATTTGCGTTGCCAGGCGGATTCGCTGCGCTTCGCCACCAGAAAGTGACTTTGAACTACGTGCGAGTGTTAAGTAGTCAAGACCAACTTTAATTAAAAATGTTAAACGATGATCAATTTCATTAAGCACAAGTTCACTTATTGTTTGTTCAGTAACAGTTAAGACGGTTTCGCGTGTTGTGGTTAAGAAATCTTTCAAGTCACCAATTTGCATCATCGTCAAGTCGTAAATTGTTTGTTTATTTATTTTAATACTTAGTGCCTTTTCATTAAGCCGTCGTCCTTCACAAGTTGTACATGTTGTGTCGCGCATAAATTTTTCATAATAAACGCGCATTTGTTCGCTGCTTGTTTCTTCGTAAAGTCGTTCAATTTTCGTCTTAATTCCTTCAATCTTCCCACGACGGTGCATTAAATTGCCACTGCTTGAGCGAATAACGTATTCATGTTCACTTGGTGAGCCAAGTAAAATGATTCGCCGCTCGGCTTTTGTTAAGTCACTAAACGGGACATGCATTGGTACATCATAAAGTTCACAAAGCTTACTAAATTCTTGCCATTCAATATTTTTTGTACCAACAACGTTTTTATAATATTCAATCGCGCCTTCACTAAGACTTAATTCCGGGTGCGGCACTAAAATTGAAACATCAACTTCACGTTTTACGCCAAGGCCGCGACAATCTTCACAAAACCCCATTGGTGCGTTAAAAGAAAAGAGCCGCGGTTCAAGTTTAGGGACACTAAAGCCGCAGATTTCACACGCATTATGTGCCGAATAAAGTTTTTCTTCGTCATTAAATAACACGGTAACTGTGCCGTGCGCATAATCAAGCGCTGTTTTAATTGCTTCAAAAATACGTGATTTGTTTTCTTCTTTCAATACAAGGCGCGTTACAACTAAGTCAATGTTATGGCGTTTATTGACGGGAAGTGGCGGGACATTATCTAATAAACCAATTTGCCCATTAACACGAACACGAAGAAATCCTTCACGTTTCATTTTATCGATTGTTTCTGCGTGACTACCTTTTTCAGCACGAACAATCGGTGCTAAAACTTGAATTCTTGTGTTTTCTGGGTGCTCAAAAACTTTTTGTAATATTTGTTCCGGTGAAAAACTAACAATCGGAATATCGTGATCAGGACAATAAGGAATACCAATCCGCGCATAAAGGAGCCGTAAATAGTCATATATTTCCGTAATCGTTCCGACCGTTGAACGCGGGTTATTACTCGTTGACTTTTGCTCAATACTAATTGCCGGTGATAGTCCTTCAATTGAATCGACATCCGGTTTACTCATACTCCCTAAAAATTGCCGAGCGTAACTTGAAAGACTTTCGACATAACGGCGTTGTCCTTCTTGATAAATCGTTTCCAGCGCGAGGGTACTTTTACCGCTGCCAGAAAGACCCGTAAACACAACTAGTTTGTTTTTCGGGATGTTGACGCTGATGTTTTTCAAGTTATTATCTCTAGCGCCTTTAATAATAATGTGGTTTTTTTGTTCCATTCTATTATTTTACAATAATATCCCCTATTTTAAAGGTGATACGCTATATTTCTTTTTTAATGTATTTTCCAAAAAAAAGTTTATAATATGAGTAGTCGGGACGTAGCACAGCTTGGTAGTGCGCTACCTTGGGGTGGTAGAGGTCGCAGGTTCAAATCCTGTCGTTCCGACCATTTTACTTAAACTTCTCAAATTTAAACCAAAAGAAGGTAAAATAATGTTTAATGAGAATTTACATAACCAGCTCGAAATGTTTAGTGTTACGCATCTTTTAACATTAGCGTTTTTCGTTTTAATTATTGTCACTTTATATTTAGTGCGGAGTAAAATCTCGGGTCCAAAGTTCGAAAAATGGTTTCGGCTTGCACTTGGATCTTTTTTATTAATTTTTGAAACGTCATACCATATCTGGGTTTACTCGCGAGGCGGCTACAATATTGGCATGTTGCCGTTACTTGGCTTTTGCGCGTTAACAAACTTACTAACAATTATTGCCTTATTAGCGAACAAACCAAAAATGTTTAATTATTTAATTTATTACGCAATTATTGGCGCTTTCTTCTCGCTTATTTTCATTGATACAACATGGGCCTTTCCGCATTTTCGCTTCTTCCATTACTTTTTAGAGCATTTTGGTTTCTTGATCGCATCACTTTATTACTACTTTACAAAAAAACTGACAATTGACTTTACCAATTTCAAACGAGCAACCGCTCTGCTTTTTGTTTATAATTTAGGCATTTTAGTGGTTGACTTAATCTTTCAAGAAAACTGGTTTTATTTATTAGAAAATCCGGTCGCGGCAATTTCTGATTTTTTCGGCGCGCCATTTTACACGATTCTTTGGATTTTGTTTATTACACTTTTTATGGTTTTTCTATACTTTCTACTGCGCGGTTTCCGTCGCGAAAAGAAGAGTGAAGCAGTTTAAATATAATTAGTTTAGTGTTTTCTTTGTTTTAAAAAACCTCCCCGATTTGGGGAGGTCATTTTTAAGTAATTAAGTTTTATTCAAACTTTTTAAGACGTAAGTAACGCTTGCGGGCGTCTTCTTCACTCTTTGTGAGTAGCGCTTCAGCGTTTTCTGGATTAACGTGCGGTAATTGTGAGAACCTTGTTTCACCCATGACGAATTCACGGAATTCTTCATAGTTTGGTTCTTTCATATCCCACATTAATGGTGACTTGCCTTCGTCTTCTAACCGTGGATCGTAACGGAAGATTGGCCAGTAACCACTTGTAACAGCTTTTTTCTCAACACTGATATGGTTGCTTAAGCCACCACGAATACCGTGTTCGATACATGGTGAGTACGCAATAATGATCGATGGACCATCAAACGCTTCTGCTTCACTAATCGCACGGATTGTTGCAACAGGATTTGCACCAAGGGCAACTTGTGCGACGTAGACGTTATCATACGCCATTGCCATCATCGCTAAGTTTTTCTTCGCTGTTGGTTTTCCGCTTGCGGCAAACTTGGCAATTGCTCCAGCTTGTGTTGCTTTACTTGATTGGCCACCAGTATTGGAATATACTTCCGTATCCATAACGAGAATGTTAACGTTAGCACCGGTTGCTAAGACGTGATCAAGTCCGCCGTAACCAATGTCATACGCCCAGCCGTCACCACCGATAATCCAAACAGACTTATCTAAGATGTCGTCTTTATATTTTAAGACTTCGTGAAGTGGTTTGTACGCTGACTTTTCAATGAGCGCAACTAATTCTTTTAAGTAAGCACGAACGTGGTCGCGGTTTTTGTAATTAACAACGTAATCATCAATTAGTTCCGCAAGTCGACCATCAACGTGACCTTTTGCTTCACTCATGATTTTGATAATTAAATCGAGTTTGTAATCTTGGGCGATGCGCATGCCGAAACCGTATTCAGCGTTATCTTCAAATAAGCTGTTACCCCATGCAACACCTTCACCATCTTTATTCGTTGTAAACGGTGTTCCCGGGACGCTGCCACAGTAAATTGACGAACAGCCAGTCGCGTTTGCAACAAGCATATCACGGCCAAAGAGCTGGGTAATGAGTCGGTAATACGGTGTTTCACCACAACCAGCACATGCACCACTAATTTCCATGTACGGCATTAAGAAGCCGACACCTTTTGGTGTGGTAAGTGGGAAGTGACCGCTCTTGTAGCTAACTTCTTTATATAAATAGTCAGCTGCTGGTTCAAATTCATATTGTGTTTTGGCGTCAACCATTTCAAGCGCCTTTTTCCCACCGCGGCCAGGACAAGTGACTACACAAAGCGCACAGCCGACACAGTTCATTGGGCTAACTTGAATGCGGAAACGATAATCTTTAACCGTTGGTCCCATCGCTTGGACGTGTTCGTCTTTTACGTTTTCCGGTAATCCGTCAATTTCTTCTGGCGTTAAGAGGAACGGACGAATTGTCGCGTGCGGACAAACTAAACTACATGTATTACACTGAATACAATTTTCTTTAATCCAGCGCGGAACTTGGGCGGCGATTTTACGTTTTTGTTTAAACGTAATATCATTGGTCATCGTACCATCAAGCAGATCCCACTCGGTAAAGCGGGAAACAGGTAGATCATAACCTTCTAAGTTATCGATTGGGTTAACGTATTCATCAAAGTAACGGTCGCCTAAAAGTTCAACGACACGGAGTGGTTTAAGTTTCGCCCATGCTGGGTCAACTTTAACTTCTTTGACGCCTTCGCTGCCCATATCAATTGCTTCGTGGTTAAGGTTAACGATTTCGTCCCCTTTACGTCCATATGTTTGTTCAGCGTAATCTTTCATTAAACGTAGTGCCTCGTCGTAGGGCATAATTTGTTCGTTTAAGTAGAAGAATGACGATTGTAATATTGTGTTCGTGTGACGGCCCATACCAATTTCTTGGGCAATCTTGTTCGCATCAATGACAAAGAACTTTGCTTGCTTTGTTGCTAAACCGTATTTAACGCGGTTGGGCAATGCATTAATTAAATCTTCACCACTTAGTGAAGTATTAAGTAAAAATGTTCCACCCTTTTTTAAATAGCGAATCATATCAAATTTATATAAGTATGAATCTTGCGAACAGCTAATGAAGCTCGCATTTTCAACGTAATAAGTTGAATGAATTGGTGTTTTCCCAAACCGTAAGTAACTGCGGGTTGGTCCGCCGGCTTTACGCGAGTCATATGCGAAGTAGGCTTGGGCGTATTGTCCCGTTGCTTCACCGATAATTTGAATACTTGAACGGTTGGCACTGACAGTACCGTCACTACCTAAACCGTAAAAGAGACATTCGGTGTGGCCACTATCGATATGATAGCTTTCATCCCATGGCACACTTAAGTTTGTGACGTCATCATGAATACCAATTGTAAATGAATGCCATAAGTCTTTATCTAAATGGTCATAAACGGCTTTTAAATGTTTTGGTTGCGTATCACGACTACTAATACCGTAACGGCCACCAACAATTTTCGTAAATTTACGACCAACTTGTTCAAGCGCAGTAACAACATCAACATAAAGTGGTTCACCAACGGCACCAACTTCTTTCGTGCGATCAAGCACAGCAATGTGTGTAACAGACGCGGGGATAGCGTCGGCTAATAAATTATTCGCAAATGGGCGGTAAAGATGAACTTTAACAAGACCAACTTTTTCGCCTTTTTTATTTAAGTCATCGACAACTTCAAGAAGTGCTTCCGTGACACTGCCCATTGCGATAATAACTTTTGTCGCATCTTTCGCACCGTAATAAACAAATGGGGCGTAATTGCGACCGGTTAATTCGCTTGCTTTCGCTAAATATTTTTCAGCAACGCCTAAGACGTTATTGTAATGTGTATTTTGTGCTTCTTTACCTTGGAACGAAATGTCATCATTTTCCGCACCACCACGGGTAACCGGGTTTGTGTGCGGGTTAAGGGCGCGACTTCTAAATTCAGCAATTTTATCAATTGGTAAAAGTTTTTGCCATTCTTCGTCACTCACTACTTCAACGTTTTGAATTTCGTGACTTGTTCTAAAGCCATCAAAGAAATGGAGCATTGGTGCACTTGCTTCAATTGCGATTAAGTGCGCAGCGTGACTTAAGTCAGCGACTTCTTGAACACTATGGCTCACAAGCATTGTGACACCGGTTTGCCGGACAGCATAAATATCTTGATGATCACCAAAAATCGAAAGTGACCGTGCAGCAATACTTCGTGCACTAACGTGAAGTACGGCTGGTAAAAGCTCACCAACCCATTTATAAATATTTGGGAGCATTAAAAGTAAACCTTGCGAAGCAGTATATGTTGTCGCAAGTGTTCCACCTTGTAAACTACCGTGAACAGCACCAGCGGCGCCGGCTTCACTTTGCATTTCGGTGACTTTAACTGTACTTCCAAAATAATTCAACTTTCCTTGTGACGAGTATAAGTCAACAAGTTCTGCCATGTTTGATGATGGTGTAATTGGATAAATCGCTGCAATATCGGTGTATAAATAACTAACACGAGCTGCTGCGCTATTACCATCTAATGACATAAATGTTTTTTTAACGCTCATTATATAGCCTCCTTTTAAATTTACATTCTTTATTATTATAAATAATAAGGGCGCTAATTGTAAGCGTTATTGTAAAAATTTACCGATTTAATCGACTTTTATGAAAGCCTTTACATAAATTGGGGTAATTTTACCGATATTCAGTCTTTTGGGCATTTAAAAAACCCCAGGGTTGCCTGGGGTTTAAGTTAGATTCTTCTTTTGCTTAATCAGCTAAGACTAAAGTATCTCCACCGTAAGGGGCTAAAACGAACTCGTTATACGCACCTAAGTGGCCTTCATAATAGAACGGGGCATTGCCATGTTCCATAAAGAAGTCACGAATATCTTTCTGGTTATCACCACCCATATGGTAGTTGATTGAAAGTTTAATCGTTACTTTCTCACGTAATGGATAGTCGGTTGTATCAGCTTCGACATAAATGTCGGTATGATATTTACCGGTAATGTCCATTTCGGAAACATCGATAACTTTATTGTCGCGGTCTTTGACTTCAACCATTCTGAATGGTTTGTCAAACTTAATAAGCGCACCATCATAGTCTTGGAGTGGGCCAAACAAGTCGTCACCAGCGCGATCCATTTGATCGGCTAATTCATCGGTTGTGAATTCTTTCCATGCTGGTTTAGCAATTTCTGGGTAGTCAGTTGGGCTAACTTTTTTAACGCTCTTAATCCATTGAATTTGGTATAAGCCGTTATACGCTGTAAATTGACCAACTGCTTCGATTAAATCACCGACGGCAAATAAGTCGCGATAATCTTGGACCTTAAAGAGACCGAAGCCGACTTTACCATCGTTAATTGTCGCGTTATTCCAGTCGGGGAAAATTCCCGTAACGTAACCACGAACACCAATTAAAGTGCTAATCGGTAAGTCGCGAACATCACGAATGCGATACCATTCAATCAGTTCAATTGGCATTAAGTACATATCGAAGTTTGTTTTCTTCTTATGGCCGTCCATATGAATTTCGGCAACTAAGCGGCCAGGTTTTTTCGCCGGTACTTCGTGTAATGGGTTACCACCACCGTCATATTCTGGCTTATAAGTTGGATAGCCAGGTGTTGCGGTTAAAACGCCGTTATCATCGGTTTCGAATTCGAATTCCGCATAACCTGCTGCTTCAACGTATGACCATGTAACAGTGTATGGGGCATCGATATAAACTTCGTTGTCGTCATCTTCATAATAGAAGAGTCCGCTTGTGGTAAGAATAAAATCATTACCATCTGATAAATCGGGAACCGGAAGGCCGTATTTATTACGATATGCGTTACCATAAATTGTTGTTCCGCGTGTTTTATCAACGACTAATGGAACTGATAAAGCAATTTCGTTAAATGCAATCGCAAATTCATCGGCTGTGACTGGTTCACGTTGTTCTTCTTCACTTGATTCACTTGTTATTGGTTCAGAAGTTGACACTGATTCTGATGTGTCGGGTTCTGATGATTTATCTACGGAAGATTCTTCACCATTATTACAACCAACAACAAGTAATAATGCTAAGAGCATTACACCAAACTTTTTAAAATTGTTTTTCATGTTTTTCTCCTTATTTTATTATTTTTGAACATAAGTTGGTAAATCATTAATTAATTTATTAATAACTTGTTCTGGTGTATCACCATCAAATAAATAACTCATTGCGTTTTCGATTTCCGCACGAATTTCGGTCGAGCCAATAAAGGCTGGATCAACGAATTTAATCCAATTGTGTTCTTCTGGCATGTAAATAGCGTCGTTGACGTTTGCTGTATCACGAATGGCGATATCGTTCAGTGTACCACCTTCACTATCAAGGAAGTTACGGTATAAGACGTAATCTTCGTAGCCTTCTTCGCCTTCGCTAAGTTTACTACCGTCAGTAACTGGGAAGTAACTTGTGCCTTTACCGAATTCATGATTTACTTCGTACGTTAAGAAACGGAGTAATTTCCATGCGGCAAGACGCTCGTTTTTACCTTTGTCTGTACGGGCATCACCTTGCGTGAAGAGCGCTAAGTTTGTCCCTTGCGAAATAACCGCTTTGCGGTTAGGTTGCTCGGCATTGTATAAAATTGGATTAACGGAAACGTCGAACTTATATTCGTTCGCGTTAGGAACGTTTTCTTTAATTCCGGCGGAACTACTAATTGTTAATACTGTTCTTCCTTCCCTAAATGGTTTTGAACCGTAAAGTCCTTCACCAAATGTGTCTGGAATACCAATGACGTTAGCATTAAATAAGTCTTGCATAAATTGGAGCGCTGCAACTGTTTTGTCTTTGTTTTCGGCTTCTTGGAAACGGACATAACCAGTATGGAAGTCTTGTCCGCGTTCGGTATAAACACTGTCCCACTGCCGTAAAATTGTAATGAAGAAGTTTGACTTTGAATCCCAGTTAAAGGGAATGAAGTTTTTCGGGTCATTAACGTTCGTCATATCAAAGGCGGTGTCGCGAAGTGATTGTTCGGTTGGATCAAGTGGTTTATTCATCGTTGTTCCGTCATCCTTAACGAGTTTCCCAAACCAACCATTATCAATGGCGATTTGCTTAAGTTTTGGCCCAATTACTGCTAATTCCTGCCATGTTTCTGGCACTTTAACCGTTGGGTCAAGTTTATTTGCAACATCAAAGAAGCTTTGGTTTGCAACTAAAATCTCGGTTGACTTATTAAACGGTAAACCAACAGTGTAACCGTCAATAATCGTCTTGTTTTCAACCATGAAGTCATCATAATAACGATCGATATCAACACCATGGTTCGGGTTATTGATGTAGTTATTGTTATCAAGGTTTAGTAAAACGCTTGAGTTTGCATAGTCAGCAAAGTGATCAGGATAACCGTTGGCAATATGGGGATATTTACGGTTGCTAACTGACTGTTTAATTGCCGTTGTTAAGTTGTCATAACCTTGTTTTGTTTCATAATCAACTTTAATATTCGGGTTTTCGGTTTCGAAACGTTCAATTAACGGTTCAAGAACATTATTTACTGCGGCACCAAATCCCGTCCAAAATTCAATCTCAGTCCGCTCGGTCACTTCACCAGGTTCACTGCTTTCAATACCACTACTGACTACCGGTGGTGGAGGCGGTAACTTTTTACAACCAACTAATGCTCCGAGAGCGAGAAATGTGACTGTCATAAATAAAGATTTTTTATTTTTCATTTTTCTTTCCTTTCTTTTTTTTAAAATTTAACCTTTAATTCCACTTCGTGAAACACCGCGCATAATGTATTGTCTAAATAAAATAAAGACAAGTAAGAGCGGCGCACTAATGACCATCGACCCAGCAATCTTGACCGTGTCATAATCGCTAAAGTCACTTGAGAAGAGACTCATTAGACCGTTACTAACAAGCCGCATCGTATGTTCATAGCCGAAGTGTTCTTTAATAAATTTGTTGTTGCCTGAGGCAATAAGTGTTGGCCACATAAAGGCGTTCCAACTACCCATGACGTTTAAAATTGTAATCGTCACAATTGTTGGCATCGCAATTGGAATCATCACCCGCCATAAGTAATTATATTCACCGTAGCCGTCAACTTTCGAAGCTAAGAATAGTTCGTTCGGAATTTGCTGGAATGTTTGTCTTAAGTAAAAGATATAGAAGACACTAACACCGTGCACAAAGATCAGGGCAGCGAACGTATTATCCCAACCAATCCCAACTGCTGTTTGATAGTTTGTAATTAACATAATTTCGCCAGGAACCATCATTGTTGCGAGTAACACAGCAAATAAGAAGTTTTTGCTCTTAAATTCAAGACGCGCAAACGCAAATGAGGCGAGAACTGTCGTCGCAATCGTGAAGATTGTCGAAATTACCGCAACAAAAGCAGTGTTAATAAAGTATGGCGTAAAGTTAACTCGACGTGCTTCGTTTCCAACGATATCGAGTAATTCTTCCGGGAGTAGATGGAGCGCACTGCCCTCAATATTTCCCCCTAAAATAATTTTGAAGTTTACTAACGTTGGATTATTTGTCAGTAAAGTTAACGTTTGTGAAATTTCGCGTTGGTACTCAACTGGTGACTTCAGCGAAACTGTAATCATAAAGACGAACGGTAATAACATAAATAGTGAGAATAATGTTAAGAAACCGTACGTAATAATTTTGGCAATGATTTTCGCCGTGCGATAATCTTTCGCCTTTTCAAATGTCGGTTCAAAGCGGTCATCATGGTCATAGCTACCCGTTTCAGCTAAAACGGCTTTTTCTTCAGCGGTTAACGCTAAATCAAGTTCTTTTGCTTTATTCTTTTCCATAACTTCCTCCTAGTAGTGAACCCTTCGTTTTGATACTTGCATTTGCACGAGCGTAATTAATAAAATTACTCCGAGTAAAACTATCGAGCCCGCTGCAGCAAGGGGAAGAGTATTACTGTGGATACGATAACGGTAAACATAACCGACAACTGTTAACCAAAGTCTGCCGTCTGTACCCCCAAAGTCGATCGCGCTTTTACCAACTAAAGCAATAATGTTTTGATATGCCTTAAACGAACCGATAAATGACGTAATCGTAATGTATAAAATTTGCGGACTTAATAAAGGAACCGTAATTTTACGGAAGATCCGTCCGCGTTTTGTACCGTCAATCCGCGCCGCGTCGTAATATTGTTTATCAATACTAGCAAGACCAGCCATAAAGACAAGAATCTTAAAGGCAATCCCGGCCCAGATTGATTCGACAACAATCGCAATCCCAAGCGAAAGTTTACTCGCGGGAACAAATGTGTCGCTTTCCGGTAAACCAAAGCGAATCCAGGCAACCGGCTTAGCGCCGAAAAATTGCATCACTTGGTTCATTAGTCCCCCGGTTTGGTGAGAGAACAGTGTGTTAAAAACCATCCCTAACGCAATTGTATTCGTAACGTATGGTAAGAAGAAAATCGTTTGATACATCCCGCGTAATGGTTTAATTGAATTTAGCGAAACAGCAAGTAACAGTGAAATAATAATTGTTAGCGGCACACTAATAATCGTAAGAATTGCAGTGTTTAGTAACGCATTATGGAATGCTGTGTCCGCGATTACGCGCCGGAAATTATCGAATGAAAAAATCGGCTTCAGCGGACGTGTGAAAATTTTATCGGGATCAACAGCTTCATAATAAGCTTTCCATTCGTCAAAGTTCTCAAAGAAACTTAACTGTTGCCGATAGTTACTAATTGCAAAACTACCCATGCCATCTTGCCATGCAAAATTCTCGATAAAACTAATCATCGTTGTGTTAAATATTGGGTAAATTGTAAAAAGGAGTAAGAAAATAAGCGCTGGGGTAAGAGCGAGTAAAACTTTAACCCAGTTCGGAACGGCAATGTTTCTTCTTACTTGCATCGGGCCACGTTCTAAGAACGCGACATCGTCTTGTAAGTGATTAACTGGTTGCACTTGGTCCTTTTTCACTTCTACATCCTTTGTTTTTTTGTTGCTCATTTTATAAGCCTCTAAATTAAGCGTGATCCATCTGCGTCAAATAAATAGAAACGCTTTGGATAAACTTCAATAATGTCCCCTTTAACACGATGACGTTGTTCAGCCGGAATAATAACGCGTAAGCCGTGTGTTTGACCTAAAACGTTACCGACAATTGTAATGTCGCGACCGATATGTTCAATAAACTTAACTTCAACACTAATTGGTGGGTTGTCAGTTGGATCAAGTGAGAACGCTTCGGGGCGAACACCAATCTTAATCTCACGATCAACACCATCCGCGACAAGAATCTTACCGTATTCTTCTTGGAAGTGTTCAAAGTTTTCATAATAGCCACCCGCAAGGGCGACATCAAAAATATATTCCCATGTTAATGGTTCATCTAATTCAACAAAAGTAACTTCCGGTAATTTTTCTTTACGTGTAAAGACACCTTTAACTTTCGCGAAGAAGTCACTAACTTTTTCAAGGAATTTTTTCGGTTCTTCTTCAACAACTTCTTCAACAACTTCTTCAACTTCTGGTGCTTCATAATGAACACCGATACTTGCGAAGTAATGTTCTTTGGTGAGTTTATAACCATCTTGAACTAGAACGTCATAAATCCGTTCATCAGTTAAGTCGAATTTACCTTTAGACTTATGGCCTTTAGCGTAAACTTTACCATGAAGTTTAACGTTGCCGCCACTCATTTCGCCCGCAAAAATATTAATTGCTGGTGAACCAAGAAACTTGGCAACGAATAAATCAACCGGTTCTTCATAAACAACTTGTGGTGCATCAATTTGATGGACGACACCTTTGCGCATAACAACGATTGAGTCACTAATACTCATCGCTTCTTCTTGGTCATGCGTAACAAAGATTGTTGTAACGTTTGTATCACGTTGAATCCGGCGAATTTCTTCCCGCGTTTGCAGTCTTAGCCGGGCGTCAAGGTTACTTAACGGTTCGTCTAAGAGTAGAACTTGGGGGCGTTTGGCAAGTGCACGCGCAATGGCGACACGCTGCTGTTGACCACCCGATAGTTCTTTCGGTTTGCGGTCAAGTAGTTGGCCAATATCGACTAGATTAGCGATTTCTTGGGCAACAATTTCCATTTCTTTTTTTTCCAAACGTGGGCGCACGTTTTCGAGTGGAAATGTGATGTTCTGACGTACTGTAAAATGTGGATACAGTGCATAGTTTTGGAACACGAGTCCGATTCCCCGGTTTTCCGGTGGAATTTCGGTGACATCGCGATCACCAAACCAAATTTTACCTTCAGTAGGTTCATGCAACCCTGCAATCATGTAGAGAGTTGTCGATTTTCCACATCCCGAAGGGCCAAGGAGACCGACTAGTTTACCGTCTGGAATAACAATATCCATTTTGTCGACAGCTTTAACTACGGGCTTGCCTTTTGTCCCAGGGAAGTGTTTCGAAAGATTATCAAGTCTTACTTCCATACTTTTCCTCCTGCAGTATTCCTGCTTATTTAATATAATAATACCACATAGTGGTAGTATAACCAATGATTATTATTTGCGTGAAAGCTTAATTAAAACGTCTTTTATTTTATTTTCTGTGCTTTTATTGCTCCTCTTCTAAGCGCTTAGCTTTGCGCCTTTCTTGGTCGATTAATATTTTTGCGAGTTTTTTCTGATAGCGTAAAAGTTCGGTTTCATCGGCAAAAACAAGGCTTGTTTCTTTGTTTAGCACGACAGTACGACTTAAAAAGTCGTAAAGGCTTTGTTTGTTTTTCCGCACGACACTCGCGATTAATGATATAAGATGAAACGGCATAAAGAAAAAGACATAACTAAAAATAAACATCGCTACATTCCGTAGAATGCCTTGGCCTTTCGTTGCTTTAAAGCCGTTAGCATCACTAATCGTTGTTTTTGTTACGAGTTTGCCAAGGGTAACACTGTCACTAAAAAAGAGCGGTAAAATTAAGACTAAAATAGTCGCAGCAATTAAATAAATAATAAGCAGTTTAGTCGCGGCAATCGTCGTTGTTTTTAACGTTAAGAAACTAACCCGTTCATGTTCAGCGAGTAAATTTAAAGCGGTCATAAATTGTTCTTCATAAAAAGTTCGTACGGCTTTTTCATTGCCACTTTTTACAGCAATTTCCCACGGAAAATCGTGATCAATCGCACTAAAATCAAAAAGTGTTGTTGCCGTGTCTTTTTCTAAAACATAAATGTAATAATCTTCAGCGGTATTGAAACTATTTGGTGTTTCTACTTTGCTCGGATTTAAAATCGGCGAAAACCCGCGTTGTAATGCGTTTGTGACCGGGTGTCTTTTATCAACATAAAAGTTATAAAGTGCCTTCGGATACTTATCAATTTCATCAATAATCGCGATTTGTCCCGTTTCAGGATTTCCTTCATAAAGCTCACTGTAAAGCAGCGTTGCATCAAGCTCCATTTGGAAACTATTGTTATAGCCGTAATTCATCGTGACTGCAACGGCTTCAATTGGCCAAAAAATAAAGATACTCAGAACGAGCACAAAAACAAAATCTAAAAATCCGGCTAAAATCCGTTTGCCGTCACTTTGACGTACTGCATAACGATGCATTAGGCCCCACTTCCGTCACGGAATCGTTCACTAAACAACTCTTCATTAACATCGTCACCCATGCGGCCAGCGGCCTTACTTGCAAGATGAACGGCGTGATTATATTCCGTGATGTTATTATAAATAACACTTTTCTCGTCATCAACCACAATTGTTCCGGAAACAAAGTCATGGAGCGACTTCCGTTCCGCACTAAAGACAATAATCGTTAAACTAATAAAAGGGAAAATCGGGAAAAGTAAATTTCCAAAAAGAATGACGCCGAGCGCCGAACTTAAAATAATTTCAATTAATAAAAAGGCAAAATAACGGAGCAATAAACCAAGCGGCCCAATTTTAAAGCCGTGCTTTGTCGTAACCGAGATTTTAAAGAGTAATTTACCAAGCGTTTTGCCGTTCTTTAAAAAGAGTGGCAGCGCTAAAAAGAAAACTGAGCTTGCAACGACAATGAGTAAGAGCATATTAATGAGTTCAATCGTCGCAACTAATAGTTCACCTTGCAAAATTACATCACGATGATTAAATGTATACAAAGCGTAACCGTAAATTTCTTCATTAAACTTTTTCAGCGCTTCGTTTGTCGTGTTCTCACGAAGTTTCACGCCCTCCGGAACGAAATAATCAACATCTTCATAGATTTCACGAAGATTATCGACTTGTGCCGGATCAACGATAATTTCAAAAAGTGTATCTTCATCGCCAATTTTTAAAACGTTTTCAATGTACCACGCTGTTGTGTATTCATTATCTTCGCTTTCAAGTTGTAAAAAGACCGTATAATATTTAAACGTGCGAAAAGCGTATGTTTCACTCTTACCAAGCATAATCTCCTGCGTTACTTCGTCTTGCGCTAAAAGGACGTCATCTAGATTACTTAAGTCGTCAGCAAGCACTTCTGTAGTTTCAAAAAGATAACTTTTACGCATTTCTAACGCCACCGCGTCACGCATATCACTATAATTAAAAGCATTTTGTAAAACAGGAACAGTCGCTAGAGAAAGCATAATCATTAGGAAAAACGTTAAAATTAAGTCAACAAATAACGCCCCTGTTCTTTTCCCAACAGTCGCATATGAAATATGGGTGTTTTTAAAAGTTTCTTTTGTCGCTGTTTGCTTCATTGATAATATTATTATAACTAAAGTTATAAGTAATAACAAACAGAAAGAAAAAAAGCTCCCCGAAGGGAGCTAGTTGTTCGTTATTAAGTACTAATTACTTAAGAATATCGGTAACGGTACCGGCACCAACAGTGCGGCCACCTTCACGAATTGAGAACTTTGTGCCACTTTCAATTGCGACTGGGTGAATAAGTTCAACAGTTAAGTTGACGGTATCACCAGGCATAACCATTTCGACGTCGGCTGGAAGTGTAACACTACCAGTAATGTCGGTTGTACGGAAGTAGAATTGTGGGCGATAGTTATTTAAGAAAGCTGTATGACGTCCACCTTCTTCTTTCGTTAAAACGTAAACGGTTGAAGTGAATTTTGTGTGTGGTTTAACTGAGCCAGGAACGGCAAGTACTTGTCCACGTTCAACTTCATCACGGGCAACACCGCGGAGTAAAACACCAACGTTATCGCCAGCTTCTGAAACATCAAGAAGTTTACGGAACATTTCTAAACCGGTAACGACAGTACGTTTTGTTGGACGAATACCAACGATTTCAACTGGGTCGTTAAGTTTGACTGTTCCACGTTCGACACGGCCGGTAACAACTGTACCACGACCACTAATTGTCATAACGTCTTCAATTGGGAGTAAGAATGGAAGGTCAGTAACACGTTCTGGTTCAGGGATATAACTATCAACTGCATCCATTAACTCTAAGATTGCTTTTTGAGCATCTTCTTTGCCATCAAGGGCATCACGGGCTGAACCGCGAATAACTGGGACATCATCACCTGGGAATTCGTAGTCATTTAAAAGTTCACGAACTTCCATTTCAACGATATCAATAAGTTCTGGGTCATCAACTAAATCAACTTTGTTTAAGAAGACGACGACGTATGGAACACCAACTTGACGAGCAAGTAAGATATGTTCACGTGTTTGTGGCATAACACCATCAGTTGCCGCAACGACGAGAATTGCGCCGTCCATTTGCGCGGCACCAGTAATCATATTTTTAACATAGTCCGCGTGACCTGGACAGTCAACGTGTGCGTAGTGACGGGTTGCCGTTTCGTACTCTAAGTGCGACGTGTTAATTGTAATTCCACGTTGCTTCTCTTCTGGAGCGCTGTCAATTTCTTCGTATGACGCTGCAGTTGCGCCACCAGCAATTGCGAGTGTTTTTGTGATCGCAGCGGTTAATGTTGTTTTTCCGTGGTCAACGTGGCCAATTGTACCGACGTTAACGTGGACTTTACTACGATCAAACTTTTGTTTTGCCATAATAATTTCCTCCTTCTTATAAGTGCGCTATTATAACGCTTCTATCTTATAGCAATTTTGTTTTTATTTCAATAAAAAGTCACGCAAAACGACTTTTTTAAGCGCGGGCAACACGCCCGGTCTTTTTAATTATTTCATCGGCGATATATTTTGGACATTCGCCGTAGTGATCAAAACTCATCATAAACGTTCCTCTTCCTTGCGTGAAACTACGTAAATCAGTCACGTAGCCAAACATTTCGGAAAGTGGAACTTCAGCGTCAATTATCTTCGCATTACCGCGAAGGCTTTCATCGCGCATGACGCCACGACGACGGGCTAAATCGCCTAATACGTCGCCATAATATTGTTCAGGGACAGTAATTTCAACTTTCATGATTGGTTCGAGTAAAACAGGATCACCAACTTTTCCGGCTTCATTAAGCGCCATTGAAGCGGCAATTTTATACGCCATTTCACTACTATCAACATCGTGATAACTACCATCATAAAGTGTTGCCTTAATATCGATTACTGGATAACCGGCAACTAAACCACGCGCGAGTGAGTCAACTAGTCCATCGTTTGTCGGTTTGATGTATTCACGCGGGACCACGCCTCCGACAATCGCATCAACGAACTCAAACCCTTTGCCAGGATTTGGCTCGAAACGAATTTTCACATGACCATATTGGCCACGTCCACCAGACTGACGAATATATTTTCCTTCAGTTTCAACAATGGATGAAATCGTTTCACGATACCCAACTTGTGGTGATCCAACGTTAACTTGGACACCAAATTCTCGACGTAAACGATCAACTAAGACATCTAAATGAAGTTCACCAACACCGGCAATAATTGTTTGCCCCGTTTCACTATTTGTCGAAACTTTAAATGTTGGATCCTCTTCCATAAGTTTTGCTAGACCAATTGACATTTTGTCTTGGTCAACGCGTGTTTTTGGTTCAATTGCTTGCTCAATAACCGGTTCAGGAAATTCCATCCGTTCGAGTATGAGCTTACTTGTTTCGTGACAAAGCGTATCGCCAGTTGTCGTAATTTTAAGACCAACAACCGCACCGATATCACCAGCTTTTAGTTCACTAACTTCAGAGCGGTGATTTGAATGCATTAAGACGAGACGTCCGACACGTTCTTTTTTGCCTTTAATTGAGTTAAAGACGTATGAACCCGACTTTAAAACACCGCTATAAACACGGACATAGGCAAGACGCCCAACGTACGGGTCTGTTGCGATTTTAAAAGCTAGGGCAGCGAGTGGTGCAGTTGCGTCACTTGCACAAGTAAGTTCCGTACCATCCATTCGTTCGGCTTTCGCACTTGGAACGTCAAGCGGACTTGGCAAGTAATCAATCACACCATCGAGTAAAGGTTGAATTCCTTTATTTTTATACGCAGAACCGGCAAAAACGGGGTAAAAGCTCCCAGTTAAGACGGCTTTACGGATAACTTTTTTTATTAAACTAACCGGTGGTTCTTCACCTTCTAAAACAAGCATCATTAATTCGTCATCAAATTCAGCAAGTTTTTCGAGTAAAGTCATCCGGACTTCGTTAACTTTTTCAGCATATTCGCTCGGTATTTCTTTAATGGCAAAGTCATCAGGATCATCGCCATAGTAATACGCTTTACGGTCAATAACGTCAATAACACCAGCAAAATGATTTTCGGCACCAATCGGGATTTGGACCGCTGCAGCATTTGCGGCTAACCGACTATGTAATGTGCTAATTGCCATATCAAAATCTGCACCAACGGAATCCATTTTATTCACAAAAACAATCCGGGGGACGTTATATTTTGTCCCTTGACGCCACACTGTTTCGGTTTGTGGTTCAACACCACTTTTCGCATCAAGTACAGTAACGGCACCATCAAGAACACGGAGTGAACGCTCAACTTCAACTGTGAAGTCGACGTGACCGGGTGTATCAATAATATTAATGCGGTTTTCATTCCAATACGCGGTTGTTGCCGCACTTGTAATTGTAATCCCACGTTCTTGTTCTTGTTTCATCCAGTCCATTGTTGCTTCGCCGGCATGTGTTTCGCCAACTTTGTGGATTTTTCCGGTATAGAAAAGAATCCGCTCTGTCGTCGTTGTTTTTCCGGCGTCAATATGGGCCATAATGCCGATATTACGCGTATGCTGTAAATCGTATACTTTGTCTTTTGCCATAAATACTCCTAATAGCGATAGTGAGCGTATGCTTTGTTTGCTTCGGCCATTTTATGGGTGTCGTCACGTTTCTTAACAGCAGCACCATTGCCGTTTGCAGCATCAATAATTTCTGCGGCAAGACGTTCTTCCATTGTGCGTTCACTGCGTAAACGTGAATAGTTAACTAACCAGCGTAAGCCGAGCGTTGTTTTTCGTTCTGCACTAACTTCAATTGGTACTTGGTAGTTTTGTCCACCAACACGACGTGCCTTAAGTTCAACTTCAGGCATGATATTACTAATTGCAGTTGCAAAAACGTCCATCGCTGGTTGTTTTGTTTTTTCTTCAATGCGGGCAAACGCGTTATATAAAATTGTTTGCGCTGTACCACGTTTACCGTCGTACATAATTTTATTGATTAGGCGTGTTACGAGTTTTGAATTGTAAATTGGATCTGGTAACACATCGCGTTTTTCAACTTTTCCTTTACGTGGCATAACATTTCCTCCTCTTTATTTTCGTGATATTTATGATTCTAAGTCTTCAGGTTTTTTCGCTCCGTAGAGACTACGGCTTTGACGGCGGTTTTCGACACCTGCTGTATCGAGTGTTCCGCGGACGATGTGATAGCGAACACCTGGTAAGTCTTTCACACGGCCACCACGAATAAGAACAGTACTATGTTCCTGTAAGTTATGACCTTCGCCACCGATATAAGCTGTTACTTCGTATCCGTTTGATAAACGTACACGAGCATATTTCCGCGAAGCACTATTTGGTTTCTTTGGTGACATTGTCCCTACACGGGTACAAACACCACGCTTTTGGGCGGAAAACTGATCAACTTCACGGCGTTTAAGCGAATTCCAGCGTTTTGTAAGTGCTGGTGATTTCGACTTGTAGACAGGTTTTTTGCGTCCATGACGTATGAGTTGGTTAATTGTCGGCATAGCATGACTCCTTTCTTTTAGTTATTTGTTTTTCTACTTGACACACAACCGGGTGTATCGAGAGTTTTCAATTAAAAACGACCATTAATTGGCCATTACTTTGTAATTATAAAGATTTAGTCTTAATCTGTCAACTTATATTAGTTAGAAAACGTGTTTTTTTATTATTAAATAATAATAACGGTTATATTTCGCTGAATTCAAGTGTTATTCCGTCCGCATTCACCGCTTTTACTTTAAAACCTAAATCGAGTTTTGTCCCGTCATTAAACGTAAAGTCCTGGAAATGTGTAAGGCCAAAATCATCATTACTTGTAAAAAGTGAATGCATATTCGCGTTGCCGCCTTCAAGAATATTTAAGCTTTCTTCTGGTTCAAGTAAACTATATAGTTTATATTCGCCATTGCGCGCGCCATGTGTGTTGCTGTGTGCGAGTACTTCAAGTGTATTTGGGGCGTGTTCTGTTTCACTTGTATAAACGTAATCATTGCCTTTTTTATATTCTGTTCGTGCATCAACGTGATAAACTTTTAAGCCACTTCTACGCGGTAATTTAAATTCAGCATTAAGCCGTGAATCTTGTTCGTTTAAGGCGGCAGGTGTGTAGTATTCAAGTAATAAATATTCATCAAGTGCACTTTCGTTCCAACCGTTTTTAAGTAAGAAAAGTTCGCCCGTTTCACTAAACGGTTTAAGCGTTAAAGTCGCACTTTTTTTAATTTGTTTCGGATACGTCCACTCAAGGAGCATTTTCGAAAACCCTGTGTGATCACCAATCGTGCTGTCCATCATATCAAAGCCACCAAGCGGGGAATATCCTTCACGGTAATTTGTGTTGTAATAATCAACTAAACCAAGTAAATGCCCGACTTCATGAATATATGTATGCGCGTCAGGTTTTTGTTTCTCGGCCTTTAAAAAGTCGTAACTGCTCCACGCATACATGTTCGCTACCGGTGTTTCGACTGTGCCTTCATTACTTTGATTGTAAGCGGCAAATGCCCAAAAGACGCTTTTTTCGCTGTTTGCTTTGTACGGGTAGCCGTAAATTACATACACACTATCAATATAACCATCTTCATCTAAATCAAAAGCGGTTAAATCGCCACCGCTATGCGCGTAATTACTTAAAGCAAGTTTCATAATTTCCGTTGTTTCACGGACTTTGTCGTGACTTACATTAACGCGGTTTTCGAGCATCGTTGTCGCGTAGTTTTCCGGTAAAGTATACCACGGAGCGACGTGACCACTAAGTAAGAGTTGACCGTAACTTGATGTGTAATAGTAACTTGCAACGCTTTCCCAGCTTGTATTTTCAGGGACTCCGAAAAACGCTTTTTCAATATTTATTAATGATTCACTTCCATCAGCGCTTTCATCAAAATTACTGAGTGGATAATTCGGAAAAAGAACCGGTAAAACAAGGATTTTTTGTTCCCCTGTACTCTTTAGTGAACGTTCTTTATATTTAGCGTTTGGGTTGGAACGTAAAATATCAGCGTAACTTTTAGTGTAACTGTTTGGTAAATAATATTCGTCCGTGGTTTCGGTCAAAAACTCTTTAACAACAACTTCTTTTTCAAAACGTAAAAAGACAGCATTACTTTGACAACTTACTACTGTAAGTAATGTCAATAATAATAGTGCTGTCTTTGTTCTTTTCATCATTTTCTCTCTTTTTGGTACTTTTATAAGTGTAGTCAATTTAAAGAGAAATTGCAACGTTAATTAGCAACGCGGAACTTAATTGTCACGCCTTCTTCGGTCATTTCACCGATTTCAACTGTATAGCCAACTGGGGTTCCATCATTAAACGCTTCACTATTTTGTAAATATTGTTTCCAGTTGTCGTATTCAATGACATCACCTTCTTGGAAAAGTGCTTTATTACCGGCAACTGTGCCTGTACGGAGCCAGTTTCCAACTTTACCAGTTCGTCCTTCAGCGTTAAGCAAGTGGAGCAATTTAAGGTCATCGGCAATTTCCGTTTCCGTACCAATCTTTTGTGCGCGACTACGTGAAGCAGTGTTGCTTGGTCCAACCGCGGTGTAATGATATGCATCACCAGAAATTGTATTTGTCCATGTTCGTGAAACAAATTCGCCCGTATGATCATAAACATACTTTAATAAGCGCGAATCAACGTGCCAAATGCGGACACCAGGAATCGTAAAGTTTCTTGTTCCGCTGTTTGGGTTGCGTTTTGAACTATAGCCACCTTCTTCACTATCTTTTTCATTTAGTCCTGTTGGTGTATAAAAGTCAAACATTAAATATTCGTCATACGCATGACCATTCCAACCATTTTTAAGTAAAATTGCGTCACCAGAACTTTCAAAAGGTGCAATTGTAATATCGGCGTTACCTTCAACAACGTAAGGTTCAATCCAGTTGTAACGGTATTTTGAATAACTATTGTGATCAGCAATGTTATACGCCATCATATCAAGTCCACCTGAAGGATTTGTTAACTGCATGCCTGTCCGGCTATCAGTATCGTAATCATAATAGTCCGGTAAGCTTAAAAGGTGTCCAGTTTCATGAATAAATGTATGGGCATCTGGTTCTGCGTATGAATAACCTTTACCATCGCGGGCAAATGTAAAGCCAGCCCACGCATACGTGTTTGGCGTTGGCTTATCTTTGTTCGGGAGACGGTTCCAATAAAACTTATACGCCCAGAAGACGTCACTATCATCACCAACTGCACCGATTTCTGCCATATAAACCATCCAAAACGCATCGACAAAACCATCACCATCAAGGTCGAACTGTTTTAAATATTCCGCGTCATATGTGTTATAAATATCTTTAATTACGTGGTGTGTTTCATCCCAGTAATGGTCTTCACCAATATATTGCGCGTCATCAACATGTTTTTCTGCTAATTCAAATGTTGAATAATCTAAATAAAAGTAATCCGCGACTTCACCGGTTAAGGTTAAGCGGCCATAACTACTTTTCGCGTAGTAAGAGGCGAGTGATTCCCACCCTGTATCTTCACTTTCACCAAAGAAAACACGCTCGAGCATTTCATGGTTTTCTTCCGTATCATGTGTTCCTGCAGTATTTGAGAAAACGACGGGAACAACGAGTAGTTTTTGTTCACCTAGTGAATCAAGTGCTGTCATCTCAATCGCATGATCAAGCGCGCGATTGCTATAGTTTGTTCCTGGTTCAACCCGGCTAAACTGATCAACTGGTCCGTCATAAATTTCTTTTTCAGAAGTTGAGCTAATCACTTCTGAACTGGGAATTACTGTACTTGGATTCGATGTGTCTGGTGCTGAAGTTTTGCCATTATCACAGCTTGTGATTAATAGTACACCGAAAAGGACAAAAATTAATTGTTTACTAAATTTACTTTTCATAATAACCTACTTTCTTAATCTCGATTTTTATGTCTACCACTAATATACATGAAAATCGTGTTTTTTCTTCACCTTTTAAGGTGAAACCGTTTACAAATAACGGTTATTTATGTTTGTTACTACTGAAGCGTATCGTCTTCATAATCAGCTTCGATTGCTTCAAGTGCTTTTTGCACGGAGAAACCTTCGAGTAATGCTGCTTGTTCTTCTTCACTTAACAAACCACGGCCAGCAGGAATAATGCGACCGGTTATAACGTTTTCTTTGAGTCCTTCAAGTGTATCGATGCGTGCTTTAACAACAGCGTCCGTTAAAATACGTGTCGTTTCTTGGAACCCAGCAGCACTTAAGAATGAATCACTTGCAAGCGCGGCTTTCGTAATTCCGAGTATGAGTGGTTTCGCTACTGCCGGACGAAGTCCGTTCACTAATGCGTATTTATTCGCGTCAGTAAACTGAATCGTTGTGACATGTTGTCCCGGTAGTAAGTCCGTTTCTCCGCCATCAATGACTAAGACACGATTAAGCATTTGTTTCACGATAACTTCTAAGTGCTTATCGTCAATCCGGACAGATGCACTTGTGCGGTAAACTTTTTGAACTTCGTTCAGTAAATAGTTTTGCACAGTTGTAACGTCACTTACAGCAAGTAGTTCACGCGGAAAAATTGTTCCTTCTGTTAAGCGTTGACCACTTGTAATTACGTCACCTTCTTTAACACGGAGTTTTTGGCCGTATTCGGTGAGCGTAACGCGTTCTTCCAGTTCGTTTTTAACGGTAATATTAAAGCGACGGTTTTCAACTTCTTCAATTTCCATAACGGTTCCGCTGATGTCGCTAATTTTCGCGCGCCCTTTCGGATTACGGCTTTCAAAGAGTTCTTGAACACGCGGTAAACCTTGCGTCACGTCTTCGGCAGTTGCAACACCACCTGTATGGAATGTCCGCATCGTTAACTGTGTTCCTGGTTCACCAATTGATTGGGCGGCCATAATTCCGACTGCTTCACCAACTTGGACACTTTCTCCGGTTGCTAAGTTAATTCCGTAACAATGCGCACAAACGCCGCGCTTTGCTTCACAACCAAAGAGTGAACGAATTTCCACTTCTTCAACGCCGGCTTTGTCGATATACTCAGCAAGTCCTTCGTTAATTAGTGTATTTGCTTCAACAATAACTTCGCCAGTTTCCGGGTGAATAATATCATTAACCGTGTAACGGCCACGAATACGGTCACCAAGTGGGACGATTGTTGTGTTGTCTTCACGCGTTTTAATTTCGCGAACGACAAAACCGTGATCGCTACCACAGTCGTTAATTGTTACCGTAACATCTTGGGCAACGTCAACAAGCTTACGCGTTAAGTAACCCGAGTCCGCTGTTTTAATCGCCGTGTCTGCTCCCCCTTTACGGGAACCATGACTCGCAATAAAGAATTCACTAACACTAATTCCTTCACGGAAACTTGATTTAATTGGGATTTCAATTTCGCCACCACGTGGGGAAGCCATGAGACCACGCATTCCTTTAAGTTGGACGAAGTTTGTAATCTTACCGCGCGCACCTGAATCGTACATAATATAAAGCGGGTTGCGGCGGTCTTCCATAAATTGTTCTTTAAGTTTATCTTCGACTTCGTTACGAACACCTTGCCAAATACCGATAACTTCGGCGTAACGCTCTTCTTCACTCGTGAAACCACGTTGAGCAAGCGCGTTTGTTTTCTTAACTTTTTCTTCACCAGCACGGATAAGTTCGTTTTTACCTTCAACTGGTGTAATGTCGGCTAAGGAAACGGTTAAGCCGGAAATTGTCGCATACTTAAAGCCGTGATCCTTGATTTTATCAAGAATAGCACTTGTTTTTGTTGTGCGATAACGCTTAAAGACTTCGTTAATAATTTGGCCTAAGAAATCTTGACCAATTGGTTTACGAAGTGGCGTCTTCGCAATATGCTCTTTAATGTTCGTACCAAGCGGGACGAAGTTTGCGGTTGGATTATGTTGCAGCGTCGTTGGATCGGGTGCGTTAATATATGGGAAGTCGCTAGGGAAAATTGAGTTAAAGATAACTTTACCAACAGAAGTTACAACGTAACTCTTGTTCATTTCACCAGTGAATTCTTTTTTATTAAGCGCCGAACCACGAAGGGCAATCCGGTTATGCAAGTGAATTTGATTTGTTTCGTAGGCGCGAATGATTTCACTCACAGTGCCAAAAACTTTACCTTCACTTTGGGCGAATTCTTCAAACTTTAATGCACCAGCTTCGTCACCATTAAGGCGCGATTCTGCGGCACGCTTTAAGAAGTCTTCTTTACTTTCTTCTTGGGTTAAGAAGTAGTTACCAATTACCATGTCTTGCGACGGAGCGGCAATTGGTTTACCGTCTTTCGGTCCTAAAATGTTTTTACTTGCGAGCATTAAGTTGAGTGCTTCTTCTTTCGCCGCAAGTGAAAGCGGGACGTGAACGGCCATTTGGTCACCATCAAAGTCAGCGTTAAAGCCGGCACAAACGAGTGGGTGTAAACGAATTGCTCGCCCACTAACGAGAACGGCTTTAAAAGCTTGAATACCAAGGCGGTGAAGCGTTGGTGCCCGGTTAAGTAAGACGGGATGGTCATCAATAATTTCTTCAATAATATCGAAAACGATTTCTTCGTGGTTATCAATCACACGGTCCGCTTGGGTGTGATTTGTTACGTTCGAATCTTCACGTTTAATGAGTTCGGCAGCGATAAACGGACGGAAAAGCTGAATTGCCATTTCACGGGGAATACCGCATTCGTACATTTTAAGTTCTGGTCCAACCGCGATAACACTACGGCCACTATAGTCAACACGCTTACCAAGTAAGTTATGACGGAAGCGACCTTGTTTACCTTTAAGCGCCGCACTTAAGCTCTTAAGTGGACGTTTATTTGTACCGGTAACTGGTTTACCACGACGACCGTTATCAATTAATGTATCAACCGCTTGTTGTAAAACACGACGACCGTTCATTAAAATAACTTTTGGTGCGTTCATTTGCACGAGTTGTTTGTAACGGTTGTTACGCGTAATAACGCGGCGATATAAATCGTTAATATCACTATTCGCATAGCGACCACCATCAAGTTGGAGCATTGGACGTAAGTCAGGTGGAATGACCGGAATTACATCAAGCACCATCCATTCGGGTTTATTGCCTGATTTAATAAAGGCATCAACGATTTCAAGTCGTTTAAGTAAACGGGCTTCACGGTTTTTACTGACCGTTTTGAGTTCCGTTTTAATTAATTCGTATTCTTTTTCTAAATCAACTTCTTTTAAAAGTTGCTTAATTGCTTCCGCTCCTTCACCAAAGCGGGCACCGGTATATTTACTAATAAAGCGGCTCGTTGCACTAAAGTCGAACGTTGAACTTTCAAGACGTTCAAGTAATTCCGTACTACGGGCATATTCGAAACTATCTTTATCGGCCATGCCTTCACGAATTTCTTCAAGTGCTTTCGCAAAAATTTGTCGACCACTTGCATCATCAATAAACTGTTTGTATTCAAGGACACTACTTGTGCCTGGATCAAGAACAACGTGCGAAATAAAGTAAATAATTTCCTCAAGTTGTTTCGCGGGAATATCAAGCAGGAACGCTAAGCGTGAAGGTGTGCCTTTTAAGTACCAAATGTGCGTACATGGACTTGCGAGTTCAATATGACCCATTCGTTCACGACGAACGTACTTTGACATAACTTCAACGCCACACTTCTCACAAACCGTTCCTTTAAAACGGATTTTGCGATACTTTCCACAGTGACATTCATAGTCTTTACTTGGTCCGAAAATAACTTCACAGAAAAGTCCGGTACGTTCGGGCTTTTGGCTGCGATAGTTAATCGTTTCAGGTTTTAAAATTTCCCCATGTGACCAATCTCTTATTTGTTCCGGTGAGGCTAGACCGATTTTAACACTTGCTAAAGTATTAATATTAAATGTTGTTTTGCGTGGCATTATTCTTCCTCACTTTCTTCTTCACTTCCACCGTAAGTAATACCGACTTCATCTTCGTCAACTTGATCTTCTGCTTCTTTTTGACGAATGTAAGTATTTCTGCGGGAGCGACGAATATCTGCATCTTGCTTCGCAGCAAGTTCATCTAAATCAATAATTTCCCCTTCATCGTTTTTAAGTTCAACGTTGATTGCTAAACCTTGGAGTTCACGGGTTAACACTTTAAATGCTTCCGGAATTCCTGGTTCAGGGAAGTCATAACCTTTAATAATTGCTTCATAAGTACGTTTACGACCGACACGGTCATCACTCTTAATCGTGAGAATTTCTTGGAGAATGTTTGCGGCACCGTAAGCTTCAAGCGCCCAAACTTCCATCTCACCAAACCGTTGTCCACCGTTTTGTGCTTTTCCGCCGAGTGGCTGCTGGGTCACTAAACTATAAGGACCAGTTGCCCGGGCGTGAAGTTTATCATCAACCATGTGGACGAGTTTAATTAAGTACATAACACCGACACTAATGCGTTCGTCAAAACGGTCACCAGTGCGGCCGTCATAAAGTACTTGTTTACCATCTTTATTCATTTCTGCAGCTTCCATTAATTCGAAAATTTCTTCGTTAGAAATTCCGTCAAAAACCGGTGTTGCAATTTTTAAGTTAAGTTTTTTGAGTGCCATTCCTAAGTGCATCTCTAAAATTTGTCCGATATTCATCCGGCTTGGAACACCAAGGGGGTTGAGCATAATATCAACCGGTGTACCGTCTTCCATAAACGGCATATCAGCTTCTGGGAGAATAAGACTAATGACACCTTTATTACCGTGGCGTCCGCTCATTTTGTCACCTTCACTAATTTTGCGTTTTTGCGCGACGAAGACACTAACACTTACTTCAACGTTAGGTCCAAGTTCGTCACCATCAGCGCGACGGAAAACACGAACATCGATAACGGTACCGCCACCACCATGGGGGACACGGAGCGAAGTATCTTTGACGTCTTTAACACGTTCATTAAAGATTGTGTGGATAAGACGGTCTTCTGCGCTAAGTTCGCGTTGCCCTTTCGGCGTGACACGACCGACTAAGTAGTCACCTTCTTTAACTTCGGAACCAGGAATAATAATTCCGTCTTCATCAAGGAATGCTTTCGTTGCTTCGCTGATGTTTTCCGGTAAATCGCGGGTAATTCGTTCTTCAACTGACTTAATTTTACGCGCTTCAATTTTATATTCTTCAATATGAATTGAGGTGTAAACGTCATCTTTAACGAGACGGTCACTCATAATGACCGCGTCTTCAAAGTTATAACCTTCCCACGTCATAAAAGCGATTGTTACGTTTCTTCCAAGTGCAAGTTCACCGTTTTCCATTGAAGGACCATCCGCGAGTAAGCTCGCTTTTTTAACTTTGTCACCAGCTTTGACAAGCGGGATTTGGTTAAAGCATGTTCCTTGGTTACTACGGGCAAACTTTTGCAGTAAGTACGTGTATTCTTCTTCTTTTTCTTTGACAACAATTTTTGTTGAGTCAACATAAGTCACGAGTCCATCGGCGCGCGCGATAATTGCGGCACCCGAGTCTTGAGCGATTTTTGTTTCAAGTCCTGTACCAACAAGTGGTGTTTCCGGAACGATAAGTGGTAAAGCTTGGCGCTGCATGTTCGCACCCATTAAGGCCCGCATTGCGTCGTCATTTTCTAAGAACGGAATTGACGCAGCGGCGATTGAAACGATTTGTTTTGGTGATACATCGATGTAATCAACTTTGTCTGGTGTAACTAAAATGTTTTCACCGTCAAGACGCGCGATAATGTCTTGCGTTAAAATTAAGCCTTCCGCATCAACTTCAACGTTAGCTTCGGCGATTACAAATTCGCGTTCGCTTTCGGCGTCTAAGTAAACAGTTTCTTCAGTAACTTTTCCAAAAGGTTTCAGTACTTTACGGTACGGTGTTTCAATAAACCCGTATTCGTTAACTTTCGCGTAACTTGCTAAGTTATTAATTAAACCAATGTTTTGTCCTTCTGGTGTTTCAACGGGACAAATACGACCGTAATGCGAATGGTGAACGTCACGAACATCAAAACTCGCGCGATCACGCGTTAAACCACCTGGTCCGAGCGCACTAATGCGGCGTTTATTCGTTAGTTCTGCAAGCGGGTTAACTTGATCCATAAATTGGGAAAGTTGGCTCATCGCAAAGAAATCGCGAATTGCTGTACTAACGTGACGGGTGTTAACTAACTTTTGCGGTGTAATTGTATCAGTGTCCGTAATTGAAGTTGAGTCGCGCATTGCTTTAACCATCTTCGAAAGACCAACACGGAATTGGTTTTGAATTAATTCACCAACGGGACGGACACGGCGGTTACTTAAGTGATCAATGTCATCTAAGTTACCGATACCGAACTGGATGTTCATAAAATAACTAAATACAGCAGCGATATCACTAATTGTGACGCGTTTTTCGATAATGTTTAAATCAGTACCGATTACATTAATTACGGCATCTTTCTTTTCGTTCGTGTAAACAAGAACAACGTTTACTTTGTTATATGAATCTAAATCAACGTTAATGTGGAGTTCACGGACGTGCGCACCATTTTCGAAAAATTTCATTGCTTTTAAGTTATCAACTTCTTTTTTCGTGAGCAACGTATCTTTGGGATAAACAACTTCACCTTCGGCACTAACTAAGTTTTCCGCGATTGTGAGTCCTTCAAGACGTTCGTAAATACCGAGTTTTTTATTAAACTTAAAGCGACCAGCTTTGCCTAAGTCATAACGTTTAGGGTCAAAGAACTTTTGATAGAGATGGTTTTTAACACCATCATCACTCATCGGTTCACCCGGTTTAAGTTTACGAAAAATTTCGTAAAGTGCTTGAAGTTCGCCTTGAATATCTTCGTCTTTGCGGAGTGTAAGTTCAAGCGCGGTTAAGTCGTCTTCCGTGATTTTAAGGTTTGCGTCTTCATCAAGCATTTTGACGTCAAAAAGGTCGAGTGTTTCTTCATAATCAATAAAACCTAAAGCTTTTAAGAGAAGCGTTGCGTGCATTTTGCGTTGTTGGTCAATCCGCACACTTAAGATGTTTTTCGCATCGTTTTCAAATTTAAGCCATGTTCCGCGGGTTGGGTTAAGGTCAGCGTTATAAATATAACGACCAGACTTTGGTTCAAGCTTGCGTGACATGTACGCGCCTGGCGAACGGACGATTTGCGAAACAATGACGCGTTCTGCGCCGTTAACGACGAAAGTTCCCGTATCGGTCATGAGCGGAATATCACCCATGAAGATTGGACTTTCTTTAACTTCACCCGTTGCTTCAAGCGTTAAGCTTAAATTAACTTTAAGTGGTGCACTATACGTGTGACCACGGGTTTTACATTCTAAATAATTGTATTTCGGGGGGTCAAAGTAATAACCAACAAAGCCGATTGTGATATCACCACTATATGACTTAATTGGAAAAACTTCACTTAAGACTTCGTGAATACCTTCGTTTTTAAACCAATTGTATGAATCAATTTGGATTTCAACGAGATTTGGTAAATCTAGGGAGCCACTAATTTTGCTATAGTCTATGCGATCGTTGTGGAGACGTTTTTCTGGAAGTTTAATTTTTTTCATAAATGCCTCTCTTCTTTTTAGTTGCTAATTGCGGTATAAAGATAATATCCCGCATCTTTTTTAAGCAGCGTGCAATTGCCAAATTGTTCAAGAACGTATTTAGCAGCACTTTTTGCACCGTGCTTCTTTTTCATGACGAACATTAGCGTTCCGTCTTGCGTTAAATAGTTTTTCGCGTCTTTGAAGAACGGGTAGTAAACTTTTTTCCCGGCTTTAATCGGCGGATTAATAACTATATAACTAAATTTCTTATTTACTAACGCTTTGTAGCCGTCGCTAACAAGGGCGGTAGCGTTTTTGACGTTATTTTGCGCGATATTAATTTTCGTGAGTAGAACAGCGCGCTCATTAATATCTACCATTGTTACGTGCGCGTGCGTATAAGTACGGGCTAAGACAATTCCGATATAGCCGTAACCGGAACCTAAATCGAGAATATCGCCTTCCTTGTAATGTTTCATTACTTCATTTAGTAATAACGTTGAACCGTGATCGAAGCTTTTATTACTAAAGACACCAATATCGGTTGTAAATACGTACTTTTCGCTATTTTTAACTAAAGTTAAATCTTTTTTTGCGCTTTTAAGTGACGAATCGTTTTCAAAATAATGCGTCAAGTTTTTACCTCATCTAAATGCGCGAAAACCCACAAAAAATATTGTGGGTTCCGCGTATGTAAGCTTGGTTACTATTTAATTTCAACTTCTGCTCCGGCTTCAACAAGTGCTTTCTTGTGTTCTTCAGCTTCAACTGGGGAAATTTTTTCTTTGATAGTGACTGGTGCACCGTCAACGAGTTTTTTCGCATCCATTAAGCCTAAGCCGGTGATTGCTTGGACAGCTTTAATAACTTTAACTTTACTTTGTCCAAATGAAGTTAATACTAAGTCAACTTCTGATGGTCCTTTTGCGACTGGACCTTCTTCTTCGACTGCAGGGCCTGCAGCGGCTACGGCGGCTGTAACGCCAAATTTTTCTTCTACAGCTTTGACTAAGTCATTTAATTCTAATACTGTCATTTCTTCAAGGGAAGCAATGATTTGTTCGATTGTTAATTTTGCCATAATGTGTTTTTCCTCCTCTGGATATTTTATTCTTTTTCGGCAACCGCTTTAACTGTCGCGGCAAATTTTTGAATTGGTGCATTAAGCACTGACAAGAACATGCTAATCATGCCGTTATGGTCTGGTAGACGGGCAATTGTCCGTACACCTTTTTCATCAACGATTCTGTTTTCGAAGATGCCGGCTTTGATTACTACTTCTTCGTGGTAGCGGCCAAAGCGTGTTAATACTTTAGCACCAGCATTTAAGTCGCTACTAAAGAGTAAGGCGTTTGGGCCGGTTAAATGTTCTTTTAACGCTTCATGACCAAGTTTGTCTGCTGCACGTCTTACTAACGTATTTTTATAAATCGCTAGTTCGGCACCGACTTCACGTAGTTTACGGCGTAAGTCTGTCATTTGCGCAACCGTTAAGCCACGGTACTCAAATAAGACAACACCAACACTTTGGTCAAAACGTGATGCTACTTCATCAACAATTGCTTTTTTAACAGCAATGTTATTTTCGTTCATTTGTTGTCCTCCTTCAATATTTTTTCTGATTGAGGCTACAATATCCTTTAGGACGCTTTTGCGTAGATAAATTTATTATCATTACCTCGACAACATAATTAAGCTTGCGCCGTTGTTTTCTTAGGTTATTGCTAGCTTTCTAATTTTAGCGACCCGCAAATGTGAAGCGGATCGATGGACCCATCGTTGTATGGATCACAGCGTTTTTAATGTAAGTACCACGCACAACAGCGGGACGAACACGAACAATACGTTCGGTTAAAGCGTTTAAGTTGTCAACAAGTTTCGCGTCTTCAAAACTAACGCGACCAATCGTGACGTGCATATTTGCTTCACGGTCAACACGGTATTCAACTTTACCAGCTTTAATTTCACCGATTGCTTTGTCTAAGTCGGTTGTAACTGTACCTACTCTTGGGTTCGGCATTAAGCCTTTTGGACCAAGTAATCTACCCAATTTACCTAGTTCACCCATCATGTCTGGTGTTGCAACGATAATGTCGTAATCAAACCAGTTTTCTGTTTGGATTTTTTCAAGCATTTCACTACCACCGGCGAAATCTGCACCTGCTTCAAGCGCGACTTCTGGTGATCTTGTGATTGCAAGAACACGTTTAACTTTCCCGTTACCATGCGGTAACACGAGTGTGCCCCTAATTTGTTGGTCAGCATGACGCGGATCAACGTTTAGGCGGAACGAGACGTCAATTGTGGCATCAAACTTTGTTGTTGATGTTTGCTTAACGAGTGCTACGGCTTCTTCAATCGTATAAAGTTTTTCACGATCGATTAGTTTTGCAACTTCGTTATACTTTTTACCTCTCTTCATATTTTCCCTCCTTTGTGGTTCTAACGAGTGGGTGCTCTACCACTAGTCTTCGACCTCAATCCCCATATTGCGGGCGCTACCTTCGATAATGCGAATTGCACTTTCGAGATCGTTAGCGTTAAGGTCAGGCAACTTGTATTCAGCGATTTCTTTAAGTTGAGCGCGGGTAACTTTCCCAACTTTCGTCGCTTTCGGGTTATCAGACCCTTTTTCAATGTTGCCGGCTGCGCGTTTTAGTAAAATACTAGTTGGTGTCGTTTTTAGTTCAAAATCATGTGACTTATCTTCATAAGCCGTGATAATGACCGGAACAACTTCACCACGACGGTCAGCTGTACGTGCGTTAAAGTCAGTACAAAATTTCGGCATAATAACACCAACCGACGCTAATTTCGGTCCTGGTCGTGCTTCGCCGCCAATAAGTTCGAGTTTAACGACTTTTGCGATTTTTTTACTCACGTGACATTCCTCCTTATAAAGTTTTTCGTCCGTGCTGTGGTATGGAAGTTGTCTCTTCCTTCCACGAACGTTTGCAACACATACGCGTGTAAGCGTTACGCAAGTAATTATACATTAATGTATAACGAAAGGCAATAGCAAATTTCATTTAAATGCAGAATAATGAAAAAACAGCAACTTATGAGCATTTTTCTTATATTTAAACGACCTTTTACGTTCAAAAAAAGCCTAGAGACGTTTTAAATTCGTTTCTAGGCTCAATTAATTATAAGTACTTTTTATCTAAAAATCAACTCGTTCGATAAGTGCGAAGTCGATATCCGCAGTCGTTACGCGACCAAAGAATGTAGCTTCGATTTGTACTTTGCCGCTATCACGGTCGAGTGTAATAATTCGTCCTTCGGTGCCAACAAGTGGTCCATCGATAACACGGACGTAATCGCCGACGTTGTAACGGTCGTACATTTTTTTGTCAATGTGCCCAAGTCGTTTTAAGATTGGTTCGATATCTTCGTAATCAACGGGAAAAGGCTTTGCGCCACGGCCGCTTGAGCCAATAAAACCAGTGACGCCGGGAGTGTTACGAATAATAAACCACATCTCGTCATTCATAATCATTTCAACGAAGATGTTGCCCGGATATAAGTTACGTTTTTTCGGCACATACTCATTTTTGGCGTTCAAAACTTCTTCTTCAATTTCCGCGACAATAATTTGCCGAACCGTATCTTTTAAGTTCGTCGGTTCGATTCGTTTTAAAATATTAATTTTAGCGGTGTTTTCGTAGCCTGATTGCGTTGTAACAACGTACCATTTTACTTCTCTTTCGTTAAACATATCTTCTTTTCTTTTACTCATTTAATCACTTCCTTTTTATAAATTGAACCCAGAAAATACTCGTTCAATTTCCCCGAGTAACTTCGCTGCTGCGAGATCTTCGAGAAATAAGATTAATGCGGCAAGAAATGTAATAATTAACACAACGAAAATTGTGGGAAATAAGACGTCGCGTTTAGGCCAACGAACGCGCTTTGCTTCTTTAACTACTTCTTGACTATATTTACGTAAACCCATACTTCACCTCATCGACTTTCTTTATGAACTGTCTTCTTGTTACATTTCGGACAATATTTATTTTTTTGGAATCGTTCCGTTTGACCAACAGCTTTAATCGTTGTTTGGTAATTGCGTGACAAGCACACCTCACAAATCAAAGTAACCTTTTTCCGCATTATATTATACTCCTTTTGTAACATTAGTAAAGCTATAATAGCACGCACGTACGAAGAGTGCAATGATATTGAGACGTTTTTTTACTTGTCTTCGTTAGATTTAAGGTACTTTTCTTTAATTGTTCTGACGATTCGATCAAGTTGCCGTTTCGTCAGTTTATGCTGTTCACCAATTTCTTTATGGTTATAACCTTTTAACTTTGCAATCAGAACTTTTTCTTCAATGTCTGTGAGTGTTATGCGCGTTAAATCGCGAATATGCAACACACTATCGTTCGAGAATCTGCTTGCATCAAGGTAGCAATCTTGAGAACCGAGTACATCGCTTAGTAATAAATTACTATTATCCGCGAAAACTTGCTCATCAAGACGGCCAGCATAGTTTGACATTGCTTCTGTTGGACTAAACTGTTTTGCAACTACATTTGCCAACGCATTTTTAATCACAACTGTGACGTAAGAAGCAAATGGCGACTTTTTAACGTCATAAGTTGAAACTGCAGTCACAAACGCCATGTTTGCAACCAACTCTAAATCTTCATAATCAACAGCGGCAAATTTGTTGATTGACAGTATTTTTCCTATTTGGCCTTTGATAAAATTTCTAAACCGATTGTGGAGAACATCAAATGCCTCTTCGTTACCGCTAGCTAATGCTAAATAAACTTCCTCATTGGAGAAATCAAGAAATGAATTAATCATTCGTGAAATCCTTTCTATAATGTATTATTTATAAATACATTTGTTTTTCACGAATTAGTACAAGGACTATCCCCGTTGCAACACTTACATTAAGTGAATTAACTTCGCCACTCATTGGAATCGTCACTAAAAAGTCACATTTCTCTCGCGTCAATTTAGCGATGCCTTTTCCCTCACTGCCCATAACTAATGCAACATTGAAGTCGTAATCCAAATCTGTAACTTTTTGTTTTGCTTCAAGTGTCGTACCTACGATCCAAAATCCGTGACCCTTCAGTTTGTCAATTGCAATGTTAAGATTAGCAACACGGGCAATATGAATATTATTATGCGCTCCTGATGCCACTTTCATAACAGTACTATTGACGCTGACTTGTCGGTCCTTTTTTATTATAATTGCAAAAACACCAAAAGCTTCAGCGCTGCGGATAATCGCCCCAAAATTATGTGGGTCACTAATTTCGTCGAGTAGTAAAAAAATCACATTCTTTTTATCTTTTGCTTGGAGCAAAAGAACATCTAAGGAACTATATTTAAATTCATTAACAACGGCAATAACACCTTGGTGATTGACATTTAAAATATCATACATTGCCTTTTTTTCTAAAATTACGGTTTTAACGTGCATTTTTCGGCTAATTTCAATAATTTTGTCATCTTTGAAACCTTCTTGAAAATAAAGTTTCTTTACAGTCCCCGCTTTTAAACATGCTAAAACATTGTTTTTTCCGTAACTATATTGTTCGCGATTAAGTTTATGAAACACGTTACATTAACCCTCTTTTAATGAGTTCATCTCTGATTTTATCGCTCTTAGCAAAATCTTTATTTGCACGAGCTAGATTATATTCTTGATAAAGCTTGTGATCTTCATCCGTTATAACACGGACAATTTTTTCAAGCCCTAAAATACGGAGCATCTTTATAATTGTAAAAGCAAGCATGGAAGTTTCATCAATATCATTATTACGTACTGCTATATTAAGTTCTTTAACGCCTTCGTAAATTACACTTAAGGCATTCGGTGTATTTAAGTCGTCACTTAAAAAATTAATAAACTTAGAAAACAATGGGGACTCTTGCGGAACAAGTTGATTAAAATCAACAATTAAATTAGCACTAATTAAAGCGCGCTGAATTTTGAGAATCTCGGTTTTAGCAAGATTAATAACATCTTCTTTTAAATTTAGTGGTGCGCGGTAATGCGTACTTAAGAGTATTAAACGTAAAATATTTCCATCGTGTTCTTCTAAAAAGTCTTGCGCGGTAATAATGTTTCCCGTTGACTTTGCCATCTTTTCGTCATTTAAATTAACAAAACCATTATGAAGCCAGTAATTTGCGAGCAGTGAATCACTGTGAGCTTCTGCCTGCGCTATTTCGTTTTCATGATGGGGAAATTTTAAATCAAAGCCGCCACCATGAATATCAATTTTCGGTTTTTTAAACACTTCATTAATCATGACAACACATTCTGTATGCCATCCAGGTCGGCCTTTACTCCATGGCGAATTCCAATTTAAAATATCATCACTTTTTTTCCATAAAATAAAATCAATCGGATTTTCTTTATTAATGTTTTCTTCAATTCGCGCACCGACAATTAATTCACTTACGTTTACATTTGCAAGTTTACCGTAATCTTTAATTTTAGTTACGCGGAAATAAACATTGCCATCTTTAACATAGGCAAAGCCTTTATCAACTAATTCGCCGATAAATTCAATCATCTTTGGGACATACGCTGTTGCACGCGGTGTAACTGTTGGAACAAGCGCATTAACAGCGTGAAGGTTTGCTTCAAAAATAGCGATGAATCGGTCACTAATCGTCTTTGTGTCCGTTTGTTCACTAATCGCGCGGTTAATAATTTTATCATCAACATCAGTGTAATTTGAAACGAATTTAACGCTATAATTTTGACTTTCTAAAAAACGTCGCAGCGTATCAAAAACAACAACCGGACGCATATTACCTAAGTGAACATAATCATAAACTGTTGGCCCACAGACGTAAATATCAACATGCGGAGCGTTGAGCGGTCGAAAAATTTCCTTCTTTTCCGTGAGCGAGTTATATAAATAAATATCCTGTTTTATCATTTAATTAATTTTATCATATATTGTTATTTTACTTATAGTAAATTTAGAATTTCTTTAAATTCATCAATTAGCTTTGCTGTAAATTCTTTCCGGGCTAAAAACGGCTTATCGTAACCGTAATTTAGTAAGACGCACGAGATGCCAGCATTCTTGGCGGTTAAATAATCAATTTCACTGTCACCAATATAAAGTGCTTCACTCGGCTTTACTCCATATTTTTTAACAAAAACTTCTAAAAACTCTTTGCGTGGTTTCGTTATTCCGTCACCAGCGTCACCTTTAATAAAAGTAAATGTGTCACCGAAAAAATGATCGACAACACGTAAAGCAATGTCATGGGGCTTATTTGTCGCTATAAAAAGCGTATACCCAGCATTAGCAAGCATTTCTAGCGTCTTTTCAACACCAGGGAACGGTTTAGTTAGCGCGACTATGTTTTCCGCGTAATACTTCGTTAAAGCAGCGTCAACAGCCGCAAAATGCGTCTTTTCATCATAATTACGCGCTTTTAGTGCCCGCTTAATTTGCACGGCTTTACCGCTGCCTAAAAATGACATTACTTCGTCATCCGTAAAGTCAGCCTTTAAATTTACATCACGAAATGCTAAGTTTAAGTTGTTTCTAAGTTCAGGAACAGTATCAAGTAGCGTTCCATCTAAATCAAAAATTAAATAATTGTATTTTCGCATTTTAAAAAGTATCAATAATAATAAAGAGTGCACCAAAGACAAGCATTAAATGACCAACAACCATCAACAAAGTGTCTTGCATTTGGAAAAATGTTGCGACTAAAATAACGGTGGCCAAAGCTCCTTTTAAAATCCCGAAAAAGAGATCACGCCGCCATTTAATCCGCGCAAACTTAACGATGTCATAAATTGCTTGTAAGAAAAGCATAATACTTATGACAAGAAAGGCAAAATGTTGCAGCGGCTCATTAAAAATACTAATTAAAACTCCCGCAGCAATTAAAAGAATGCTAATAATCAGCTGGTAAAGTGATTTATGTTTATCACGCTTCGCAAAAAAATTAACAAATTCAATAAAACCGACGAGCAATACTAAAATACCGATAATAAAAAGTAAGGAACTTAAAAGTGCAGATTTAAATTTAATTAGTGAGGCACCAATTAAAATAATGACCGTACTTGTCATCACTGTTGCGCTAATTTTTAATTTTCCTTGTCGCATGTTTTACCTCTTATATAATTATACTTGATTGCTCACGGTTTTTCATTATTTCGGCTCTAAAAGAAAAAATCCTCCTGTAAAGGAGGACTTTATTATTATTTTATTTGTTAATTATTCAACAAATTCGAGTAAAACGATTGGTGCATTATCACCGCGACGGTTACCAAGTTTAAGTAAACGTGTATAACCACCGTTACGATCTTTAAAGCGTGGTCCTAATTCATTGAATAAGACATCGAGCGCTTTAACACCGTCATTTGTTTTAATTCCGTCACGAAGTCGGGCCGCGGCAAGGCGACGTGAGTGTAAATCACCGCGTTTCGCAAGCGTGACTAATCGTTCAACATTGCGTTGAACTTTTTTGCCAATTACGTGTCCGACTTTAATTTTTCCATAAATAATTAATTCACTAGAAAGATTGCGAATTTTCGCTTTTTCTTTACTTTTTGTATATGGTTCTTTAAAGCGAACACCGGTTCGACCACGAACGTTTTTTCTACCATGTGATGCCATTTTCGACCTCTATTCTAATTGACCGCGGAATTTAAGTGAACGATCCGCAACCGCTTCTTTAATTTCTTTAAATGATTTTTTTCCAAGGTTTTTAAGTTTTAAAACTTCATCCTCGGACATCGCAATAAGTTCACTAACTTTTTGGATACCAGCACGTTTTAAACAGTTATAAGCACGAACACTAAGATTGAGTTCTTCAATATTAATATCATCTGGTGTTTGTTCAACTGTTTCGACGGTTTCGACAATTGTTTCGAATTCACGAACAACTTCTTCTAAATCGACGAACATTGTGTAGTGATCCATTAAGATTTGTGCGCTTAATGCAACCGCGAAGTCTGGGCTCATACTTCCGTTTGTCCAAACTTCAAGTGTAAGTTGCTCATAACTTTCGTCATCCCCAACACGCGCGCTATCAACGGCGTACTTTACAGTACGGACCGGTGAATAATCACTATCAGTGGCGATAACTCCGATTGCCGAACCAACTTTACTACGTTCAACTTTGTTGTTTTCACTTGTGACGTAACCGCGACCATTACGAACAAACATTTCCATTTCAAGTGCACCATCGGCACTTAAGTTCGCAATAACTAAGTCACCATTAACAATTTCAACGTCATAAGGTGTTTCAATGTCACTCGCTAAAACTGGACCTTCGCCTTTTTTATTAAGGGTGATTTTTTTAATTTTTTCATCATCACTATCAATTTTCAAGATTAATTTCTTTAAGTTTAAGACAATTGCCGTGACGTCTTCTTCAACACCTTCAAGGGCGCTGAATTCGTGTCGTGCACCTTCAATTGTAATGGCAAAGACACTTGCACCTGGCAATGAATTAAGTAAAACACGGCGAAGTGAGTTACCTAAAGTTTGTCCAAAACCGCGTTCTAATGGGGTAACTACGAACTTTCCGTAGTTTTTCTCACTAACAACTTCTGCGATTTTAAAATCGACTTTTTTAAATGGAACAATAATACCTTTCATGCTTCCTCCTAACCACGTGGCCGTTTTGGTGGACGGCATCCGTTATGTGGAATTGGTGTTGTATCTGCAATTCCGGTAATTCTAAGTCCGGCTTGTTCAAGTGCACGAATCGCTGATTCGCGGCCTTGTCCTGGACCTTTTACATTAACATCAACTGTTTTAAGTCCTTGCTCGACGGCAATCTTTGCCGCGGCTTCACCCGCTAATTGGGCGGCGTAAGCAGTTGACTTTTTACTACCTTTAAATCCAAGTGCACCAGCACTGCTCCAGCTAATTGCGTTACCAGCTTCGTCAGTAATTGTGACAATTGTGTTATTAAATGTAGCGTGAATGTGCGCAACACATTTCGTATAGGAACGACGTATTCTGCGCCGACGTGTTGTCGTTCTTTTTTGTTTTGACATAATACTTTCTTATCCTTCCTATTGTGCTGCCTGCTTCTTATTCGCGATTGTTCGTTTTGGACCTTTACGTGTTCGCGCGTTTGTTTTCGTACGTTGCCCACGGACAGGAAGTCCGCGACGGTGACGAATACCGCGATATGATCCAATTTCGCTTAAGCGTTTAATATTAAGTGCGACGTGACGACGAGCATCACCTTCAACACGATATTTCGTAACTTCATTACGAATTGCTGTTAGTTGTGCATCGGTTAAATCTTTAACGCGAATGTTTTCGTCAACTTTAACAGCGGCTAAAATTTTCTTTGCCGTTGATAAACCAATCCCGTAAATATACGTTAATGAAACGACGACTCGTTTATTATTAGGAATATCAACACCGACTATACGTGCCATACTTTATCTCCTTTTAACCTTGCCTTTGCTTATGCTTCGGGTTTTCACAAATTACCATAACTCTTCCTTTACGGCGGATAACCCGGCATTTATCGCACATTGGTTTGACTGAGGCTCTTACTTTCATTTATTTTTCCTCCTTGCGCTATTTATAGCGATATACTATGCGCCCGCGTGTTAAATCATACGGTGAAATTTCCAGCGCAACACGATCACCTGGTAAAATGCGAATGCGGTACATGCGGATTTTACCAGAAACGTGGGCCATTATCGTGTGTCCGTTATCAAGTTTTACGCGAAATGTAACATTCGGTAAATTCTCAATTACTTCACCATCAACTTTTAAGACGTCGTTACGTGCCATTTATTCCTCCCCCATTGTGATTACTTCGTAGCCATCCTTAGTAATTACGATGGTGTTTTCATAATGGCTAGCTAACTTACCATCTTTTGTCTTAACTGTCCAACCGTCTTTTAAAGTAATTAACTCAACTCGACCTTCATTAAGCATTGGCTCAATTGCGAGTGTCATTCCTTCTTTTAAAATTGGACCGTGACCAGGCGTTCCGACATTCGGAATTACTGGTGGTTCGTGTAACTTCCGCCCAACACCGTGACCAGTAAAGTCACTTGTGAGCGTATAACCATGTTTTGTGCCGTAACCTTCAATCGCATGCGAGATGTTTGATAAATTTTCACCCGGCTTTGCGTGTAAGTTTACAGCGTGCCAGAAACTTTCTTCGGTAACTTCGACAAGTTTTCGAGCATTTTCGGCAACATTCCCGATTAAGAATGTGCGTGCGGCGTCAGCGATATAACTATCTTTCGTCACACCGACATCAACGGTGACGATATCGCCGTCTTTTATAATTTCATCCGCCCGGCCAATGCCGTGGATGAGTGTATCATTAACGGAGACACAGACGTTGCCTGGGAAACCGTTATAATCTTTGAATGTCGGGATTCCGCCGTTAGATATGATAACATCACGAGCGATTTTGTCAACCTCAAGCGTTGACATTCCCGGTTTAATCTCACTTTTTAACGTTTTGAAGACGAGACTTACGATGCGGCCTGCTTCTTTCATTAAACGTATTTCACGCGCTGATTTTTGCGCAATCACTATTTTTTCACCTCGTTAATAATCTTAACAGCGGCTTCGAGTGACGGCTTAACACCAGCTTCACTATCAACAGTGTGTAAGAGATTTCTTTTCGCGTAATAAGCTTCAAGCGGTGCGGTTTCTTTATGGTAATGCTTTAAGCGCGTTAGCAAACTTTCTTTCGTATCATCTTTACGTTGATAAAGTTCACCACCACAAACATCACAAACGCCTTCAACTTTTGGCTTCATCGTTTCCGCATGGTACGGTGTGCCACATTTACGACAGACACGGCGACCAGTAATGCGGCGCACGAGTTCTTCTTCGCTACAGGTGACATTAATTACCGCAGTGAGCGGACGACCTAAGTCGATCCCAATCGCATCAAGTGCTTCCGCTTGCACGAGTGTACGCGGGAAGCCGTCAAGCAAGAATCCTTTTTCGACATCTTCTTGACTAAGGCGTTCACGGACGAGACCAATCGTTACTTCATCGGGCACTAAATGGCCTTCATTAATGTAACTAGCGGCAAGACGCCCAAGTGGCGTACCATTTTTAATCGCTTCACGGAACATGTCTCCCGTTGAAATATGGGGGATGTTATACTTTTTAATTAATTCTTTGGCAAGTGTGCCTTTGCCCGCTCCAGGCGGTCCCATTAAAACTAAATTAAGCATTTAACCTCCTAAAATGTTACTTGCTTCTTCAAACGATTTACCAGCAAGTAAGCCATCGATTTGGTTGTTTAATTCCGTTGCAACCCCAACGACAATAATTAAGCCGGTTCCCCCAAGTGCAAGTGACTGGTCAGGAACGACTTCGAGTAAAACGAGAATAATTGGTAATGCCGCAATAAGTGCTAAACTAAATGCACCAATAACCGTAACACGGTTTAAGACTTTACCAACATAACGTTCGGTTGCGGCTCCTGGACGAATGCCTGGAATGTAACTACCATTCTTTTGGAAGTTTTCCGCAAGTTTTTCGGGATTGATTTGTAGTTTTGCATAAAAGAAGGCAAAGACTACAATTAAGAATAAGTAAATAATTAACCCCCACGGCATATGCCACGTTTTATCATTAAACCACGGCATTTCAACTAAAGCACTGCTGTTAAAGATTTTAAGCCATTCAGCTTCTAAACTCGAACTGCTAATAAATGAAGCGATAATTGACGGCGCCATCATAATTGAAGACGCAAAGATAACGGGAATAACCCCCGCGCTATTAATCTTAATTGGTAAGAAACTAGCTTGGGCCATTTTCCGTGTTTGTCCGCCACCTTTACCAGCGTGCTGGACGGGGATTTTTCGTTTACTTGATTCAATAAACGTAATAAAACCAATAATAATTAAGAAACTTAAGACGTAAACACCGAATTGGAGTAAGCCAATCACGAGCTGTTCACTACCTTGACCAACTTTATCACTAAGCCAGTTTTTATATGCACCGATAATTTGCCGTGGTAAGCTGCTGACGATCCCAGCAAAAATAATCATTGAGACACCGTTTCCGAGTCCTTTTGACGAGATTTGGTCACCAAGCCACATCACCATCATCGTTCCGGCAAGCATGACTGTAATAATATAGGCATACGACCAGAAGTCACTTGAAGCAAGCGTAATATATTGTTGGTTTTCCATCGTTACAATGACACCGTACGCTTGAACTGCACCAAGCATGAGTGTTAAGTAACGGTTTGTCATTTCAATTTTGCGCCGGCCGTAATCACCTTGGTTCGATAATTCACTTAACGCCGGGAGCACGTCCATTGATAAGAGTTGGACGATAATTGAAGCAGTAATATAAGGGGAGACACCAAGCGCGAAAACGCTAAATTGCTGTAAAGTTCCGCCCCCCAATAAGTTCATTAAGCCAAAAGCATCATTATCTTGGAATGAAAATTCACTAAGTGTTACACCAGGTACGGTAATCGCAGCACCAATTCGGAAGATGAAGAGAATCATCACCGTAAAGAAAATACGATCGACGATCTCTTTGTTCTTAAAAATTGCAGCGATTTTTTTCATTTTATATGACCTCGGCGCTGCCGCCTAATTTACTGATGGCGTCACTAGCGGTCGCTGAAAATTTATGCGCTTTGACGGTGAGTTTTTTCGTTAATTCACCACGGCCTAAAATTTTAATGCCGTCTTTTTCATTACGAACAATGCCTTTTTCGACTAAAAGTGTTGGTGTAACAGTTGTGCCTTCATCGAAAACATTAAGTTCGTCTAAATTAACAATTGCGTATTCAACACGGTTAATGTTTGTGAATCCGCGTTTAGGAATACGGCGGTATAAGGGCATTTGTCCACCCTCGAAGCCAAGGCGAGTTTTACCACCCGAGCGTGCGAGTTGACCTTTTTGGCCGCGACCACTTGTTTTACCGTGGCCACTACTCATGCCGCGACCGACACGTTTTTTACTTCTTTTTGCACCTTCGGTATGTTTGAGTTCATGTAATTTCATAACTTTCTCCTTCCCGAATTATGCCCGAAGCCTTGCGACTTCATCAGCACGTTTTAAATTTCGTAATCCGTTATCAGTTGCTTTAATAACGTTAAGTGGCGTTCTTGAGCCGTATACTTTACTGTAAACGTTACGAACACCGGCTAGTTCAAGGACCGCACGAACTGGTCCACCAGCAATAACACCAGTACCTTCTGGGGCTGGCTTTAAGAACACACGGCTTGCACCGAAGCGACCAACGATTTCGTGAGCGATTGTATCCCCTTTAACGAGTTCAACGGTAAATGTATTTTTACGGGCGACTTCAATTGCTTTTTTAATTGCATCTGGTACTTCTTGCGCTTTCGCGTTACCAAAGCCGTATTTTCCTTTACCATAACCGACAACAACAACAGCGGTGAAGCGTAAGCGACGTCCACCTTTCGTTGTTTTTGCAACACGGTTAATATGGACGACACGTTCCGTATAATCTTTGACGGGACGGCGGCGACCATGTTGACGGCGACGACCTTGTTGGCGTCCACCCGGACGTTGACCAGGCTGTCCACCTTGACGTCCACCACCTTGGCGGCTTTGACGTGGTCTCTCAGTTGGGCGTTCTTCGGCTGGTTTTGCTGCCGCAGTAGCTTCACTTGCCCCTACTTGTTCTGTAACGACTTTTTCTGTAACATCTTTTTTTGTTTCTTCCATCGTCATCACCTCCTAAAATTCTAAACCTGCAGCGCGTGCAGCGTCCGCAAGTGCTTTAACACGGCCGTGATATAAAAATCCAGCGCGGTCAAAGACGACTTTCTTAATTTTTAATTTTTTCGCAACGTTACCAATTTCGGTTCCGACTTGTTTCGCAGCGTCAATATTGCCACCATTCGTAAGTTTAAGTCCTAGTGAACTTGCACTGCCGAGTGTGTGATGGTTAACATCATCAACTAATTGACAGCTAATATGTTTGTTGGAGCGGAAGACGACAAGGCGAGGGATTTCGGTTGTACCGGAAATTTTCATGCGAATCCGACGATGACGTCGTTTACGAATTACATCACGTTTAATTTGTTTAATCATAATATTATTTCCTTCCTAATTACGCGCCTGCGCGTTTTCCTTCTTTACGTCGAATAACTTCATCAACATATTTAATTCCTTTACCTTTATATGGTTCAGGTGGACGAATCCGGCGAATTTCTGCGGCGGTTTGACCAACGGCTTGTTTGTTATGACCAGTCACACTGATGAGCGTTGGTTTTTCAACCGTAATTACGGCACCAGGAACAGGACTCACACTTGTTTCGTGTGAATAACCGACTTCAAGAATGACGCGTTCGCCATCCATTGCGGCCCGATAACCAATGCCGATTAATTCAAGCTTAATTGTGTAACCTTCACTAACACCAACGATCGCATTATAGAGAAGCGAGCGGGTTGTGCCGTGGAGTTGTTTCGTTGCTTTTAGTTCGTTTGCCCGTTTAACGTGAATTTCATTTTCTGTGCTCATATCGAGCGAAATAAATTCCGGAATACGGACTTCATTAACACCTTTTTCACCTTTAACGGTGACAACATTATCTTTTAACGCTATTTCAACACCGGCTGGTACTTTAATAACTTTATAACCAATTCTTGACATAAGTTACCCCCTTACCAAACGTAGCAAATGACTTCACCGCCGACGCCAAGTGCGCGTGCTTTTTGATCAGTCATTACCCCTTGTGATGTTGAAATGATCGCAATCCCCATGCCGCTATAAACACGGGGGAGTTTATCGTGCGTTGTGACAACACGTAAACCAGGTTTTGAAATACGTTTTAAACCGTTAATAACTTTTTCACCGTTACTACCGTACTTTAAAATTAATGTTAATGTTTTTTTGAGTTCACCACTAACGCTATAGTCAATAATGAACCCTTCTTCTTTTAATATTTTTGCAATGTGCGTTTTTGCTTTGCTGTGAGGCATTGCAACACTTTCATGCATTAAACTGTTCGCATTGCGAATTCTTGTTAGCATATCTGCAATTGGATCTGTCATACTCATTGTTGCTACCTCCTTACCAACTTGATTTCTTCATTCCGGGGATTTCCCCTTTGTATGCTAGTTCGCGTAAGCAAATACGGCATACACCAAACTTACGATAAACACTATGTGGACGGCCACAACGCACACACCGTGAGTATTGTCTTACTTTGAATTTAGGTTTGCGCTGTTGGGCGACTCGTTTACTTTTCTTTGCCATATTTCCTCCTAGCGTTGAAACGGCATGCCGAGATTTTTGAGTAATGCATGCGCTTCTTCATCTGTATTTGCGGTTGTAACAATAACAATGTCCATACCGCGGATTTTATTAATTTGATCGAAATCAATTTCTTGGAAAATTAATTGTTCTCGAACACCTAATGTGTAGTTACCATGACCATCGTATGAGTTTTTACTCACACCACGGAAGTCACGAACACGGGGAAGCGCAATACTCATGAGTTTATCAAGGAATGCGTACATTCTTTCACCACGTAAGTCGACTTTCGTACCAATAAGTTGGCCTTCACGAAGACGGAATGAAGCTTCACTCTTCTTCGCTTTTGTTACGACTGGTTTTTGACCAGCAATAACGGTAAGTTCACGAACGGCGTCTTCAAGTAACTTCGCATTTTGTGCGGCATCACCAACACCCATGTTTAGAACAATTTTATGAAGTTTTGGTACTTGCATTACTGAAGTGTAGTTAAACTGTTTCATTAATGCTGGCACAACGTCTTCTTTGTACTTAACAAGTAAGCGGTTCTCCACTTTTTTCGGAGCGGCCGGCTTTTTCGCTGCTGCCTTTGGTTTTGCTGCGGCTTTAGGTTTCGCAGCTGCCTTTGGCTTTGCTTCAGCTTTAGGTTTCGCGGCTGCTTTTGGCTTTGCTTCAACTTTTGGTTTTGCTTCAGCTTTAGGTTTCGCTGCTGCCTTCGGTTTTGCGTCAGCTTTAGGTTTTGCGTCAGCTTTTGGCTTTGCATCGGCCTTTGGCTTAACTTCTGCCTTCGGTTTCGCTGCGGCTTTAGGTTTTACTTCGGCCTTTGGTTTCGCTGCGGCCTTCGGTTTCGATTCTGCTTTTACTTCCGCTTTTGGTTTTGGGTCAGCTTTCGGTTTCGTTACTGTTTTAGGTTTAGCCGCGGGCTTTTTTGCCGGGGCTTTTTCAGTCGCTTCCGTGACTTTTTTTACTTTATCTTCTGCCATGTTACGACCTCCTATTTAATTGTTTCGCCCGACTTTTTAGCGTAGCGAACTTTTTGTCCTTTTTCGATTCTGACTCCAACGCGGGTTGGTTTCTTTGTTTTTGGATCAATGAGTGCGACGTTACTCACATGAATCGGTGCGTACACTTCAAGAATTGATCCTTCTGGGTTGTTTTGTGTTGGTTTACGGTGTTTCTTTTTAACGTTGACACCTTCAACAACAACTTTTTGTAATTTCGGATATGCCCGTTGGACAATTCCGGTTTTTCCTTTATCGGCACCAGTAATGACGATTACTTTATCACCTTTTTTAATATGCATAACGGTACCTCCTTATAATACTTCCGGAGCAAGACTAATAATTCTCATTGCTCCTTCGCCTTTCTCACGTAATTCACGGGCGACGGGTCCGAAGACACGCGTACCAAGCATTGTGCCGTTGTCGTCAATTAAGACAACCGCGTTATCATCAAACTTGATCGTTGAGCCATCCGGCCGTAAGATGCCTTTTTTCGTGCGGACAATAATGCCACGAACGATGTCACCTTTTTTAACTTTTGAGTTTGGAAGTGCTTGTCGCACACTTAAGAGTACGATGTCACCAATGTTACTTGAGCGACGAACGCTGCCGCCTAAGAGACGAATCACACGACCAACGCGTGCACCAGAGTTATCAGCGACGTTTATTTTTGATTCAACAATAATCATGCTGCATCCTCCTCATCTTTTGCGGCTTCTGCAACTGCTTCTTCCACAACTTCTTCAACCACTTCTTCGGCTTCGGCGGCTTCAAGTGCTTCTTCTTCTTGCTCAAGTGCTTCTTGGAATTCTTCAATTGTAACTTCAGCAAGTTCAACAACTTTAACAAGGCGCCAGCGCTTTGTTTTGCTCATTGGACGAGCAGCACTGATTAAAACTTGGTCACCAACATTAGCGACGTTGTTTTCGTCATGTGCATAATACTTTTTACGATTTTTGACGCGTTTGCCATAAAGTGGATGGCGTTTATATGTTTCGACAAGAACAGTAATTGTTTTATCGTTAGCGTTAGCGATGACAACACCTTCGAGTGTTGCCCGTTTATTTCTAGTTAATTCCATAATTCGCGTCCCCTTATTTAATTCCTAATTCACGTTCACGTAAGACGGTATAGACGCGCGCGATATCTTTACGAACGCGGGTAATATCTTTACCGTTTTCAAGTTGGCCAACAGCTTGTTGACGACGAAGGTGAAATAGTTGTTCTTTTAACGAATAAACTTTCTCATTAAGTTCGGTTAAACTTAATTCACGAATTTCATTAATTTTCATAACTTAGATCTCCTTCCTTTTTGCTACGACACGTGTTTTAATTGGTAATTTGTACGCTGCAAGCCGGAGTGCTTCACGAGCGATTTGTTCATTAACTCCCGCGATTTCAAAGAGAATGCGGTTTTTCTTAACAACGGCAACCCATTGTTCTGGGCTTCCTTTCCCACTACCCATCCGAACTTCGGCGGGTTTTTTTGTTTTCGCTAAGTGGGGGTAAATGCGAATCCAGATCTTTCCGACCCGTTTTGTATAACTTGCAAGCACGATACGGGCGCTTTCGATTTGTCGATTTGTAATGTAAGCACCTTCTAACGCTTGTAAGCCATATTCACCAAAGTGTACTTCGTTCCCGCCTTTGCTGAGACCTTCGTAACTTTGACGTTGGGGACGGCGATATTTAGTTCTTTTTGGTTGTAACACTGTTATTCCCCCTTACCTTTAGTTAAATCGTATTCACCGCGACAAATCCATACTTTAACACCAAGGCGTCCGTATGTTGTGTGTGCTTCAACGTGGGCATAATCGATATCACTGCGTAATGTGTGGAGTGGCACGGTGCCATCTTTATAACCTTCACTACGGGCAATTTCTGCACCGTTAAGTCGTCCACTTACAAGTGTTTTGATTCCTTTTGCGCCCGCGCGACGAACACGTTGGATTGTGCGTTTTTGGACAAGACGGAATGAACCGCGTTGTTCGAGTTGACGAGCGATATCCTGGGCAACGAGTTCAGCGTTAAGATCAGGGTTTTTCACGTCAACAACGTAGACTTTTAAGTCACCAGTTTTAACAATTTTACGTAATTTTGCCGTGAGTTCTTTTAATCGTTCTTTGTTATGACCCATGACAACACCGACGCGGACAACGTGAATAGTTACGATAACATCATAACCTTTTTCAAACGTATTAACGCGGTCGATTTCAATGTGTGAAAGAAGTGCTTCTTTAAGTTCTCCGGTGAGAAATTCACGAATTTTAATATCTTCATGCAGGAAAGTTGCAACATCTTTAGGTTTTGCGAACCAGCGACTGTTCCAATTACGGTAGATACCATAACGTAGGCCGTTCGGATTTACTTTTTGTCCCATATTTTCCTCCTATGCATTTCTTTCTTTTACTTTGACGATAATTGTACTTGTTCGTTTTGTGATTCCGCTTGCCGCACCTTTAGCACGGGGACGGTATCGTTTTAACTTAATTGATTCATTAACTTGTAATTCGCTGATGTAGAGTGTTTCTTCATTTAGGTCATGATTATTCACTGCGTTTGCAACAGCGCTTTCAATTGTTTTGCGTAACGGTACGCTTGCCGCTTTGTTGATGTTATGTAAGAGTGCGATTGCATCGCCTACATCTTTACCGCGGACTAAGTCGGCAACGAGCCGAACTTTGCGTGGGGTGACACGGACTGTTTTCGCAATGGCGCGGGCTTCAGTTAGGACTTCTTTTGGCGCCTCTTCAACGACTGGCGCTTCTTTTTTCTTTGTTTCTTTTGCTTTTTTTGACATAACTATTTACCTACCGCCTTCTTTGTGCACTTGCTGCTTTATCTTCAGCTGTGTGCCCCGTGTGTCCTTTATATGTACGCGTGAGGGCGAATTCCCCGAGTTTATGTCCGACCATGTCTTCGGTAACATAAACTGTAATATGTTCGCGTCCGTTGTGAACTGCGAATGTGTGGCCGACGAAGGACGGGAAGATTGTCGATCGTCGTGACCAAGTTTTAATAATTTGTTTTTTATTCGCTTTATTTAAGGCATCAACTTTCTTTAAGAGATGTTTATCAGCGAATGGACCTTTTTTTAAACTTCTAGCCATAAATCTTCACTCCTTATTTTTGTCTACGTCGGCGAATAATTAATTGCGACGATTGTTTATTTTTCTTTCTCGTTTTTACGCCGAGTGCGCGTTTGCCCCACGGTGTGCGTGGCGCGTCATGACCAATTGGTGACTTCCCTTCACCACCACCATGTGGGTGATCAACTGGGTTCATTGCACTACCGCGAACGGTTGGGCGAATGCCTTTCCAGCGTGACTTTCCGGCTTTACCAAGATTGACTAAGTTGTAATCTTCGTTACCGACTTCACCAATTGTTGCGCGGCATGTTAAGAGAATTTTACGAACTTCACTTGATTGTAAGCGGAGAATTGCGTATTTTCCTTCTTTACCGAGTAGTTGGGCACTTGTTCCTGCGGCACGGGCGATTTGGCCGCCTTTGCCTGGTAACATTTCGACGTTATGAATTAATGTACCATCAGGAATACTTGATAGTGGCATTGCGTTACCGACTTGAATATCAACTTTTTCACCCGAGATAATGCGCGCGCCTACTTTTAGTCCTTGCGGATGTAAGATGTAGCGTTTTTCACCATCCTCATAATGAATTAAAGCGATATTTGCGTTCCGATTTGGATCGTACTCAATCGCGGCAATTTTTCCGTAAATATTATCTTTATTACGACGGAAGTCGATAATGCGATATTTACGTTTATGTCCGCCACCGATATGCCGTGTTGTAATTTTACCGGTATTGTTGCGGCCACCCGTGCGTTTAATCGGCGCGACGAGTGATTTTTCTGGCGTTGTTTTCGTGATTTGTTCAAACGTTAAGCCAGTCATTCCACGGCGTGAGGGCGTTGTTGGTTTATACTTTTTAATTGACATTTTCTAGCTCCTTTCCGTGTTATTCTCTGAAGAGATCAATTGCTTGACCTTCTTTGACTGTAACAATTGCTTTCTTAACAGCGGGGATTGTCCCTTCGTGACGACCGCCGCGTCTTGTTTTCTTCGCAACTGTGTTAATAATTTTGACGGCAACGACTTCGACTTCGAAGACGGCTGCAAAAGCGTCTTTAATTGCTTGTTTGTTCGCCTTTTTACTAACTTCAACCGTTACTTTGTTTTGATCTTGCATCAAAGCCATCGTTTTTTCCGTAATAATTGGGCGAATAATTAAATCGAACTGTTCAATTGTCGGTTTCTTAACAACAATTTTTTCTTCAGCGCGACGTGATGTTTTTGCTTTTGACATTATTTAAGCCCTCCTTGTAGTGCAACGAGTGTTGCTTTTTCGATGACAACTTTGTCAGCGTTTAATAAGTCGTAGACGTTAACTTTAGCGTGTCCGACTTTTTGCACGCGTTTTAAGTTGCGTACGGCGAGTGATAGTTCGGCGTTATCATCACTAATAATTAAGACTTTACCAGTTGCATCAATGGCGTTTAATAAACCTACTGCTGCTTTTGTCTTTGGTTCAATCTCGAGTTCATCATCGATGACGATGAATGCTTTTTCCGCGATTTTTGCGCTGAGTGCACTGCGTAATGCAAGCGCGTACTCTTTACGGTTCATGCTAATTTTGAAGTTTTCTTTACCGGTTGGACCGAATGTGACACCACCGCCAACCCAAATTGGTGAGCGACGGCTGCCATGACGAGCCCGTCCCGTTCCTTTTTGACGCCATGGTTTGCGACCACCGCCGCGAACTTCTGAGCGATCTTTTGTTTTGGCAATTACTTCACGTGAATTTGCTAAGTAAACATTAACAGCGCGGTGCATTGCATCAAGATGCGGTTCAATTCCGAAGATTTCACGATCAAGACGCATTGTTCCAACACTTTCACCTTTAGCGTTGACAACCGGATAAGAAATTGTTTTTGCTTTAGTTGACATTTTCATTTCCTCCGTCTTCATTTACTGGAGCAGCATTTTCAACGACTGGTTCTTCAACCACTTCTTCGACTACTGCTTCTTCATAACTGATGAGTTCTTTCGCAACACGTTTGCGAAGTTGTTCTTTAACTGCACTGCGGATTTTGATAATGCCTTTTTTTGGTCCTGGGATTGCGCCTTTAACTAAAATGGCGTTTTTCTCAGGTAAGACATCAACAATGAGTAAGTTAAGAATTGTTGTTTGTTCGTCTCCATGATGTCCCGGCATCTTTGTGCCCGGGATAATGCGTGGGATAAGCCCGACACTTGCGAGCGATCCGACACCGCGGTGATAACGTGAACCGTGTGAAGCTGGACCGAGTTTATAATTGTGACGTTGAATTGAACCACTAAACCCTTTTCCTTTACTGCGACCGGTTACGTCAATGACATCACCTTTTTTGAAGATGTCAACTTTAATTTCGTCACCAACTTTATATGAACTAAGCTCATCACCTTTTAATTCATATAATCCGTATTTCGGAGTGACACCCGCTTTGTCATAAATACCTTTAAGCGGTTTGTTTACGCGACTTGGTTTTTTATCTTCATATCCGACTTGGATTGCTGAATAACCATCTGTTTCTACCGTTTTGATTTGGGTAACGACGTTTGGCAACACTTCAACGACTGTGACAGGATAAACTGTTCCGTCTTCAGCGAATACTTGCGTCATGCCCATTTTACGGCCAATAATTGCTTTCATTTCGTTACCTCCTATAATTTGATGTCGATATCTACACCACTTGGAAGTTCGAACTTGCGTAAGAATTCGATTGTTCCTTTTGTTGGGTCAGCGATATCGATTAAACGTTTATGTGTTCTTATTTCGAATTGCTCACGTGAGTCTTTGTTGACGTGAACACTGCGAAGGACGGTATACACTTGCCGTTCTGTTGGTAAGGGGATTGGTCCAATGACTTTTGCGCCACTCTCAGTAGCGTAACTAACGATGCGCGCGACTGCTTCATCAAGCAAAGCGTGATCGTAAGATTGAAGCCTAACCCTTATCTTATTTTTTCCTGCCATGAATTGTTCCTCCTTGTATCTACAGGTGTTAGCTACTTGTCATCCGAATTACCCGATTCACTTCATGACAACGCTTGTAGGTGTATCGGCAACCTCTGATTTCAATAAATGCGCTAACTTGTTAAATAATACTAAAATGAGGTCATAGTGTCAACTATAACAATCATTTTTTCGGGAGTTTATATATATAAGTTGGCGGTTTTCTGCCTTTAAGGCGATTTTACGTCATTTTTTTGTCGACAACTTTTTTACTGTTTTTTTAATTTTTGAAACCGTTTTCATTTTTGCTGATTTTGGCGTTATTTGGCATGAAATCGTGAAATAATCACTATTTTCGCGGCTTTTTCCGATGTTTTAGCATCGCACTATATGAGTATTCACAGCCACAATAAAGTTGTTGATAAAGCCCATATTCTTCCTTCATTTCTTGAACACGCATTAAGCCGCCTTTTTTCTTAAAATCACTATAGAAATATTTGACTTTGGAAAAGTTTTTACTAACTTCCTTCGCGACTTGATTAATTACTTGTGAATTCTTTTGCCGCGAAATAGTTAGCGTTGTTGACGCGTAATCAAAGCCGTTCTCTGTTGCATATATGAGTGCATCTTCAATATGTTTAGCGTAACAAAGTCGACATCTTTCCCCACCTTCGGGTTCATCCGCGAACTTACGGAGATCAGCCATATAGCCTTCATGATCATATGGCAAGAACACGATTTTAACGTTCGTCTCATTGCGCTTATTAAACTCTTCAATAAAGTATTCAATTTCATCACGGCGTTTAGTAAATTCCGCTTCTGGATAAACATTACTATTTTCATAAACAATCGTAATATCAAAATACGTTGTTAAAAATTCTAATGTATGACTGGAACAAGGGGCACAGCACGCATGGAGGGCGAGTGTGGGTCTCCGGCCGAGTTCTTTAAATTTCGCAATTTCTGCGAGTGAAACATTATAATAATTAATCTTTTCCATAAATATACATTACATCGCCAAATGAAAAAAAGCGATAGTTATTACTAATCGCATGCATATATGCTTTTAAAATTAGTTCGCGATTACTAAAAGCACTCACAAGCATAATTAAAGTTGATTTCGGTAAATGAAAGTTAGTTATGAGCCGGCTTACAACATTAAACTTAAAGCCTGGCGTAATAAACAAGTCCGTCGCTTCGTTTGTCGCTTTAATTTCACCATACTTTAAATAGTTTGCTTCAAGCGCTCTTGTTGATGTTGTACCGACACTAATAATTCGTGCATTCGTTTTTAAAGCGTCATTTAAAAGGTCGGCCGTTTCTTGACTAATTTCATACGTCTCTTCGTGCATAATATGATCTTTTGTATGCGCAACTTTAAGTGGTCTAAATGTTGCGAGTCCAATATTAAGCGTGATCTTTGCAACCTTAACACCTTGCCTTTTTAATTCTTCAAGTATTGCTTCTGTAAAATGAAAACCTGCTGTCGGCGCGGCTGCACTACCTGGCTTTTTAGCATATACCGTTTGATAACGACTATATTTTTCTTTTTCGTCTTTAATATAGGGCGGAAGCGGAATACTTCCAACTTCATCCAGTACTTCTAAAAACTTACCTTGATAACTAAAACGGAGATGGTGGACACCGTCGCGAAGCTTTGCCGTACATTCACCAATAAGTTTTCCTTCACCAAAATCAATCTTTGTGCCGAGATGAATTACTTTAGCATTGCGAATAATCACTTCGTAAAGATTGTCATCGATTTGCTTTAAAATAATTGTTTCAACTTTAGCACCGGTTGGTATTTTCGTACCATAAAGACGCACCGGAATAACTTTTGTGTCGTTAATTACTAAAACATCGCCACGATTAAAGTACTTTGTAATATCATAAAAATGTTCATCAACAATTGTTTCATTTTCTTTGTTTATCACTAATAAACGCGCATTTTCCCGCTTTTCACTTGGATATTGTGCGATTAAGTGCTCAGGAAGAATAAAATCAAATAAGTTAATATCCATTAAAATCCTCGTTCGTCGCCAAATTTTATAAGCACTTCATTTTTAAAGTCTAAAAACCGATCAGCTTTAATTGCTTCACGGGCTTCTTCAATTAATTTAATTAAAAACCGTAAGTTATGAATCGAGAGTAGGCGCTGGGCTAGCTGTTCTTTACTGACATAAAGATGACGAATGTAAGCTCGCGTATAATTTTGACAAGTATAACAGTCACACGCCGCTTCGAGTGGTCTAAAATCATCTTTAAATATTTCTTTACGGATATTAAGTCTTCCCGTTCGGGTCATTACCGCACCATGACGAGCAATTCGTGTTGGTAAAACACTGTCAAACATATCAACACCACGGGCAATTCCTTCTAAAATATAATCAATCGAGCCAATGCCCATTAAGTATCGTGGTTTATCTTCTGGTAAGTAAGGCACACTGTAATCAACCATTTTTAAAAAGACATCTTTTGGTTCGCCAATACTTGTGCCACCAATTGAATAACCATCAAAATTAAGCTTAACTGTTTCAAGTGCACTATATTTTCGTAAATCTGCAAATTCACCACCTTGAACAATTCCAAATAAAGCTTGATCTTGCCGTTTATGTGCATTTAACCCGCGTTTTGCCCATCTAATCGTTCGTTCCGTGCTTTCCTTTGCATACGTATGAGAGACTGGGTAATCAATACATTCATCAAAACTCATTATAATATCAGCGCCTAGTTGCTCTTGAATTTCAATTACTTTTTCTGGTGTAAAGAAAAGTTTTTCACCACTTAAATGAGAACGAAATATTACACCATCTTCATTGATTTTGCGGTTTTTCGCTAATGAAAAAACTTGGAAACCACCGGAATCTGTTAATATTGGCCCCGCATAATTCATGAATTTATGTAAACCACCTGCCTTTGCGACGAGTTCCGCGCCAGGACGTAAAGTTAAATGGTATGTATTTGCTAAA
>DASRNI010000001.1:0-20222 GCA_035647455.1 Bacilli bacterium | reverse complement strand
AGTCGAAGTACTCGCGAAACGGAAAAGACGGGGACGTATTTGGGTTACGGCTTTTTCAATTGCGTTAGTAACGCTGATCCTTATTTCATTTGGAAGTATTTTAGTTGCGCAGAAGCAAACAAGTGCGGCAAGTATTCGGCTTGTTAATCGAGCGAAAGAAATTGAACTTGCTGAAGTTGGCTTTCGGGTAGCGACGCCGTTAACCGCAGCGGAAATGGCGGATTACAATTTAACAAGTGATCCACGTAACGACTATATGGAAGAAAAAGTTTATTGGGGTCAAGATAGAGTCGATCAACGTACTTTACTTTTTATTATTGGGAAAAGTGGTCACGACGCACTAAGCTTAACGCCAGTGACAACGCGTGAGTATAAAAAAGATGACGATATTAAGCTTTACCGGAGTTTCCCGGAAATTGACTTTACGAGTCGCCATGTGACAACAAACGCTTTAGCCGGTAATCTTGATTATTTTGGCTTTACCGTTCTTTTCAAAATTAAACTACGGAACGATACCGTTTTAAGTGGTTATCCGTTTTACTTTGAACATAACTCACGTTTCCAAGGTTATAACGATGTTGACCACGCGATCCGCCTTGGCTTTGAATCAAGTTACAGGAAAGATATTATTCGCCCCATTGCCGCTAGTGGCAGTGCGTATACCGAAAGTAGTATCAGTGTTGGTGGGCGGCTTGACTTAGACCGCCAACTTGGTGATGAACATCATTTTTATGACTACACAACTTATCCTGATGACGACGGTAAGTTTTATGAAATCGCTTATGGTGACTTTGAGCACGCCTTAACTGATGAGCATTGGGAAAGTAACCCAGCAGGAGCTATTGATCCAGAAGTTACTGGTGTGGTAACGAAACCGGGCATTCATGCTTTGAAGGTTGATGAAGTAACACCAAAACGGGCGTACTTTAAAAATAGTTTCCGCTATTACTCGTACGTCCAAGAAGTCGGCCAGCAAATTGCTTTTACTGACGAAGAAGGCATTGCTGAGTTAGATATTAAAATATGGCTTGAAGGGTGGGACCCGGCCGCAACGGATGACGTTGACGGCATTAACTTTGAAGCAGACATCGGTTTCTTAGTTCGCGATAAAGATTTATAAAGATAGGAACAAAACATTATGGCAGATTTTTTTAAGTATCTCTCGGAAGTATTCACCGAGCTTTGGCGCAACTTAGTCGAATTTCTAAGTTTGACGTTTAACGACCCATGGTCACGTGTACCTAAGCATTTTGACCAATACAGTCAAATTTTTAACAGTAACAAACATAACTTTGGTGTTGGTGGTTGGATTCTTTTTGTTTTGTTCATCGTTTTAATCGTCGCTATTTTTGCCGGTTTTGTTTATTTAATCGTCATCGCAATACGTCACGCGGTTCGAGCGCGAAAAAACAAAGTGACAAAAGAACGGCTTAGTCAAGAAATTCATAAACTAAACCGTGAACTCTTTTTCGCTGTTCAAGAAAAGAACGAAATTCTTAAACTTAAAGCCGAGTCGCTTGGCATTGAAGAAATTGATGATGGGGCGAAAGGGCAAGTTGCGGAAACATTCCCGCGACTATGGAGTGTTGACGAAAAATATAAAGACGCTGACCGAACAGTTAAGATGCGCGAAATTGATGAAGGGATCACGCTTAGTGAACTCGCAACTAGGTTTCGTGACTTTAGTGCGAGCCAACTTGGACTCTTTTACGACATTAACTTAGTGCGGACACTTTTTGCCGCGCTTGGGACAACGAAAGTTTTAATTCTTGAAGGGATTAGTGGTACAGGTAAAACTTCGCTCCCATATTCGCTCGGTAAGTTTTTTGTCAATGACGTCTCCATTTGTAGTGTCCAGCCTTCGTGGCGCGACCGGACCGAACTTATTGGTTACTATAACGAATTTACAAAACGTTTTAATGAAAGTGAATTTCTCCGCGCTGTTTATGAAGCAGGTTACCGCGAAGATCCGAACATTATTATTCTTGACGAAATGAACCTTGCGCGAATTGAATATTACTTCGCTGAGTTTTTAAGTATTATGGAAATGCCGCGACCGGAAGAATGGATCGTTGAAGTTACAAAAACACCAAACGAGATGAACCCAAAACTACTTGTTGACGGTAAAATGCTCATTCACCAAAATCTCTGGTTCTTCGGTACAGCAAACAATGACGACTCGACGTTTACAATTACCGATAAAGTTTATGACCGGGCGATTGCGATTACGCTGAACGAACGGGGTGCACTTTATGACGCAGAGTTTACCGAACCAGTCCGGATGCCGTACGAATACTTAAATAAACTTTTTGGCGAAGCGAAAACGAATTTCCCATTAAGTCGCCAAACGTTACAAAAGTTCCAAAAGCTTGATGAATTCGTCGTTGCGAAGTTCCGCATCGGCTTCGGAAACCGAATTATGCGCCAAATTCGCACGTTCGTCCCAATCTACGTTGGTGCGGGTGGCCAAGAACTTGAAGCACTTGACTTTATGTTCGCGTCAAAAATTCTCAAGAAATTTAAGTCACTTAACCTTGCCTTTATGCACGAAGAACTCCGCGCATTAGGTAACGAAATTGATAAACTATTTGGTAAAAATACATTTAAGCAAACACATCAGCTAATTGATGAATATATTAACTTCTCATAAGGAATAGCATGGCAGAGACAAACGAAAAGAAAAAAGTAACTGAAACGCCTAACCTTCCCCAAGAAGCGGCAGCAGAAAAACCAGCGGCACCTAAACCGGCAGCCAAAAAAGCCCCGGCGAAAAAAGCTCCGGCTAAAAAGAAACCGGCAGCGAAGAAAAAAGCTACGCCGAAGAAAAAGGCAACGCCCGCGAAAAAAGCCGCTCCACGGAAAAGACGGCCGCGCTTAACGGAAGCAGAACGCGAAAAACGTGCCGCGCTCAAAGCGTACACAAAGTACAGCAAAGCAAAGTCACGCTATTTTTCGTTTATGCGGCAAATTACGAAACGGAGTAAAGATAGTGCTGCGCTTTTTACTGCTATTAGTAACGGGAAAACAACCTTGCATGGTACTGTTCGCCGTGAAGTGAAAAAGTTTGAAGAAGATTTTATTCTTGAAATTGAGCACGCAATGCCTTCGCTTGAAGCAATTGTGATGAACCCGCATAAGTTTATTCGTGAGTACGCCGAAGAAGTGCCGATTGAAAAAGCAAAACGCATTACACCACGAGCGGTGAAACATTTAGCTCAGCATTCACAAAACGTTGAAGATATTCTTAGTGACGGCACTGTTATCCCAAAGCGTGTCCTTAACGTTTATGTTGATGACGACTTAACGATTTACGAAAACCGTTTTATTATGACACTTATTAAACGGCTCCAAGTTTTTATCGAACTCCGTTATAAATATATTCAAGACCACGGCGACTCGAAAAATAGTGACGTCGTTGAAATTAAAAAAGAAGTAAAAATCGGTGAACACGAATATACATTTGAAGGCAAACTTAAAATGGTTGTCCCAAGTGACGATGAAGGTAAACGCCGCAGTAACGATGATATTTTAGAGCGCTTAACTTCACTCCGTCGTCGTTCAATGTTTCTTGTTACTTCGCCTTTTATGAAAGAATTGAGTCGAGTGCCGCTTGTTCAAGATCCAATTCAGCAAACGAATATTATTCGCCTGAATTATCTTTACCAAGATGCATTCCGACTGTGGAAGTTTATTAGTCGCTATGATGAACTCGGCATTATGTACCGGGTTACACAAGCACGGGTTGATTTTAATGAAAAGTATGTTGAAGTTTTAAATCATCTCGTTTTGACCTCGTACTTTGCCCTTGATACCGAACACGCAACACTCGCCCCGCGCGATATTAAACAGCATACACTTAAACCAGTACTTGCGACGCCAGGCGAACTTGACTTTGATATTAGTGATGAACGGTTCCTTGAGCACGGTCTCCCTGTTAAAGTACGGACACGGAAAGAAACGGAAGCGCAGAAAGCGGCCCGACTTAAACGTGAGAAAGCGCGACAAAAAGCGCGCGAAAAGAAAGCACTTGAAAAAGAAAGAGCGCGGAAAAAGGCCGAAGAAAAACGCCGTAAAGCGCGCGAAAAAGCCGCAGCACGGAAAGCGCGGGAACGCGAACGAGCGCGTGAACGGAAAGCTCGGGCCCGTGAAAGACAACGGTTACGGCAAGCTGAACAAGCACGGCGTCGTGCGGAAAAAGAGAAGTTACTTCAACAAAAACGAGCTTACGAAGCAATGCTCCGCGAAGAAGCGCGCAAACTGCGCTTAGCACGGAAAGAAGTTGCCGAAGTCGCGAAAGTAGCGCGTGAACAAAGTATAACAACAGTAAAGGAAGAAGAAGATGGCGGAAGCGCGAAGTAAACGTAAATTAATTGGCAACATTTTAGCGTGGATTACTGGTTCACTTGTTGTTGTTTTAGTTGCGCTGCAAATTTATGGACAAATTACAAAGCGCAGTAACTACGGTGTGCCACGCTACGGTAAATACCAAGTTTTTGTTGTCTTAACTGATTCAATGGAACCAAGTTACCGCGTTGATGAAGCGCTTTTTGTCGAACAAGTTAAAGATTTTAGTACGCTCAAAGCGAGTGAAAGTTTATATAGCCAAGATGGCGATGCGATTACATTTATTAATCAGTACGGAATGATTGTTACACACCGAATTATTGAAATTGAGCTTGATGCAAACGGTGAATATACGTTTTATGCTTTTGGTGATAACTTTTATGCCGAGACGTGCTCGGAAAATAGTGAAGGTGTGAAGTATTGTGATCCGGATGACTGGACACGGCACCGCGACGTTGTCCATCAAAGTAAAGTACTTGGGAAAGTTGTTGGCCAAAATTTCGTTTTTGGGAAAATGTATAAAGTGATGAGTCAAACGTACTTTGTGTTACTTTTCGCAATTATCCCGCTTTTCTTTGTCTTTTTCTCGTCAATTGTTGATCTTTTTAAAGAACTTAAACCAGAACGCGAAGCACGGATTGCCGAAGAAGAAGCGCATGACGCGTTACTTGTAGAAATTGAAAAAGCTAAAGAAGCGGAAAAACTGAAACTTTATATTGAAATGGAAAAACAAAAAATGTTAGAAGATCTTAAAGAAGAAAGTGATGGTGATAATAATGAATAAAAAAAGACGTAATGTAAGTCCAAAGTATGGGACAATGGGATTAATTTATTTAATCTTCTTTCTTTTATTTGCCCTTAGTTATATTGTCATTAGTTTAAACTTAATTGCAAGTTTAGACGGACAACTTAAACAAACAATTTTATTAATTACGCTTGGGCCATTGTTTTTAATGCTCTTTCTAAGTATTCATAACTTATTCAAATGGCGGAGTTACTACACGAACGTCCGCTTTGATTATACCGATAGCAAAATCGCGCGTAACGTGCGGACGGAGAAACTCTTTTTACGCCTTGTGAATAAAGAAATGAAACGCAAAGAGAAGCAAGAAAGCGCAATTGTTGTCTTTAGTGTCATTAAATTTAAGAAAATTGTGTTCGCGCGTTACGGTTACGACCGCGGCGCGGCTATTTTAGGTAGTGTCTACCAAGCACTTGGGCACTTAGAAAGTAAAAACCGCAAAATTATTTATGGTTACGACTATAACGAAAACTTTCTCCTTTTTATTCCGTTTACACAGAAAAAAGAAATTGAACAATATATTGAACAACTGAGTAATAAAATGAGTGACTTACTTCAAGACCAAGAACTGCAGTTGAAGTTTAATAGTGATTTTGGCGTTAGTTATAACATTAACGAAGACGGCGAACATATGCGCGCCGAACAAATGCTTCAACGTGCCTTGATTGCCGCGGACTTTGGGCGAACAGAAACGGAACTCGGGGGGATTCGCGTTTATGAAGAACGGATGTTTGAAAAAAATAAACGTAACGTCCAGCTCGGGCGCGAAGTTGAACAAGGACTCGAGCAAGATCAGTTTGTGCTATATTTTCAACCGAAGTTTGATTTACGGCTCAAGCGTTTCGCCGGTAGTGAAGCACTTGTGCGTTGGAATCACCCGGAGCTTGGTGTCTTAAGTCCAGCGGCCTTTATTTTATTCGCCGAGCAAAGTGACTTAATTATGAAAATTGACCGCTACGTCGTCGAAAAGACATGTCAAGCAGTCGCGCGCTGGAGTCAAAAAGGTGAGCGACTAATGCCGGTCTCGATTAACATTAGTAAGCGCTCGCTCTTTATGGCCAATATTTACGAGCACGTCGTTGAGATGACGAAGAAGTATAATGTTAACCCGATGCTCTTAGAAATTGAAATCGTCGAGTCACCTGCGCTTCAAGACGTCTTGCTCTTACTTTCACTCGTTAAAAAGTTTAAGCGGCTTGGCGTTAAAGTTGCGATTGATGACTTTGGAACTGGCTACTCTTCACTTAGTTACATTAAGAAAATCCCGTTCGATATTATTAAAATCGATAAGGCGTTTCTTGATGACTTAAATATTGACCAGAAGTCGCGGGCAATTGTCCAAAACATTATTGAACTCGCGCATATTTTAGAAGCTTACGTTGTGATTGAAGGGGTCCAAGACGAGAAGCAAGTTAAGATGCTGACCCAGATGGGCGCCGACGCGATTCAAGGCTTCTATTACTCCCGTCCGTTACCTGAACGCGAATTCATCGCATTACTTAATGACAACGACTTTGAAAGTGAAGGACGTAGAGCGAAATGATTTTACTAGTAGGTACGACACCTGACGATATTCTTTATTATAAAAATCGGATGAAAATCTCCGAAAAAGGTTTTGTTCATGATAAACACCCGTACTTTGTCGGGACGTTTGCCGCGAAAGAAATTTGTTTAACATATACTGGCAATAGTAATCTCATGAGTGCAGTTATTTCGAGCTATATGATTAAAAAGTTTGAACCGTACTTAGTGATTATGATTGGTAGTCTTTATAGTGCAAGCTCGAAGCTCAAGCAAGGTGACCTTTTTATTGCGGAACGACTTTATATGGGTGACGTTGATTATGCGTCGTTTGAAGATCTCCATTTTGCCCAAGCGCTCCATATGCTAAGTTACTATACAACCGACGACCAATATATTAAGTATATTGAAACGCTTAATAGTCAGTCGCATAACTACCGCCTTGTCCGTGGTCCACTAATTAGTATGAATAAATTTTATGTTGATATCGAAGAAGCGGAAAAAGTCATTAAAAAGCAAGAACACTTTTTAGGTGGGGCAACCGCCTTTGATACGGAAGCAGGTGGCACTGTTGCAGCGTGCAACTTTTACCAAACGCCGTGGCTATTACTCAAGTCAATTAGTTACGAAATTGGCAATGACAAACAAGTGATTAGTTTTGTCCGCAAAGGGCTTGAAGCGCAACCCAACATCGGCTACTTAATTGAACTTTTATTTAACTTCTTAAATACGAGTTTAGAAGAAGCGATTTAGGAGCAAGAAATGATTAAATTTAGCTTACGCGAACTTGAACGGGAAATTGTTGCGTTACTGAAAATATATGCAACAGGTGAAGACTTTGATTTTAAGTATCCGCTTGACGTAGACGCGACGAATTTTGGTTATGTTTTTGGCAATATTGTTGATGTAGCGCTTTACAACGAACCGTTTTATTTTCAGTTTCGCTTTACCGCGAATAAAAAAAGCGACTTTATGCAAGTCGGAATTAAACTCATGATTGGTGACGTCAAGAAAGAGACAGATATTGCATCGTTACTTAGTTTAATTAATGAACTTAACGTTAATTTACTTTTCGCGAAAGCAGTTTTAAAAACCGAAGAAGCGGAAACTTATCTCGTAATTGACCGCGAATTTAGTGCGGTTAATATGGAACAAGTTAGTGAAGATATTTATGACTTCTTTGGTGACTTCGTTGATGAAGATGTTTCCCCGGTCATTGATAAAATCTTACCCTTTTTAGAGTAAATTTCACTTTAACTAAATATATAAACTAGCTCCGGCTAGTTTTTTGTTTGTTCACTAATAACAACGGGGACAACAACATCAATTTTTTCTTGTTGGAAAAATTCCATCAGTGCTTTGCGGAAATAACGTTCAATGCCGGTATATTTACGGATGTTCGTTTTAATATGAATGACAAACTTAAGCCCGTCATTAACGTCAAGTAGTTTAATATGTTCGTCAATGCTAATAACATCTTCATGCTTTTCCTGAAAGTCCTTTAAGAGCTTTTTAAATTTCTTACTTTCGAGCACTTTAAAGTCAAAGTCATAATCAGCGCGAAACTCAACAACAGCGACACCAGGATTAATGCTGAAGTTTTTAATCGCGCGGATATCACCGTTATTAATTGTGATAACTTCGCCTTTCCATGTTTGAAGTTTAATCCGGCGCACACCAACGTCCGTAATTGTTCCCGTATGGTTCGCGATTTCCACATAGTCACCAATTTTAAACGTTTTTTCACCGATTAAAAACATCCCGGCAATAATATCTTTAATGAGTTCTTGCGCACCAAAGCCGATGGCAAAGGCGACGACTCCAGCTCCTGCTAAAATTGGAACAATATCAAGACCAAGTTCGCGTAAAATCATAATCCCAATCCAGAAGAAAAAGAAGAACTGGATAATGTTTACGATGAGCCGCTTAACTGTTTCTTGTTCTTTTGTTTCTTTGCGTCCAAGTTTTTCTTCAAGTTTCTTGCCGCGGAAGACAATTTTTTTCACAATGAAGATTGTCAAGATCGCAATTAAAATCCAGAGTAATATCATCGCTAGCGAGACAAGAAGAGCGACTAAACTCTCGTTTGTAATAAAAGTGCTAAGTAAGTTTGTGAGCACTTCGCGTAATTGATTAATTAAATTCATAAGATCACCTCGCTATCATTATAGCGTAAGTATTATATTTAAGCCGTATTTTAAAAGCACTCTATGCTAAAATTATGTTTATAAGGAGTAAAATCATGAATTTAGCTTGGATTAAACGTGACGCAAGAAAAGAACTACATCGCCATTTCGGCAAGATTCTTTTTGCCCTGCTTTTGTGGCTAGGTGCTTTTCTATTAAGCAGCTTAACGATTGTTGGTCCGCTTTTACTTGGCGGTGCGCTTACTGTGAGTATGGCAGCGTTTTTTATTGATGTCGCCGAAGAAGAGTATTTTGGTGATACAAGTTTTGCTTATGTCTTTCGCGGCTTTAATCAGTTTAAACGCTCACTAGTAGTTTACTTTTATGCGTTTTTGCTTTTTGTTTTGTTTTCGAGTGTTTTAAGTCTCTTTTTCTATGTTTTTAGAGTTCCGCTTCTTATTACTAGCACTGGCTGGCTTAACTTTAAAACGATCTTTGCGACGCTTGTTGTTATCGCCGGTACTTTCCTTTTTTATCTCACGATTTATTTTGTCTTTCACGTTGCCGCGGATCCTAATTACCGGGGAGTTACCGTAAAAGAAATATTTAAAGGTAATTGGCGCATAATAAAGGCACATTTTTGGGATATTGTTAAATTCGAACTTAGTTTTATTTTATGGTATATCGGTGTCGCTTTAACGTTTGGGCTGCTTTTAATTTATGTCATCCCGTACCGCGCCGTCGCAAAAGCGGGGCTTTATAAAGTCGCAGTTTGGCATTATACCCCATAAAGCCTTTTTCCTAGTAACAAGGTAGTGCGGCTTAATATGTTATATTAATTAGTAATAGGAGGCTTTTATGGTTAAAGAAAAAAACAACTTATTTTTATTAGAAAAACTTTATAATGTCCGTGATATGGGCGGTTTTACAACACTTGAAGGGAAAACGACGAAAAAGTATAAATACATTCGCGGCTCGGCAAAAGGTGACATTAGTGAAAAAGAAAAAGCGCATTTTTATGATTTAGGTGTGCGCGTTGTGATTGATTTACGTTACACGGAAGAAATTAATAAAACGCTTAGTCCGCTTCGCGATTATCGCGATACAGTTTACTATCACGTCGATATGATGGGCGAATTTTATCAAATGCGTAATGCCGGGTATAAAGACTTAAGTGAACTTTATCTTGATTTACTAAATGACGCACAGCCGCAGATCAAGCAAGTCTTTGATATTTTCTTAAAGTATCCCGAAGAAGGCATTTATTTTCACTGTACGGCGGGGAAAGACCGCACTGGCATTATTGCGATGCTCCTTTTTGAAATAGTCGGGCTTGATCGGGCGACAATTGTTAGTAATTATAGTGAATCATACGAAAACAACAAAGAGCGACCAGGCTATAAAAAGCTCCCACCAGAATGGGTTAAACTCGTACTTAGCGAACCAGAATATATGGAAAAAACACTCATGTATATCGATGAAAAGTTTGGCAGCAGTGAAAACTATTTACGCTTAATTGGTTTAACTGACACGGAACTAGCCCAAATTAAAGCGACCTTTCTAACTGAATAACTTTAAAAAAAGTCGGAAATAACGTAAAATATAAGTAAGGAAATCGCCCGCAATGAACTTTAATTTAAGTGACATGACAAAAATGACAATAATTATTGTCACGCTGATGGTTTTATTTACCGTCTTTTATATTTTTCTGAATCGTCACACTTTTTTTGGTCGTGCGGAAGAAGTTGAGCAAGAAAAAGCAGAAGTTAAAGAAAAAGGTCCTTCCTTATGGCAAAGAATCGTGTATCTTTTTAAAGGAAAACCGCCGATTGATTATAATGAACCGTTACCAAGTGCTCCCGGAAAAAGCTATAACTATTCGTATGTTGCGCGCCTTACACTTGCTCCTGATGAAAGCTTAGCGCGCTACAATAAACTTAAAAATCATATTCTTAGTTACGCTAATGTTGTAAGTAGTTATACGTGGAAGGAAGAAACATTTCTTTACCGCGGCAAAATTGTTTTAAAACTCCGACTCCAAGGACAAACGATGCGACTTTATTTAGCGTTACCGCTAGCGGACTTAAAGGAAACAGATTACCGGGTTACTGATGTCAGTCACTATAAAGAACACGAACAAACAAATATCTATATTCGTATTCGCCGTGAGAAAGATTTAAGTGACGCGCTTGCATTAATTGATTTATCATTTTTAAATCAAAATATTGCTAAAGGAATGTTACCCGTTGGGAGTGAAGATTTTAGTTTGCCACGTAAAAAACGAGTAACACTTTTAAGTGAAGGTTTAATTAAAGAAGTTGACGCACCAATAAGCTTTAGTGGTCAAGAAGATGAAGAAGAACAAGACGAAGTTTCGTAATGTCGGTTTAATGCTTGGTGGTGGGGGTGCGAAAGGTGCCTACCAACTCGGCGTGATCCGTGCACTTGAAGAGTATAAATTAATTCCGCGTATTAAAGCGGTTTCTGGTGTTTCAATTGGCGCAATTAATGGCTTACTTGTCGCTACAAAAGTAGATTTAGAAACCCGCAAGGCTGTGTGGGCGAATTTCACGAATAAAAACATTTACCAAAAAACATTCCGTTCGTTTAGTCTTGAAGAGTTAGGTCTTTTTAAAACTGATCACCTTTTTAATGATGTAAAAAGTTTGATTGACGAAGAAAAAATTAAAAAAAGCAAAGTTGATACGTTTATTTTAGTGGCACGTCCGCCAGAAAAAGGATTTTTAAAAAATATTCGCTTTAAAAACTTTATTGGCAAAACGATTCATTTAAATAAAAGTGAGCGTCCGCTTGAATATATAAACGCAAGTACAGCGATGCCCTTTGTTTTTCGGGCGCAAAGTATTGAAGAAGCGCGCTATGTTGATGGCGGGGTCGTCAATAACTTTCCGGTCGAAACATTAATTGACCGCGGCTATAAAGTAATTATTACGTGTGCCCTTAGTGACCGCTTTGATGTTTATAGCTACGCGCCCGATGTGACGCTGATTGATCTTTCACCCCCGGAAAGTCTTGGCCCTTTTCCGCAAGTATCGCTTAATTTTGATGAAAGCGCTATGGCCGGGTTTGAGCGTGAAGGCTATAACAATACGGTACTGATGATTAAGCTTTTAAAAGCGATGAAACACTTAACATTTTTCCGTCGCTTTAAGTTTAAAGCACCAACAATAATCACAATAAAAGATGTTTTAAGCTTAACAAACGTTAATAGCAATCAAGACGAAAAGAATGATTAAATATGCTACAATTATTCATGTATGAATAAAGCATTATTAAAGTATTTTAAACCGGTCCGAAAGAGCGCATTACTGGCGATTTTTTTAATTATTCTTGAAACAGCGCTGGAAACAATGGTCCCGTTTATGAACGCGCAAATTGTTGACGTCGGGATTGCTAACCGCGATATGCCGTATATTTATCTTTGGGGATCACTCATGATTCTTTTTAGTACGCTTGCTTTTTTCGTCGGGATCATTGGCGTGAAGTACGTCGCTCGCACTGGTCAAGGTTTTGGCAGTGAACTACGGAAAGCCCAGTTTGCGAAACTTCAAAGCATGAGTGTGAAAAGCCGGGAAAAGTTTGCCACATCGTCGCTTATTTCACGCTTAACGAATGATACATACACAATCCAAAACGCAATTATTATTGGCTTCCGCGGACTTTTCCGCGCCCCATTTATGGTTGTGATGGTGCTTGCGCTTTCGTTTCAAATGAACGCTAAACTTGCAATAATTTATGCGTTTGTTTTACCGATCATTGGTGGCTTAATGCTCGTGATTGTTTTTAAAGTACGGCCAATTTTTAATTATCTTCAACGCGCTTTTGATAATTTAAACTTAACACTCCAAGAAAACATTCAAGCGATTCGTGTTGTGAAAAGTTACGTGACGCAAGAAGAAGAAATAAAGAAGTTTGAAAAAATTAATAACACGTACCGTAAAACAGCGGCAAAGGCGTTTCGAACGGTTTCTTTTAATACGCCACTCATGCAGTTAGGGCTTTATAGTGCAATTATTGCTTTGCTTTTTGTTGGTGGTGATCTTATTAGTACGGGTGACGCGAAGGTCGGACAAATTACGGGACTCTTAACGTATACACTACAGCTTCTAAACGTACTTTTAATGCTTGCCCAGCTTTTAATTATGCTTTCCCGCACATTTGCATCGGGTGAACGGATTGTCGAATTACTTGAAAGTGAGAACGAATTTAGTTTTGTTCAAGAAAGTAAAGATGAAGTTAAAGCGGGAGTAATCGAAGTAAATAACGTTACTTTTAAATATAAAGAAAGTTCTGCGCCAATTTTAGAAAATATCTCGTTTAAACTTAATAAACAGCAAACTTTAGGAATTATTGGCCAAACTGGCAGCGGGAAATCAACGCTTGTCCACTTGCTCGCGCGACTTTATGATGTAACAAGCGGCGAAGTAAAGTTGGACGGAATTAATATTAAAGAGTTAAGTAAAAATGACTTACTCGAAAGTGTTCATGTTGTCTTTCAAAGTAATATGCTTTTTAAAGGAACAATAAGAGAAAACTTAAAGTGGGGCAACGAAGCGGCAAGTGACGCAGAAATTGAACGGGCATTAACGGCAAGTTTAGCGCTTGAAATTGTAACGAAACTACCGGACGGCTTAAATAGTCTTGTTGAACAAGCCGGGAAAAACTTTAGTGGTGGTCAAAAGCAGCGACTCATGCTTGCACGGGCTTTAATTACGAAGCCAAAAGTATTAATTCTTGATGACAGCTTAAGTGCGATTGATACGATTAACGAAAATAAAATTAAAGAAAACTTAAATAAATATTACCCTGAATTAACGCTTATTAAAGTAAGTCAGCGGATTAGTGCTCTTAGTGACGCTGACGAAATCATTGTCTTGCACGAAGGAAAAATTCATAACAAAGGTACACATGACGAACTACTTGAAAAAGATATTATTTACCGGGATATATATGAAATGCAGCTCGAAGGAGCGAAAGTATGAAACCGCGCGTGAATAAGCGAAGAACGTTAAGGCGACTTTTAAAGTACTTAGCAAAGTACCCGTATCAATTAACGTTTATCGTCGTGCTCGTAATTATCAGTGGTTTTGTTAATGTTTTTGGGATTTACCAAATTCACTTTTTAATTGATGAATATTTATTAACAAACGAAATTAGTGCGATGACTATTCCGCTCATTAAACTTGGAATAATGTTTCTTATTGGTGCTAGTAGCGCAGCAATTTATAATCCGCTCATGGTCCAACTTTCCCAAAAAATCATTAGCGAAATTCGCAATGAGCTTTTCGCGCATATGGAGTACTTACCCGTTAGCTATTTTGACCGCCGTAATCGCGGTGATATTATGAGCTACTTTACGAATGACATTGATACACTTAATGAAGCACTTAACACCGGCTTTACGACGATTATCTTTTCTTTTGTGATGGCTACCGGTACGATTGTTTTTCTCTTTTTAATTAATATTTACTTATCACTGATTGTTATTTTCTTTATTGGTCTCATGTTTCTCTTTTTACGAATCAATGCTAAAAGAGCACAGAAATATTTCCGCGAAACCCAAAAAGAAGTTGCGGAACTAAATAGCTTTGTCGAAGAAATGGTGATGGGTTTAAAAGTTAGTGATATGTTTATGCGTCACGATAAAGATTTTAGTAACTTTGAAAAAGTTGACACTAACTTCAAAGAAGCGGCGACGAACGCGCATGAAAATGCTTTACGTGTCACCCCGATTATTGTGAGTTTGTCTTACTTTAATTACGCGATAAGTAGTGTCGCAGGTGCACTCTTTGCTTTAAGCGGATTTATTAATCTTGGTGCGCTCGCATCGTACTTAATTTATGTCCGCCAAAGTAGTAATCCGTTTAACCAAATTACGAATCAAATTAACGCGCTTTATAACGGTATTGCTGGTGCGGAACGAATCTTTAATTTTCTCGATGAAGCGAAAGAAGTTGATGAAGGAGAAGTTACACTTGTAAGTGCGGTTACGCTTGACGGCGAAATCGTTGAAACAATGGAACCAACCCCAACACTTGCGTGGAAGATTCCAACAGAAAACGGCTTTACATATAAAAAGTTTGTTGGTGACGTTATCTTTGATAACGTAAGCTTTGGTTATGATCCAGACGCGCTTGTTTTAAAAAATGTTTCACTTTACGCTAGTAAAGGCGAAAAGATTGCTTTAGTTGGTTCAACCGGTGCTGGTAAAACAACGATTATTAACTTAATTACGCGTTTTTATGAAATCAATAGCGGAACAATAACGTACGACGGGATCGATATTCGCGACATTAAAAAAGACGATTTACGTCGTAGTGTCAGTGTCGTTATTCAAGATACGCATCTTTTTAGTGATACGATTTTAAATAATATCACGTATGCTTCACCTGGGACAACAATTGTTGAAGCGAAAAAAGCGGCAGAAATAAGTAACGCGAACTTTTTTATTGAACATTTACCGGACGGCTATAATACGTACATTACCGATAACGCAAGTAATTTATCGAGTGGACAGCGCCAACTTTTAGCGCTCGCCCGTGCTGCGATTGTCCAGCCGCCAGTTTTAATTCTAGATGAAGCAACGAGTAATATTGATACACGGAGTGAAAAACTCATTCAAAAGGCGATGGACGAATTAATGGAAAACAAAACCGTTTTCGTGATTGCCCACCGCTTAAGTACAATTAAAAACGCTAAGGCGATTTTAGTTTTAGAAAAAGGTGAGATAATTGAGCGCGGTAGTCACGACGACTTAATTAATGAAAAACGCGTGTATTATGAGCTATATACCGGCCAATTCGAGTGGACTTAAAATGCAACGTTATTAAAATAACGTTCACTTAATATATAATAGTAATGATAAAGGAGCTTTTAAAATGAAAATTAAATTAATCGGTTTAGGAAAAATGGGGATGAATATTGCCCAAAATATGTTAGATCACGAGCTTGACGTAACAGGTTATGCCCGCAGTCAAAAAACGCGTGACGCAGCGCGAGCGTTAAATATTCCGGTCGCGGATAGTTACGGTGAACTTTTAAAGCGTAACGATGAAAATTATGTCGTGTGGCTTTTAGTTCCAAATAACGTTGTCGACCAAGTACTTTTAGAAATTCGTCCGCTCTTGAAAAAAGGTGACATTATTGTTGACGGTGGTAATTCAAACTTTAACTTAAGTATTATGCGCCACGCTACACTAAAAGACCATGGACTTGATTTTATTGATTTAGGCACAAGTGGCGGAACACATGGTGCGCGTAATGGTGCGTGCTTAATGGCGGGTGGAGAAATAGAAGTCATTAAAAAACTTGAACCAGTCTTTCTTAAAATAGCAACGAAGGACGGTTACGCTCACGTTGGTAAGCCGGGAGCAGGGCACTTTGTAAAAATGGTCCATAACGGGATTGAATACGGAATGATGCAAGCAATTGGTGAAGGCTTCGCCTTTTTAGAAAAGAGTGACTTCGAACTTGATTACTATCAAATTGCAAACGTCTGGAATCACGGTTCAATAATTGAATCACTTTTAATTAAAAATATTCGTGATGCGTTTAGCAAGAGTCCTGAGTTAAGTGAATTAGCAGGAGTTGTTGATGATAGCGGCGAAGGGATGTGGATGATTGAAGAAGCGTTAAGCAGTAAAGTCGCGCTCCCCGTTATTACCGCAGCGCTATTTGCCCGTTATAAAAGTAAAGACGAAACGAAGTTTGGCGAGAAAGTTGTGGCCGCAATAAGAAATGAATTTGGTGGCCATAAAGTGTATAAAAAAGATGAAAAATAAGTTAATTGTGACGATTTTCGGGGCAACTGGTGACTTAGCGTTACGGAAGCTTTTACCAGCGTTAAGTAATTTAATCACTGACAAAGAATTTGCAAGTGACGTCAAAGTTCTTGCCGTTGGTCGTCGTGACTTTATGAATGAAGATTACTTTGCGTTTGTCACGAAACAACATAGCTTTAGCGGTAATTTAAAGGTGCTTAAACCGTACCTTGATTATGTCAATGTTAATCTCACCGAAGTCGAAAGTTTTGAAAGTTTGGCGACGAAAATCACCGAAGAAAGTCAAGGGTTCGCCCGCGTTAAAAAAATCTTTTATTTTGCGGTTGGCCCAAACTTATTCGCCGACATTGCGCTTGGCTTAAGTCGCTATAACATTGCGACTAAAGATAGTGACGACGATGTGCTCGCTTTTGAAAAGCCGTTTGGCCTTAATTTTAAAGACGCTCAAGATATTAATGAAATTGTCACAAAGTACTTTAGTGAAAAACAAATTTATCGTGTTGATCATTATTTAGGTAAAGAGATGATTCAAAACTTACTCACACTCCGTTTTGCAAATATTAAATATTCTTCTCTTTGGAGTAAAGAATATATTGATGAAGTAAAAATTATTGTGAGTGAAGACGAAGGAATTTTAAAGCGTGGGGCTTATTACGATCAAGTTGGTGTCTTAAGCGATATGGTGCAAAGTCACTTACTACAAATTGTCGCCCTTGTTGCGATGAAAACGCCCGCTTCTTTAAATAGCAAAGATATTAAAAAGACAAAGCTTGATGTTTTGAAAAATATCAAGATTGACGAAAAAAGTACGGTTTTAGGTCAGTATCAGTCATATTTAACGGAAAGTGGTGTTAAGAAAAACTCAAAAACACCAACGCTAGCCTTTTTAAAACTCGTCGTTAATAATGGCTTATTTGACGGGGTACCAATTTACGTTTATACCGGAAAGAAACTAGCTAAAAAAGAAGCATATATTGAGATTATCTTTAAGAAACCAGCAACGCACACGCTTTTTGATGACGAAGTTTATCCAAATACGTTGCGGATTTATTTAGCGCCGGAAGCGAAGATTGTTCATACGCTAAACGGGAAGCAACCAGGCTACGAGCAACTTATTGAACAAACAGCGTTTGAATATTGTTATACGTGCGTTTTCCCGAATAACGTTAAAGAAGCGTACGAAAAGCTTTTTCTTGAAATGATTTTAACGCATAAAAGCTTATTCCCTGATTGGGAAGAAATAATGTATGCTTGGAAAATAATTGCCCAAGTTCCAAGAACGAAACTTGTAATTTATGAAGATGGGTATAGTTTGGAGTAAGAAGATGAAAAAAATGTACGATGTCACAATGACAATTAATGAAAATATTGTTGTTTATAAAGATAAGGTGGAAAAGAAACCTGTGTTTACGGTTGCAAGTAGTAAAAAGGCTGGTGACAGCACGAATGAAACGTATGTAAAGTTTAACGTTCATACCGGCACACATATGGACTTTGCCCGTCACGTTCAAGACGACGGCGTGACGAGTAAAGGTTTTGACGTAACAACATTTTTACGTACCGCTCGTGTGCTAGACTTAACGAATGTTACTGGTGAAATAAAACCGGAACACTTAGAAAAATTTAATATAGCTGCAGGTGAAACAATATTTCTTAAAACGAAAAATAGTGATGAAGACTATTTTAATGTTGAGTTTATTTTTGTAGGTTACGACGCCGCAAAATATTTAGCAGCGAAAAAAGTATTCGCAGTTGGTCTTGATGCACTTGGAATTGAGCGCGATCAACCGGGCCACCCAACCCACCATACATTAATTAATCATAATGTTTGGATTATTGAAGGCTTACGTCTTAAAGAAGTGCCAGAAGGGACGTACGAACTAATCGCTTTACCGTTAAAACTTGATGACGTTGATGGCACACCACTAACAGTCGTTTTGAAAGAAATGTAGTTTCTTTATAAAATACAAAGTATTTTTAATTAAATAGCGTAAAATAGAGCAAGAGGTATAACCTCTTTTATTACAGATGAAAAAAAGATCAAATTCACTATTTTCTTTACTTAAGGGGCATTTCCCCCTTTTAATTGTCGCGCTTTTGCTCGTCGTTTTTCATCGTGTAACATATAGCTTTGTTCCGCTTTTCACGCAGTATTTATTAAAATACTTACAAAACATCGGCGGTACAGTGACTGATGTTAATTTACCGGGTTTTGTTTTAACGTTTTTAAATAGCGCTGAAACAGCATTGCAAGCCGTCATTTTTATTGCGCTTAGTCTTTTAACGTGGCAAGTAACGCGCTTTACATTAATGATTGGCGAACGAACAATACAGGCGCGACTGCAAGAACAAATTGCGCTTGAACTCCGTGTGAAACTTTTCGACCATATTCAAAGTTTGCCGTACCATTATTTAAATAATAGCGATACGGGTGATTTAATTCAGCGTGTAACAAGTGATGTTGAAACGACAACAGGTTTTATTGTTGTTCGGTTTATGGATGCTTTTGGGCTTGTTTTTACATTACTCAGCGGAGCGTACCAAATGTACTTTTTAAGCCCACTTTTAATGTACATTGCCCTTGCGACAATTCCAATTTACGCTGTTTCTAGTATTCTTTACTTCGGTCGAGTGCGGAAACGATATCGTGAAATTGAAGAAAAAGAAGCGGAAATGATTACGGTCATCCAAGAAAACGTCAATAATATTAAAATTGTTAAAGCGTTTGCAAATGAAAACTTTGAAATTAGTAAACTCGATGAAAAAAACTTAGCCCACACAACGGAACGCATTAAAACAAACAAAGTAGTGGGCTTATATTGGGGGATGATGGACTTTCTCGCCTTATCGCAATACTTAGTGATTACGCTTGTTGGTATCTACCTTTCCCTTAACGGCCATTTAAACGCACCTGACGTTGCGGCCGCACTGATGCTCATTGGTCTCTTAATTTGGCCGGTCCGTGGACTTGGGCGGCTGATCAATGACTTTTCAATGGCGAACGTCGCCATGACGCGGATTAATGAAATACTCGCCGAGCAAAGCGAATTCACCGTGAACGGAAAAGAAAAACCCGCGATTAATGGGGAGATTATTTTTAAAGATGTTTCGTTTAAGTTTCCTGATGCCGAAGACTATGCATTACGTAAACTTAATTTTACGATTAAAAAAGGTCAAACAGTCGCCTTTATTGGTCGAACGGGTAGCGGAAAAACAACGATTATGAATTTACTAATGCGGATGTATGAATATGAAGGTAGTATTTTAGTTGATGGCGTTGAACTCCGTGAGATTGAAAAGCATCACTTACGGAAAAACATCGGTGCCGTCTTACAAAATCCGTTTCTTTATTCGAAAACAATTCGCGAAAACATTAGTATTACAAGTAAAAGTATTCCGTTTGCGTTAATTGAAGATGCGAGTGAAATAGCGACGATTAACGCGGATATACGAAGTTTCAGTAAAGGTTATGACACGATGGTTGGAGAACGGGGCACAACACTTTCTGGTGGCCAAAAGCAGCGCGTTGCCATTGCCCGTGTCTTAGTAAGTGATAAACCGATTTTAATCTTTGATGACGCTTTAAGTGCGGTTGATAATAAAACTGATGCCTTAATTCGCAGTGCT